>CP063848.1:935746-1247661 GCA_015277795.1 Massilia sp. UMI-21 | reverse complement strand
CTGCGCCACCACCACATTATTCACCAGCAGCTGCTGGGACAATGCCGCCGCGCCCAGGTTGTCGCTCGCATTCACGCTGACCTTGACGTTGCCCGACACCGCGCCGCCAACCGGATTGGCGATGCTGACTACCGGCGCAATCGTGTCCGAGGTCGCCGACGGCGTCGTGGTCGTGGTGTTGGCGACATTGACCGCCACGCTCGCCGAGCGGCCCGCGTTGCCGGCGGCGTCGTAGGCGACGGCCACCAGGCTGGCCATCCCGTTCGCCACGCCTGCCGAATTCCAGCTGAAGCCATACGGCGCGCTGGTATCGCTGGCCACCGTGGTGCCGTTCACCTGCAGGTCGACGCGCGTCACGCCGACGTTGTCGCTGGCGCTGGCATCGACGGCCACCAGGCCGGACACCGTGCTGCTGCCGAGCGGGGCCGCGATGGCGGCGGTCGGCGCGGTGCTATCGATGGCGGGCGCGTCGCCGCGCGCGGCCTGCACCGCGGCGGCGGCGTTGACCCGGCCGTAGCCGTAGTACGCATCGCGGCCGGCCGTGCCGAGGTCCATCGCGGTCGAATACAGCAGGCTTTCGATGCGGCTGTTGCTGAGCGTCGGGGCGGCGTCCATCATCAAGGCGGCCACGCCGGCGGCCACCGGGCTCGCATACGAAGTGCCGTTCACTGCAGCATAGCTGTTGCCCATCCGGGTGGTCCAGATGCCGCTGCCGGGTGCGGTAAGCGCCACGAAGCTGCCATAGCTCGACCAGCTGGCGCGCTTGTCGTAGCTGTCGGTGGCGCCGACCACGATCATGGCGCTGTTGGGCGCATACCCCTGGTCGGTGCCGGTATTACCCGAGGAAACGAACACCAGGCCGCCCTTGGACTTCATGTAGTTGGCCGCACTGGTCACCGAGGAACTGGTCGTCACGCCGCCGTAGCTGACGTTGGCGATGCGGGCGCCATGGTCGGCAGCATAAATGAGGCCGTTGGCGACCGTGCTGTAGGCGGCGTAGCAGCCGCCGTCCGTCGCCTTCTTGTAGGCCACGCGCACCGGCATGATGCGCGCGCGCCCGGCGATCCCGGCCACGCCGAGGGCATTGTTGTTCACCGCGGCGGCGGCGCCGGCGACCGAGGTGCCGTGACCGCAGACATCGGCCAGGTTGGTATTCGCGTCATACACGTTGTAGCCGGCGACCAGGTTTGGCGCCAGGTCGGGATGGGCGGCGTCGATGCCCGAGTCGAGGATCGCGACCGTCACGCCGCTGCCCTGCGCGAGGTCCCAGGCCGCCGGCGCGCCGATCTTGCCGAGGTGCCAGGCACTGCCGACGTAAGGATCGTTGACCGCGAGCGTACTCGGCACCAGGCGATCCTGCTCGGCCGATTTCACATGGGGGTTGTGTTGCAGACGCGCCAGTACGGCACGCTCGGAGGCATTCGCCGGAAGGTCGACGATGTAGATGCCGCTCTGGCCGAGCTTGTAACGCTTGTGGCCGGGCGCTTCGATCATCTTGCCGAGCGCATCGTTGGTAACGCCGTCGCGGACTTCGACCAGCACGCGTCCCTTCACGAGCAGCTCATCATTGGGCTGGGCGGCGACCGCGGGGAAGGCGGCGCTGGCGCCAAGGACTGCGAGCGTCAGGGCGCGCAGCGAGAGACTGGGATTGAATGTGCTCATTGCATTTCCTGTTAAGTGGTTCCAACAGGGCTGCCACATGAGCCCATGTGCTTGCAGGACACACTAAATACGTGGTCCGGAAGCACAATGAACACCTGGCAGTCCTGCCGTCTTGGGGCGATAGCTCCCGGTAGACCGTGACTTTGCGTCCCGTGCTTTCGCACGGTTTGCCTTTTTCAGGAAATCGATACTAATATCTCGAATTCTCCAATGCAACCACATTTGTTCAAAATCGTCTCTTTTTTTGAATCCGGTTAATAAAAAATCAAAGAAACAGCGCACAGAATTGAACAATTGATCACACCTGTTGTATTTACTGAAAGAAAGATTTTCTATTTCGTGAAATTCCCCATCCGATTCAATATGAAAATATTTTATAAACCGTCAATTATTTCAAATTTCAATATTCCAAGTCATTGATTTTTAACTGAATATCTTTTAAATACAAAATTCTTGCGATTCAATGATCACGATCGAATTCTTTCGTTTATAAAAACCTTTTAATTTCGATCCCGGATTTCATCCTTATTTATTCAATTCGAAGATTTTTCACAAGCACGTCCGAAGCGAAGCTCATGAAAATGAATAAATACAGGCGGTTATTCGCAAGGCGGCGTGGTGGCTGATAGCGGAACCGGATTCGGCGCCGTGGACACGGTGCCGCCCCTGCAAGCGAGCAATGGCAAGCCGCGCAAATCCGGCGGCCGGCAGGAGGACGGGGGTGGTGTATCGGGCCGGAGGCGCCGATGCCACGTCGGGCAATGTATTGCAAGGGGCGGCGTCCGGCCCCTGATTCAGCCCCTGATCTTCGCCACCAGTTTCGTCGTCGAGCGGTCGTGCGCGAAATCGATGGCCACCGCCCGCCCGCCGTAGGCCAGCACCGCCTGTCCTTCCGGAATCCGCGTCATGTCGTAGTCGCCGCCCTTGGCATAGATCTCGGGGCGCGCCTGCAGCACCACCTCGAGCGCGGTGTCTTCGTCGAAGTCCACCACCAGGCTGACCGATTCCAGCGATGCCAGCACCGCCATGCGGTCGGCCAGGGTATTGTGCGGGCGGTCGTCGCCCTTGCCCAGGCGTTTCACGGAAGCGTCGGTATTGGCCGCCACCACCAGCGAGGCCCCCAGTTCGCGCGCCTGCGCGAGATAGGTCACGTGGCCGCGGTGCAGGATGTCGAACACCCCGTTGGTCAGCACCACCGGCTTGGGCAATGCGGCGATACGCTGCGCCAGCTCGGCGCGCGTGCAGATCTTGTTTTCGAATGCGGGCATACGGTTCTTCTCAGGTTTTTTCGGTGCTGGGTGCGTCGTCTTGCGTGTCTTCCTCGATTGCCATCGACAGCGCGCCGGCCTGGCCGGCGCCGCCGTCCGGGCCCTTGCGCTCGCCCGACAGCTTGATCTGCAGGCGCAAGCCGTTGGCCGAATCGGCGTTGCGGATCGCTTCGTCGTAGCCGATGTGGCCCTGGTTGTACAACTCGTACAAGGCCCCGTCGAAGGTGCACATGCCGAGCTCGCGCGACTTGTGCATGATCTCCTTGATGTTCTGGAAGTTCCCTTTCAGGATCATCTCGCCGATGGTCGGCGTATTCAGCAGGATCTCGATCGCCGCCTTGCGGCCCTTGCCGTCTTCAAGGCGCACCAGGCGCTGCGAGACCACCGCACGCAAATTCGACGACAGGTCCATCAGCAACTGGTTGCGGCGCTCTTCCGGGAAGAAGTTGATGATACGGTCGAGCGTCTGGTTGGCATTGTTCGCGTGCAGGGTGCCCAGGCACAGGTGACCGGTCTCGGCGAAGGCGATCGCGTGCTCCATGGTCTCGGTGTCGCGGATCTCGCCGATCAGGATCACGTCCGGCGCCTGGCGCAGCGTATTCTTGAGGGCGTTGTGCCAGGAGTGCGTGTCCACGCCGACCTCGCGGTGCGTGACCAGGCAGCTCTTGTTCTTGTGGACGTATTCCACCGGGTCTTCCACGGTGATGATGTGGCCGGCCGAGTGGCTGTTGCGGTAATCGATCATGGCCGCCAGCGTGGTGGACTTGCCGGAACCGGTACCGCCGACCACCAGCACCAGTCCGCGCTTGGTCATCACGACGTCCTTGAGCACTTCGGGCAGGTCGAGCTTCTCGAAGTTCGGGATCTCGGAGGCGATCGTGCGCACCACCATGCCGACGCTCTGCTGCTGCACGAACACGTTGACGCGGAAGCGGCACACGCCGGGCAGCGAGATCGCGAAGTTGCATTCCATCTCGTTTTCGAACTCGGCGCGCTGGCGTTCGTTCATCAGCGACAGCGCCAGCGCGCGCGTGACTTCGCCGGACAGGCGCTGCTGGCTCAGGGGCTTCATGGCGCCCTGGTGCTTCATGCTGGGAGGGAAATCGCTGGAGATGAACAGATCGGAGCCACCCTGGTGGTGCATCACCGTCAGCAGCTTGTGGATATAGGCCTGGGCTTCCGCCGGGCCGAAAGTCGACGACATGGGGTACCTCGCGAGAACACAGGCGGAAAATCCTGCACGGCAATTATATAGACTATGATTCGCGCAACCGTCCTCTTTCGATGAAACGAATGAAAATCCCGGCTGACTAAATGCCAACATTGTGTCAGGATGGTCGGCACAACAGCCGTGCCATCCTGTGCTAGAGACCCCATGACACTGACCGAGCTGAAATACATCGTCGCCGTCGCGCGCGCCAAGCACTTCGGCCATGCCGCCGAAGCCTGCTTCGTGGCCCAGCCCACCCTCTCCGTCGCCATCAAGAAACTCGAGGACGAGCTCGGGGTGACCTTGTTCGAGCGCGGCGGTTCCGAGGTCTCCGTGACCCCGCTGGGCGCCCAGATCGTGGCCCAGGCCGAGCGCGTACTGGAACAGACCGCCGCCATCAAGGAACTGGCCAAGCAGAACAAGGATCCGCTGGCCGGGCCCCTGCGCCTGGGCGTGATCTACACCATCGGCCCCTACCTGCTGCCGCCGCTGGTCAAGCGCCTGATCGACCACGTGCCCCAGATGCCGCTGGTGCTGCAAGAGAACTACACGCATAAACTGCTCGAACTGCTGCGCCAGGGCGAGCTCGATGCCGCCATCGTCGCGCTGCCCCTGCCCGAACACGGCATGTCGATGCAGACCCTGTATGACGAGCCCTTCGTGGTGGCCATGCCGCGCACCCATCCCTGGGCCGGCCGCAAGGAAATCCCGGCCGACGACCTGAAGCTCGAAACCATGCTGCTGCTGGGGGCCGGCCACTGCTTCCGCGACCAGGTGCTGGAAGTGTGCCCGGAGATGGCGCGCTATTCGTCGCCAGGAAACGGCATGCAGCGCACCTTCGAAGGGTCCTCGCTGGAGACCATCCGCCACATGGTGGCGAGCGGCATCGGCCTGACCGTGCTGCCGCGCGCCTCGGTGGCCGACATGCACGACCCGAATGGCCTGCTGAGCTACGTGCCCTTCACCCATCCGGTGCCCTCGCGCCGCGTGGTCATCGTCTGGCGCAAGAGCTTCACGCGGCGCGCGGCCATCGAGGCTGTGGCCCAGGCCGTGCTCGCGTGCCGCTTGCCGGGTGTGGACATGATCAGCCTCGACACCGCGGCCTGATTCCAGCGCTTGACCGGCGTGCCCGGTCGGGAAACTTTACATTTCCAGTTCGAAATTTAAAAAATAAGTTTAACAATCAGTTACTTATCCGGCAGGCACGCATTATGCATAGCTAATTTTGCTGTACATACGGATGTTTTCCGATATAACCGGGGAGTACTGATTATGAACAATAAGCAAATTATCCAGGCAGTCGTCGTGCTGTCCGCACTTGTCACAGGCCAGGCCGCACATGCCGCACTGGTCAGCTGTCCCGCTTCATTCGTGACGGATCCGACCGCCAAAGTCGAAAACAGCACCGGTACGACGACCGCTGCCAGTGCGTGCCAGTATCTCGATAATCCTGATTCCAGCAATGTGGCCAATCTTGCCAATATCAATGCCGCGGGATTTTTCGGCACGACCGACTGGATGGTCAACAGCGGTAACCTCCAGGTCAATGCCAGCGCTTCATCTGGCACGTGGGCCATCACCGGCGCCGACTTCGCCGCCTACGACTACATGATCGTGTTTAAGAATGGCAACAATACCAACCTGGTCGGCTTCCTGCTGAACGAGCTGTACGCCAACGGCGCCTGGTCCACGCCGTTCACCTCGCCACCCTTCAACTTCAATGGCAATTCCAGGTCGCACGACGTCTCGCATTACACCATCGTGCAGCGTGAAGACGATGGCGAAGGTCCGGGCAACGAAATACCCGAGCCGGGCATTCTGGGCCTGCTCGGTATCGGCCTGTTGGGCTATTCGGTGACGCGTCGTCGCCCGTTGAAGAAGTAAAGCCGGCCCGGCCACGGCCGGGCGTTCATCAGCCGCCGGCGCGCGAACGCGCCAGCTGGCGGTCCAGCGCATTCGCGAAATTCCGGCTGTCGGCCTGGCTGAAGGCCGCCGGACCGCCGGTATCGACGCCGCTCCCGCGCAGTTCTTCCATGAAGGCGCGCATCGTCAGCTGCTGGGCGATGGTGTCCTTGGTATACCACTCGCCGCGCGGATTGAGCGATAATCCCCCCTTGTCCAGTACCTGCGCCGCCAGCGGTATGTCGCCGGTCACGACGATGTCGCCGCTTTGCAGGCGCGCGACGATCTCGGCGTCGGCCACGTCGGGACCGCTCGGCACCTGCAGCGCGCGGATGTAGCGCGAACCGGGCACCCTGACCAGTTGGTTGGCCACCAGCGTGAGCGGGATCTGCAGCCGCTCGGCCACCCGAAACAGGATGTCCTTGATGACGCCGGGACAGGCGTCGGCGTCGACCCAGATGTGCATGTGTGAAGTAGGCTTGTCGGACATGGGCCGATTGTACCGGCAAGCCCTGCCCTGCGCGCGCCGTGCTCGTCCTTGTGCTCGCGCCAAAAGGGGCTAGAATCCCTGTCTTCTGCTCAACAGTTCTTGCGCGACAAGACACGACGATTCATGAACAAGCTGGCGCTTTATTTTCGCCTGGTCCGGGCCGACAAGCCGATCGGGATCCTCCTGCTGCTGTGGCCGACCCTGTGGGCGCTGTGGATGGCATCCGGCGGCGTGCCGGACATGATGGTGCTGGCGATCTTCGTGCTCGGCACCGCGCTGATGCGATCGAGCGGCTGCGCCATCAACGACTATGCCGACCGCGAGTTCGACAAGCACGTCAAGCGCACCAATGACCGCCCCCTCACCAGCGGCAAGATCCGCGGCTGGGAAGCGGTGATGGTGGCGGCCGTGCTGTCGCTGGTGTCTTTTCTCCTCATTCTGCCGCTGAACGCGCTGACCAAGCAGCTGTCGGTACTGGCCCTGATCGTGGCCGGCACCTACCCCTACTTCAAGCGCTTCTTCGCGATCCCGCAGGCCTACCTGGGCATCGCGTTCGGCTTCGGGATCCCGATGGCCTTCGCCGCCGTGCAGGGCGCGGTGCCGGCGGTGGCCTGGTGGCTGCTGGTGGCGAACGTGTTCTGGGCTGTTGCCTACGACACCGAATACGCCATGGTCGACCGCGACGACGACCTCAGGATCGGCATCCGCACCTCGGCCATCACCTTCGGCCGTTTCGACGTGGCCGCCGTCATGCTGTGCTACGGCGCGGCGCTGGCCATCGACCTGCTGTGCGGCTGGTACCTGGGCCTGCGCTGGTGGTTCGTGGGCGGCATCGTCATCGCGGCCGGCCTGGCGCTCTACCACTACACCCTGATCCGCCACCGGGAACGCATGGCCTGCTTCAAGGCATTTCGTCACAACAATTGGCTTGGCGCCGCACTGTTCAGCGGTGTCGCGCTAGACTATGCATTCAGGTAATATTGCACAAAAAGCATTCCCCTCACTACTATTACAACCTTGACGAGGCCTACCATGATGGAAAAAATCCCTACCCAAACCGGCACCCGCGACCAACTGATGTCGGACCTGAAGACCGTGATCCAGGACGCCGAAGCCTGGCTGCGCAATGGCGGCCAGCTGACCGGTGACGACCTGAAGGCGGCCAAGGCCAAGTTCGAGCAGACCCTGGCTGCCGCCAAGGAAAGCCTGGGCGAATACCAGCACACCGTGGTCGAGAAGACCAGGGAAGCGGCCCGCGTCACCGACGAATACGTGCACGAGAACCCGTGGAAGTCGGTGGGCCTGGGCGCCGCCGTCGGGGTCGTCCTCGGCATGCTGATCTCGCGCCGCTAAGCATGAGCATCACGGCGGCAGTGAGAAGGATCGCGGCCAATGTGCTCGACCTGGCGCGTACGCGCCTCGAGCTGGCCTCCATCGAGCTCCAGGAAAGCGGCCGGCACCTGCTCGGCTACCTGGCCTGGGGCGTCGCAGCGGCAGTGCTGGCGCTGTACGCGCTGGCCCTGGTCGTCCTGTTCGTGCTGGTCCTGTTCTGGGACACCCACCGCCTGGCGGCGGTCGGCGGCATGGCCGTCCTGTTCATCCTGGGCGCCGCATTTGCCGCGATGAAGCTGCGTGCCGGCCTGGCCAGGCGTCCGCCGCTGCTGCCGGCCACCCTGGCCGAGTTGCGCAAGGACGCCGCGGCGCTGAAGGGGGAGGATGGCGATGGCTTCTAAATCGGCGGACCTGGCCGCGCGCCGCGAGGCGCTGGTGTCGCGCTGCGCCGACCAGCGCACCCAGGTGGCGTATGACTTCGCCATGTTGTCGTCGCCACAGACGCTGGGCCTGATCCCGGCCTACGCGGCGCGGCACAAGAAGATGGCGCTGATCGTGGCCGGCATCGCCGCCGGCCTGGCTCTCGCCAAGCCGAAGTGGATGGTCGGCAGCGCGACCGCGGTCGTCTCGGCCTACAAGCTCGCCCAGAAGCTGCTGCCCGTGCTGCGCTGGAAGGGCTTCGAAGTCCACTGAGGTTTTTGCAGGGTGGGCGCGGTGAACTGGTCCTGTGGAGCAGTTCACCGCGCCCACCCTACGAGTCCTTGCCCGGTTCTTCGCCCGGTTCTTCGCCCAGTTCTTCGCCCAATGCACGCCCGCGGTCCGCGGCCGCCTTCATGGCCGCGACGATCGCCTCCTTCACTCCCGCCGCTTCCATGCTGCTGATCGCCGCGTGCGTGGTGCCCCCTTTCGAGGTCACGCGCTGGCGCAGCACGTCCACCGGATCGCCCGACTGCGCCGCCAGCTGGGCCGCGCCTAGAAAGGTGGCCAGCGCCAGCTGCCTTCCCTGCTCCGCATCCAGCCCCATCTCCAGCGCCGCCTGCTGCATCGCTTCCAGGAAGTAGAACACATAGGCCGGGCCGCTGCCCGAGACCGCCGTCACCGGATCGATCAGGCTTTCCTGCTCCAGCCAGACGGTCCGGCCGACCGCGCGCATCACCTGGTCGGCGGCCTCGCGCTGGTCCGCGTCGACCCCTGGCCCCGCCACCATGCCGGTGATGCCCATGGCAATCAGGGCCGGGGTATTCGGCATCGCGCGCACGATGCGGCTGTAGCCGCCCAGCCAGCGCGACAGGTCGGCGATGCGGATGCCCGCCGCGATCGACAGCACCAGCGATTGCGCGCCCAGCAGCGGCGCGAGGCTGGCCGCGACCTCGCGCATCTGCTGCGGCTTCACCGCCAGCACGACCACGTCCGCGTTCCCCACCTGCGTGTCGATGCCCGCCGCGGTGCTCACGCCGTACTGGCTGGCCAGGCGCGCGAGTGCATCAGGATTCGGGTCCACCACGTGCAGGCTGCCGGCGCCCGTGAGTTGGCCGGCCAGGCCGGCGACCAGGGCCGTGGCCATGTTGCCGCCGCCGATGAATGCGATCTTCATGTTGTCCTTTGTCAGTGTCATTCGTAGTGGCGCGTGCCGAAGATGGCGCTGCCGATGCGCACGATGGTGGCGCCTTCCGCAATCGCGGCGGCCAGGTCGCCCGACATCCCCATCGACAGCGTATCGAGCGCCAGGCCGTCCGCGCGCAGGGCCTCGAACAGGCCGCGCAGACGGGCAAAAGCGGCGCGCTGCCGCTCGGGGTCGGTGCTCGGTTCAGGGATCGCCATCAGTCCGCGCAGGCGCAGTCCGGGCAAGGCGGCCACCTGGCGCGCCAGCGCCGGCAGATCGGCCTCGGCGGCGCCGCTCTTGCTGGCCTCGCCGCTGATGTTCACCTGCAGGCAGATGTCGAGCGGGCCGAGATCGGGCGGGCGCTGTTCCGACAGGCGCTGGGCGATCTTGAGGCGCTCCACCGTGTGCACCCAGTGGAAGCTGGCGGCGATGGGACGGGTCTTGTTGCTCTGGATCGGGCCGATGAAATGCCACTCCACGGCCGTCCCCGGTTGCAGGCGCGCCACTTCCTGCATTTTGTCGAGCGCTTCCTGGAGATAGTTTTCACCGAAGGCGCGCTGCCCGGCAGCCATCGCCTCGACCACGGCTTGCGCAGGAAAAGTCTTCGACACGGCCAGCAGCCGAACCTCGCTCCTGGCCCTGCCGCTCCCTGCGCACGCGTCCTCGATTGTCCTTTCGACAGCTTGCAAGTTCCCAGCGATTATGGACATAATGGTTTTCTATAGGAAATATTTTGAGTAGAGACCCGGTCTTTCGTCCCGGCTTCGCTCACGCCACGGGATTATAACAATGGACATTTCGGAACTTCTCGCCTTCTCGGTCAAGAACAAGGCCTCGGACCTGCACCTCTCGGCCGGCCTGCCGCCGATGATCCGCGTGCACGGCGACGTGCGCCGCATCAACCTGCCGCCGCTGGAGCACAAGGATGTGCACGGCATGATCTATGACATCATGAACGACGGCCAGCGCAAGCAATACGAAGAAGTGCTGGAGTGCGACTTCTCGTTCGCGATCCCCGGCCTGGCGCGCTTTCGCGTCAATGCCTTCAACCAGGAACGCGGCGCCTCGGCGGTGCTGCGTACCATTCCGTCCAAGATCCTGTCGCTGGAAGAGCTGAACGCGCCGAAGATCTTCAGCGAACTGGCCCTCAAGCCGCGCGGCCTGGTGCTGGTGACCGGCCCCACCGGCTCCGGTAAATCGACCACGCTGGCGGCGATGGTCAACCACCTCAACGAAAACGAATACGGCCACATCCTCACCATCGAGGACCCGATCGAATTCGTGCACGACTCCAAGAAGTGCCTGATCAACCAGCGCGAAGTCGGCCCGCACACCCTGTCCTTCAACAACGCGCTGCGCTCGGCGCTGCGCGAAGACCCGGACTGCATCCTGGTGGGCGAGCTGCGCGACCTGGAAACCATCCGCCTGGCGTTGTCGGCGGCCGAGACCGGCCACCTGGTGTTCGGCACCCTGCATACCTCCTCGGCCGCCAAGACCATCGACCGGATCGTCGACGTGTTCCCGGCCGAAGAGAAGGAAATGGTACGCGCGATGCTGTCCGAGTCGCTGCAGGCCGTCATCTCGCAGACCCTGCTCAAGACCAAGGACGGCGCGGGCCGGGTGGCGGCGCACGAGATCATGATCGGTACCCCGGCAATCCGCAACCTGATCCGCGAAGCGAAGATCGCGCAGATGTATTCGAGCATCCAGACCGGCAGCAGCGTCGGCATGCAGACGCTCGACCAGAACCTGACCGACCTGGTGCGCCGCAACGTGATCAGCAGCGCCGCCGCCCGCAGCGCCGCCAAGATTCCCGAAAACTTCCCGGGCTAAGCAGGAGAACGCACCATGGAACGCGACCAGGCATCCAAGTTCATGTTCGACCTGCTGCGCCTGATGACCAGCAAGGGTGGTTCGGACCTGTTCATCACGGCCGGCTTCCCGCCGGCGATCAAGATCGACGGCAAGATGACGCCGGTCTCGAACCAGCCGCTCAGCGGCAACCACACGGCCGACCTGGCGCGCGCCATCATGAACGACAAGCAGGCCGCCGGATTCGAGCTGAGCAAGGAATCGAACTTCGCCATCAGCCCGGGCGACCTGGGACGCTTCCGCGTGTCGGCCTTCATGCAGATGGGCTGCGTCGGCATGGTGCTGCGCGTGATCACCACCACCATCCCGAAATTCGAAGACCTCGCGCTGCCGGAAACCCTGAAGGACGTGATCATGACCAAGCGCGGCCTGGTCATCATGGTCGGCGCCACCGGCTCGGGCAAATCGACCACGCTGGCGGCGATGGTCGGCTACCGCAACGAGCACAGCTACGGCCACATCATCACCATCGAAGACCCGGTCGAGTTCGTCCACCCGCACAGGAACTGCGTGATCACCCAGCGCGAAGTGGGGGTCGATACCGACAGCTTCGAAGCGGCGCTGAAGAACTCGCTGCGCCAGGCGCCGGACGTGATCCAGATCGGCGAGATCCGCGACCGCGAGACCATGGAGCACGCGATCGCCTTCGCCGAGACCGGCCACCTGTGCCTGGCCACCCTGCACGCCAACAGCGCCAACCAGGCCCTGGACCGCATCATCAACTTCTTCCCCGAAGAGCGCCGCCAGCAGCTGCTGATGGACCTGTCGCTCAACATGAAGGGCCTGATCTCGCAGCGCCTGATCCCGAAGAAGGAAGCCAAGGGCCGCGTGGTGGCGATGGAGATCCTGCTGAACTCCCCCTTGATCTCCGACCTGATCTTCAAGGGCGACGTCCACGAGATCAAGGAGATCATGAAGAAGTCGCGCGAACTCGGCATGCAGACCTTCGACCAGGCCCTGTTCGACCTGTACGAGGCGGACAAGATCTCGTACGAGGACGCCCTGCGCAACGCCGATTCGGTGAACGACCTGCGCCTGAACATCAAGCTCAACAGCAAGCACGCGAAGAACCGCGATTTCTCCACCGGAATGGACCACCTCGGCATCGTCTGAACGCGCGTCCGCACCTCCCCGGCGGGACCGACGGCGTGCGCCGGGGCGGTCCCGTTTGCGTTAAGGTGCGGGTTCACGGAGGAAAGAGTTGCGAGCGTGAGTATCCAGGACGATCCGCCGGCCATCGGCGATGCGATTCCCATTACCGAAGTCGAGCTGCAAACCGGCATCCGCCAGGCCACCTTGCGGATGTGGGAAAAGCGCTATGGCTTTCCACAACCCCTGCGTGACCGCCATGGCGACCGGGTCTACCCGCCCGGCCAGGTCGAACGCCTGCATGCGGTACGGCGCCTGATCGACCAGGGCCTCCGACCAGGAAAAATCTTTTCCAGCGCGGCGGCATGCGAGCCGGTCGATCCCGGCGTTCAGCCGGATGCGCACGCGGGCATTCCCGAGCACTACCGCCCTGTCTTCGACCTGCTGCGCGATTACCGGCTATCCGATCTGCACGCGCTGTTCCAGCACCGGATGCTGGACCTGGGCCTGCGCCGCTTCGTCATCGAATTCCTCGCCCCATTGACCATCGAGATCGGACTGGCCTGGCGCCGCGGCGAGCTGCCCACCCGCTACGGACACCTGTTTGCGCAACTGGCCACGGCGGGCCTGCACGCGAAACAGGCGGCGGTGCGCGCGGCCGGCGACAGCCGCCCCAGGGTGGTCATGGCGACCCTCACCGGAGAAGCCCATGTGCTCGGCATCCTGATGGCCGAAGCGGTGATGACCTCGATGGGCATGCATTGCATCCAGCTTGGCGCCGATACGCCGCCGCCGGAAGTGGCCGCGGCGGCCATCGAAAGCGATGCCGACATCGTCGCCTTGTCCTTCAGCGTCAATGTCCCGTGCAGGAACATGGTCCGCATGGTGGCGGCAATGCGTACCGCCTTGCCCCCCTCAACCGCCTTGTGGGTAGGCGGAGAAGGCATGCGCGCCGCCGGCACGCTGCTGCCGGGCATTGAAACATTCGACAGCCTCGATGCCATCGAGCCGGCCCTGCGCCGCTGGCGGCTGGCCCATCCTTCCGTGGAAGTAGCGCGCCGCAGCCGTTCCTGATGGCGCGAACGGCCGATGCCGGCTGTTGCAGCGATGCGACAGCAAGGCGTCGATGCCACGCTTGGGCCTGACTTTTTGTTCAGCACAAACCCTTCTGTATTCATCGGAAATGGCCGAAATCGTCCATACAGCGCGGCTTTGTGCAGCACAGCCATCATCACCAGACAAAACATTGGGCCAGGGGTAAATATATTGCCCCTTGGAACTATTTCCGGGCGCTGATATGGTGTGGCTGTAGCGCTGGCTCAGCCCCCTCGCCGCTCAACCCGGCCGCTCAACCCTTAACCTGCTACCCGGACTCTCCCATGTTCAATCGAATGAAGGTCGGCACCCGCCTGATCACCGGTTTCCTGGCCCTGGCCCTGCTCGGCGCCGCCGTGGCCGGCATCGGCATCTTCAACATGTCGCGCATTAACGATGCCAACGACTTGCTGTACGAACGCCAGCTGCTCGGCATCTCCTACGTGAAGGAAGCCAACATCAACCTGGTCTATGTCGGCCGCGCCCTGCGCAACGCGCTGCTCGCCTCGACCGACGCGGACCGCCAGGCTGCGTTTGCCGGCGTCGAAACCGCGCACGCGCAGCTGAAACAGAACCTCGACAAGGCGCGGCCGCTGTTTTTCACCGAGGCCGGCAAGCGCATGTTCGCCGAGCTCGACCAGCGCGTGCGCAGCTACGAAGCGCACATCGTCGAGGCAAGCAGGCTGGCGAAAGCCGATACGCTGCAGGAGACCCGCAGTTCGGTCGACTACGTGTTCGGTACCATGGCACCGGTGGCCAATGATCTCGACAAACGCCTGACCGATCTCACCCGCCAGAAAGAAGAGAATGCCCGCACCGCCGCCAGCGAAGCGACCGTGCTGTATGAAACCAGCCGTACGCTGATGCTGATGCTGGTGCTGGGCAGCGCCGCCGCCGGCGTCGGCCTCGGCGTGCTGATCACCCGCAGCCTGACGCGCCAGCTGGGCGGCGAGCCGGCCTATGCCGGCGAGATCGCCGGCCGCATCGCCGCGGGCGACCTGAGCGTCGACGTGGTGCTGCGCCGGGGCGACGACACCAGCATGCTGTACGCCATGCGCAGCATGCGCGACAGCCTGGCCAGGATCGTCGGCGAAGTGCGCAGCGGGACCGATGCCATCGCTTCCGCGTCCAGCCAGATCGCCAGCGGCAACCTCGACCTGTCCTCGCGCACCGAAGAGCAGGCCAGCTCGCTCGAGGAAACCGCATCGTCGATGGAAGAGCTGACCTCGACCGTCCAGCAGAACGCCGACAATGCACGCCAGGCCAACGGGCTGGCCACCTCGGCCTCGGAAGTGGCGGCGCGCGGCGGCATGGTGGTGTCGCAAGTGGTCGACACCATGGCCTCCATTAACGATTCGTCGAAGAAGATTGTCGACATCATCGGCGTCATCGACAGCATCGCTTTCCAGACCAACATCCTGGCGCTGAATGCCGCCGTCGAAGCAGCCCGTGCCGGCGAGCAGGGCCGTGGCTTCGCCGTGGTGGCCTCGGAAGTGCGCACCCTGGCCCAGCGCTCCGCCGCCGCGGCCAAGGAAATCAAGCAGCTGATCGGCGACTCGGTAAGCAAGGTCGATGCCGGCGCCCGGCTGGTCGACCAGGCCGGCAGCACGATGGACGAGATCGTCGCCAGCGTGCGCCGCGTGACCGACATCATGGGTGAGATCAGCTCGGCCAGCGTGGAACAAACCTCGGGCATCGAGCAGATCAACACGGCCATCAGCCAGATGGACCAGGTGACCCAGCAGAACGCCTCGCTGGTGGAAGAAGCGGCGGCCGCGGCCGAGTCGCTGCAGGGCCAGGCGGGCAAGCTGGCCCAGCTGGTGTCGGTGTTCAAGCTGGACGCACAGGCGGCCGCCATCGCCGCCCCTGCCGTGCGCGGCAAGCCTGCCTCGCGCCTGGCCGCACCTGCCAGGCCCGCACCGGCGGCCCGCCCTGCGCAGCGCGTTGCCGCCGTACCCCAGGAGGAGTGGGAAAGCTTCTAGCCGCGACACCGGGCCGCCTTCCTACGCCACGTTCAGCCCCATCTCCCGCACCATCTCGGCCGCCTGGCGCACCGAGATGGTCGCACCAAGAAACTGCTTCGCGTTCAGCAGTTTCAATCCCCCAAGATCCACCTCGCGCAGGTCCGCCCCATCGAAACGGGTGTCCCGGATGTGCGCGTCGCGCAGGCTCCCGCCTTCGAACACGGCTTCGCGGAAATCGCAGCCCGACAGATCGGCATCGGCGAAATCCAGCCCTTTCAGCAGCGCCTTGCGAAACGACATGCGGCGCAGGTCGGCGCCCACCAGCAGCGTATCCTCGAAGTGCAAGGCCAGGTGGCTGGTGTCCTCGAACCGGGCGCCGGTCAGCTTGCAGCCGTGGAAGGACGCCGAGGCCAGGCGCGCGCGGCGCCAGCTGCTGTTGTTGAGGTCGCAGGAGGCGAAGACGGCGTCGACCAGCTCGCCCGACTCGAAGTCGGCATGCGCGCCGCGGCAGCGCTGCCAGCGCGTGCGCGCCAGCTTCGCCGCATGGAACGAGGTTTCAAACAGGTCGCAGTGATGGAAGACGCTGTCCTGCAGGTCGAGCCGGGACAGGTCGGCGCCGGCCAGCGCGCAGTGCTCGAACACCAGCAGGTGCCCGGACGCGATGGCGTGTTCGATCGCGGCGCGGCCGGGCGCCTCGCTGCTGAAGGTAGCGCTCTGGCGGGTCATGCGAGGGCTGGGAACGCTCAGCCCGGACCGCGCGGCCCGCCGGGACCGCCGAACATCATCGGGCGGCGCTGGCCGCCGGCATTGCCGAAGCTGCCGAAGCGGTAGGACAGGCCGACGTAGGCCATGCGTCCGCCGAAGCGGCGGGTACTGTACTCGCGCAGGCGCTCGGTCTCGGTGATCGATTCCATTTTCTGCGAATCGAACAGGTCGTTGATGTTGACGGTCAGGCTCAATGCCGGCGTGAGCATGCGGCGGTAGTTCAGGTTGGCCGTGTAGCTCGGCTCGCGGTAGCCTTCGCCGAACAGGGTCTTGCCCTGGGCATTGAGCATCAGCATGAAACTGTTCGCCGGGTTCATCTGGTACATCAAGCGTGCCCGGCCGCTGACCGAGGTCGCGCTGCGCTTGTCGTCCAGCACGCTGCCCAGCACGGTCTGCTCGGCATAGCCGATATTGCCGTTCACGTTGATCATCAGCTGCTGGGTGGCGCGGCCGCTGAAGTTGAATTCGAGGCCGCCGGAACGGCTGCTGCCGGCGTTCTCGCGCGTGGTCAGCAGCACGTCGTTGGCCAGCAGGATGCGGCGCTCGTTGATCAGGTCGCTCTCATGGCGCAGGTACAGGCGCACGTTGGTGTCCACCTTGCCCAGCTTGGTCTCGACGCCCAGTTCCAGCGAATCGGAACTGGCCGGCTGCAGGTTCGGATTGCCCGACGAGATATTCTGCTCGTCGCGATAGACGACGAAGGGATTCAGGTCGCCCGCGCCGGGACGGCGGATGCGGTGCGCGTAGCTCAGGCGCAGCGTGGTCTCGTCGGACAGGCCATAGGTCACGAAGGCGCTCGGGATCGCGTCGAAATAGTGGTTGCCGGCGCGCTGGCCGGTGGTGACCTGGTTCATGTCGAGGTCCGCGTATTCGGCGCGCAGGCCGCCCAGTACCCCCCATTTGTCGTTCACGCGCCATTGGTAGCTGCCGTACAGCGCGTAGGTCATGTCGGTCAGCTCGAAGCGGTTGGTACGGGTGGTGTTGGGGCGCTCGGTGCCGCAGCATGGGTCGATGTCGAAGTAGGCGTTGTCGAACACATTGCTGTTGCGCGCCACCTTGTAGCCGGCCTTCCACACGCCGTGCTCGCCCGGCAACTCGTAGTCGCCGGTGAAGTCGACGATGCGGGTCTGGTTGTCGCCCTGCTGGCGGCTACCGGGCGCACTGGCGCTCGCTGGGCGCACGGTGTAGACGCTGGCGTAGTTGGCCGCGTTGTCGCTGTCGCTGCCCGATACGCGCAGGTCCACCTTGAAGGTCTCGCCGGGTGCGTCGCCCTTGTGGTCCAGGCGGGCGCCCAGTCCGTAGTTGCGGTTCTTCGTATCGCGCAGGCTGGTGCGCAGGTATTCGTTGTCGACGATGCCGGCCGCATTGGTGTTGCGATAGCGCTCGGTCGATTCGGCATCGTTCTCGTTCTGCGAATAATTCAGCGTGGCGCCGAGCACGTCCTTGTCGCCCAGGTTGTAGGTCAGGCCGCCGTTGAATCCGGTGGCCTCGTTGCGGTTCACGCCGTTCGAGTCCTGGGTGCTGCGCGCGATCGCGCCGGTTGCCGGGTCGATGCGCTCGCGCACGGTCTCGCCGCTCGACTCGCGCTTGTCCTGGCGCCGGAACAGGCTGCCCTGCACGCTGTAGCGCCCTTCGGTGTAGCTGCCGAAGGCGGAAGTGTTGTAGCGGCCCTCGGTGCCGACGTTCGCGTTCAGCACGGCGAAGCCGCCGGGGCTGCGTTCGCGCCGCATCACCAGGTTGATGACCGGCCCGCCGCCGCCTTCGTTGCCGAACTGCGCGCCAGGATTGTTGATGACCTCCACCGATTCCAGGTCGGCGGCCGGCAGCGCGTTCAGCGCGGCGGCGCGGTTATCGCCCTGCATCATCGCGGAGGGCTTGCCGTCCACCAGGATCTGCACGTTGCTGCGGCCGCGCAGCGTGACGTTGCCGTCGGCGTCGACGCCGACCGAGGGCACCTTGTTCAGGGTATCGGCCACGGTGTCGTTCGAGGTTGCCGGATCGGCCTTGACGTCATAGGTCTGGCGGTCGATGCGGTTCTGGGTGCGGGTCGCGGTAACGGTGACGGTCGACTCGACGGCCGGCGCGGCCGGCGCCGGCGCCGCAGCGGGAGCCTGTGCCTGTGCCGTGACGGGCTTGGCGGCATCCTGCTTCGCCTGCGCCTGCGCCGGCACCGGCACCGGCGTCGCCGGGGCCTGCTGGGCGCTCGCTGCGACGGGTAGCAGCAGGGTGCCCGCGACGAGTTGCGCGATCAGGGTACGGCGCGGGTGACGGGAAATGTGTGCGAAGTGGGAAGTGGTAGGCATGGAAGCGGCTCGGCAGTATAGGCGAGGGATTGTCGCATGCCCGCTTCTTGACGTTTGTAACAAAAGATAACAAGCAAAGACTTGAGCGATTGACGCATGCATACGCCTTGCGCCGCAATGACATACACTTTTGGTTTTCAGAACAGGACGAAGAACATGAACGTATTCGACTTCAGCGCGACCGCCCTCGACGGCCAGCCGGTGGACCTGGCGCGCTTTCGCGGCAAGGTGCTCCTGATCGTGAACACCGCCAGCGCCTGCGGCTTCACGCCGCAATACAAAGGGCTCGAAGAGCTGCACCGCCAGTACGGCGAACGCGGCCTGGTGGTGCTGGGCTTTCCCTGCAACCAGTTCGGCAAGCAGGAGCCGGGTACCGAGGCCGAGATCGGCGCCTTCTGCGAAAAAAACTATGGCGTGAGCTTTCCGATGTTCGCCAAGGTCGACGTCAACGGCGACGATGCCCACCCGCTCTACCGGCACCTGAAGGGCGAGAAGCCGGGCGTGCTCGGTCTTGAGTCCATCAAGTGGAACTTCACCAAGTTCCTGGTCGGACGCGACGGCGAGGTGGTCAAGCGTTATGCGCCGCAGACGGCGCCAAGTGAAATCGCCGGCGACATCGAGAAGCTGCTGGCGCAATAAGCGAACGCTCGCAGTTGTAGGGTGGTCGGGTTCTCCCGACCGCGCGTTCACCTCCGATTTGATCGGTCACGGAGCATGCGTGATTTGAACGCGCGGCCGGCAGGGCCGGCCACCCTACGCGTTCAGGGCTGCGGCGTGAAGCGGATGGCTTGCCCACCGCCCGGCGCCAGGCGCAGTTGCAGGGTATCCGCCGCGGTGACGAGCCTGGTCTCCGTCACCAGGTCGAAGCGGCGTTCGCTGCGGTAGTCGGCCGCGTCGCCGTCACGGTAGATCTCGGCGAGATAGCGCCTGCCTTTGTCGAGGAAGCCCAGCGGCAGCGGCAAGGTACGCGCTTCGCCGTCGGTGACGGCGCCCACGTACCAGTCCTCGCTGCCGCGGTCCTTGCGGGCGATGGTCGCAAACAAGCCCACTTCGCCGTTGATCACGCGCGTGTCCTGCCAGTCGGTCGGGACATCGCGGATGAACTTGAAGGCGGCCGGGTACGTCGCGTAGTTTTCGGGCAGGTCGGCCGCCATCTGGATCGGCGAGTAGATGACGACGAAGTTCGCCAGCTGCTTGGCCTGGGTCGAGTTGAAGGCCTTGCCGTCCGCGCCCACCAGGCTCAGGACGCCCGGGGTGTAGTCCATCGGGCCGCTCAGCATGCGCGTGAACACCAGCTTGGCCTCGTGGTCGACGCTGTTGGGCGGACTGCCCCAGGCGTTGTACTCGACCCCGCGCGCGCCTTCGCGCGTCAGCCAGTTGGGGTAGGTACGGCGCAGGCCAGTGTCCTTCACCGGCTCGTGGGTGTCGATCGACAGCTTGTACTTCGCCGCCTCGGTGACGGCCTTCAGGAAGTGGTTCACGCCCTCCTGCGAGTCGTAATGGCCGTAACGCGGCTTGCCGTCGCGGCCCGTGAACAGCGCGCTGCCCGCTTCGTGCACGTAGCCGGACTTGATGCTGTCCACGCCCAGCTTCGCATACAACTTGTACGCCGCATCCATCTGCCGTTCGTAGGCGACGATATTGGCGCCGGTCTCGTGGTGTCCGATCAGGCGCACGCCCTTGGCCTTCGCATAGGCGGCCAGGCCGGGCAGGTCGAAGTCCGGGTAGGGCTGGGTGAAGCTGAAATCGGCGCCGCCGTGGCCCCAGTCGCTTTCCCAGCCCTTGTTCCAGCCTTCGACCAGCACACCGCGGAAACCGTTCTGCGCGGCGAAGTCGATGTATTTCTTCGTGTTGGCGGTGGTGGCCGCATGCTTCGGGCCGGCGGCCCAGGAACCGCTGTTCAGGTGCATCTGCCACCAGACGCCGACGAACTTCGAGGGCTTCACCCAGCTCACGTCGCCGAGCTTGTTCGGCTCGTTCAGGTTGAGCACCAGGTCCGACATGTACAGCCCCGCCGCATCGCTTGCTATCTGCAGCGTGCGCCATGGCGTGCTGAACGCGCCCTGGCGCACCACGGCCGGGCCGCTCGGCGACGGCGCCAGCATGGCGCGCAGCTTCCGGCCCTCGACCTTGCGCAGCCACATGCTGGCATAGTCGACCAGCGCCGCTTCGTGCAGGGCGATGTGGGTGCCGTCCTCCAGGCGTAGCGTGAGCGGCGTGTTGGCGATGCCGATCTCCCCGAGCGGCGCCTTGCGGACCTCTTCCTCCAGTCCGGGCAACTCTCCGGCCGGGATCCACCAGGCGGTGGCCGGCTGGGCCACCGTGAATTCGGTCAGTTCATCCGTGATCTCGGCCACGCGCAGTTGCGGCTGCTCCGGGAATTCGTAGCGAAAACCGATGCCGTCGTCGTAGAGGCGGAACACCACCGCCAGCCGGCGCCCGGCGCGGTTCTTCTGTTCGAGGTCCACGCGCAGCTCGCGGTAGCGGTTGCGCACGAAGCGGCGCTCGCCCCAGGGCTGCTCCCAGGTGCTGTCATGCTCGCTCACGCCCTGCGCGCGCAGGCTGAAGCCGCCGTCGAGCTTGGGGGCATTGGCCAGGTTGAAGCCGAGCCGCGAAGGAGCGATGATCTCTTTGCCCTGGCGCTTGACGCCGTAGGCCAGCTTGCCCATGCCGTCGAGCTGGACTTCCACGCTGAGCACATTGCCGGGAGAGGCGGCGCTGGCGATGCGCTGCTGGGCCCAGGCCGGCAGGGCCAGCAGGCAGGATGCCGCCAGGGCGGAAGCGAAGTGGTGGATGCGCATGAAGTCTCCTTGTCTTGGTAGCGTCGTCCGTAGGAAAACTACCATTCCTCCAGATGAGCATGACATAGTAAGACAAAAAGACGTAACTCGACTACCAGGCGCGCCTTAACCCGCGCTTCAGCGGGTCTGGATCCAGGCTGCGCCGTGGGTGGTGCAGCCGCGGTTGACGTTGTCGAGGAAGCGGATGGCCTCGGTCTGCGAGACGCCCGGCGGCATCAACCGGGCCAGCGCGGGGTCGTCGATGACGCGGTCGAGCCCATGGGCGATGGCGCGCGACACCTCGCGCCCGCGCCGGCCGTCGCTGTTGTAGAGCGCATCGTAGACGCCGACGGCTTCCCAGAGCGGCACCAGGCCGGGCGTGGTGGAGTCCTCGAACACGACGGCGGGCGGCATGCCCTCGTCTTCGCGGATGAGCTGAAAAATGAAACTCAAGATCGTTACTCAGGTTGCAAGGCGAGGAGCGATCCTAGCATGTCTTGCACCAGTCCTGCTGCGGGTGCGATCTCAGGCCAGCGCGCGGTCGATCAGTTCGATCCAGTGGGTCACCGGGATGTCCGTGCCCGACTGCAGGTGGGTCATGCAGCCCATGTTGGCCGAGACGATTTCGTCGGGCCGGGTGGCCTCCAGGCTGGCCAGCTTGCGGTCGCGCAGTTGGTGCGCGATCTCCGGGTGCAGCACCGAATAGGTGCCGGCCGATCCGCAGCACAGGTGGCTGTCGGCGCACAGGTGGACGTCGACGCCGGCGGCGCGCAGCACGCCTTCGACCTTGCCGCGGATCTGCTGGCCGTGCTGCAGCGTGCAGGGCGGGTGGTAGGCGACGCGTTGACCGATCTTCCCCTTGAGCTTCGCGCCCAGCTGCTCCTCGAACTCCGGTATGATTTCGGACAGGTCGCGCGTGAGCAGCGAGATACGCGCCGCTTTCGCCGCATACGCCGCGTCGTGCGCCAGCAGGTGGCCGTATTCCTTGACGGTGACGCCACAGCCGGAGGCGGTCATGACGATCGCCTCCACTTCTTCGCGCTCCACGTAGGGCCACCAGGCGTCGATGTTGCGGCGCGCATCGACCAGCCCCCCTTCTTGATCGTTGAGGTGATAGCGCACCGCGCCGCAGCAGCCGGCCCTGGGGGCGACCAGCAGCTGCACCCCGCAGGCGTCGAGCACGCGCGCGGTGGCGGCGTTGATGGCGGGCGCCATGGCCGGCTGCACGCAGCCATCGAGCACCAGCATCTTGCGCGCATGGGCACGCGTGGGCCAGGCGCCGGCGGCGCGCGCCGGCTGCAGCTTGTCCTGCAGGGCTGTGGAGAG
This sequence comes from Massilia sp. UMI-21, assembly GCA_015277795.1. Taxonomy (NCBI): domain Bacteria; kingdom Pseudomonadati; phylum Pseudomonadota; class Betaproteobacteria; order Burkholderiales; family Oxalobacteraceae; genus Massilia; species Massilia sp. UMI-21. The sequence goes on along the minus strand of CP063848.1, from coordinate 1,225,000 downwards.
CAGCGGACGCGCCGCCTGCCCTGCCCTGAACGCCGGCTTGAACAGCGCCGTGCGCGGCAGGAATTCCTTGAGCGTGGTGCGCCTGACGCGGTCTTTCAGGGGCCGCGGCACGCGCTCCTCGACCACGCGGCGGCCGATGTCGACCAGGCGGCCGTACTTGACGCCCGACGGGCAGGTGGTCTCGCAGTTGCGGCAGGTCAGGCAGCGGTCGAGGTGGAGCTGGGTCTTGCGGGTTGGCTCGGCGCCCTCGAGCACCTGCTTGATCAGGTAGATGCGGCCGCGCGGGCCATCGAGCTCGTCGCCCAGCAGCTGGTAGGTCGGGCAGGTGGCGGTGCAGAAGCCGCAGTGCACGCAGGCGCGCAGGATCGCTTCGGCTTCCTTGCCGTCGGCGGTGTCCTTGATGAAATCGGCCAGGTTGGTTTGCATGTCAGGTCATTCGTCCCGGGTTGAAGATGTGCGCCGGATCGAAGGCATCCTTCAGGCGTTCGTGGATACGCGCGACGGCGGGCGCCAGCGGCTGGAACACACCGGCGGACTTGTCGCCGCCGCGGAACAGGGTCGCGTGGCCACCGCTGGCCGCCACCGTGCGGCGGATCGTGGCGGCGCCCAGGTCGGTGCGCAGCCAGCGCTGGGCGCCGCCCCACTCGATCAGCTGGGTTTCGCCCATCCTGCCCCCGAGCACGATGGCGCCGGTGGTGGACGGCACCGACAGGCGCCACAGCGCATCCTCGCCGCCAAAGAAAGGCAGGCGCTGCTCGCGCAGCTCTTCCCAGAAGTTGTCGGCATTGGGCAGGCGCTCGCCGCCGATCAGGCGCACCGCCGCATCGACCGCCGCCTGGGCGCCGGACAGGCGCAGCGTCAGCCAGCCGTTGTGCCAGCAGCTGCCCGACAGCGGCAGCGGCTGGCCGCCCCATTCGTTCAGCCGGCGAATGGCCTCGATCTCGGACAGCTCCAGGCGCAGGGTGGTTTCGGCGAAGGGACGCGGCAGCACCTTGACCGACATGTCCAGCAGCAGGCCGAGGGTGCCGAGCGAGCCGGCGAGCAGGCGCGAGACGTCGTAGCCGGCCACGTTCTTCATCACCTGGCCGCCGAAGGACAGCACGTCGCCCTTCCCGTCCAGCAGTTTGGCGCCGAGGACGAAGTCGCGCACCCCGCCGCTGCTGGCGCGGCGCGGGCCGGACAGGCCTGCCGCGATGGCCCCGCCCAAGGTGGCGTGCTCACCGAAATGCGGCGGCTCGAAGGCCAGCATCTGGTTGCGTTCGGCCAGCACCGCTTCGATCTCGCGCAAGGGCGTGCCGCAGCGCGCCGTGATCACCAGCTCGGTCGGCTCGTAGTCCACGATGCCGTGGTAGGCCCGCGTATCGAGGATCTCGCCTTCGAGGCGCTGGCCGTACCAGTCCTTGCTGCCGCCGCCGCGGATGCGCAGGGGCGTTCTGCTGGCTGCGGCGGCGCGCACCCGTTGCTGGAATTCTTCGATGGTCGGATCGCCGTATCGCTGCATGATGGTTCAAAAGCGTGGAAGGTCGGGGAAAGGCAGCGCGCCGCCGTGTACGTGCATCTTGCCGAATTCGGCGCAGCGGTGCGGGGTCGGGATCGCCTTGTCCGGGTTGAGCAGCATGGGCGGGTCGAAGGCGCGCTTGACCTCGAAGAAAGCGTCCAGTTCCTTGCGGCCGAACTGTACGCACATCGAGTCGATCTTCTCCATGCCCACGCCATGCTCGCCGGTGATGGTGCCGCCCACCTCGACGCACAGCGCCAGGATCGCCGCGCCGAAGGCTTCGGCGCGTTCGAATTCGCCCGGCTGGTTGGCATCGAACAGGATCAGGGGGTGCATGTTGCCGTCTCCGGCGTGGAACACGTTCGAGCAGCGCAGGCCGAAGGTCTGCTCCATCTGCTCGATCCCGCCGAGCACCCGCGCCAGCTGCTTGCGCGGGATGGTGCCGTCCATGCAGTAGTAGTCGGGCGAGATGCGGCCCGCCGCCGGGAAGGCGTTCTTGCGCCCCGACCAGAAACGCATGCGCTCAAGCTCGCTCTGCGATACGGCGATGGCGGTGGCGCCGGCGCCTTCGAACACCGCTTTCATGCGTTCGATTTCTTCGGCCACTTCCAGCGCGGTGCCGTCGGCCTCGCACAGCAGGATGGCGGCGGCGTCCACGTCGTAGCCGGCGCGCACGAAGGGCTCGACCATGCGTACCGAGGTGCGGTCCATCATCTCGAGACCGGCCGGGATGATGCCGGCGGCGATGATGCTGGCCACGGCATTGCCGGCGGTGATGACGTCGCCGAACGAGGCCATGACCACCTGCGCCACCGCCGGCTTGGGCACCAGCTTGACCGTGACTTCGGTGACGATGCCGAGCATGCCTTCCGAGCCGATGAACACGGCCAGCAGGTCCAGGCCGGGGGCGTCCAGCGCCTCGCTGCCGAGTTCGATGATCTCGCCATCGATGGTGGCCACGCGCACCCGCAGCACGTTGTGCACCGTCAGGCCGTATTTCAGGCAGTGCACGCCTCCCGAGTTCTCGGCCACGTTGCCGCCGATGGTGCAGGCGATCTGCGACGAAGGGTCGGGCGCGTAGTACAGGCCGTATTGCGCGGCGGCGTCGGAAATGGCGAGGTTGCGCACGCCCGGCTGGACCACGGCGGTGCGCGCATACGCATCCACGCGCACAATGCGGTTCAGCCTGGCGGTCGAGATCACCACTCCGTCGGCGATCGGCAGCGCGCCGCCCGACAGGCCGGTGCCGGCGCCGCGCGGGACGATCGGCACGGCCAGTTCGCGGCAGGTGTCCAGGATCGCCAGCACCTGCTCTTCGCTGGTGGGAAGCGTGACGATCATCGGCAGCTGGCGATAGGCGGCCAGGCCGTCGCATTCGTAGGGGCGGGTGTCTTCGGGGTCGGACAGGACGCAGCCTTCAGGCAGGCGGCGACGCAGGCTTGCTGCGACCTGTTCGCGCCGTCCGGCGAGGGTCGATTGGGTGGCGCTCATTCCTGAATTGTAGGCACAATTAGGGGCCAGCGGGGCACAAACACCGGGTTTTATCGTATGCTCGCCCTATCGTATTTTCAACATATTGCATAAGGCTACATCATGGGTAACCGACTCTCGAAAATCGCCACCCGCACCGGCGACGACGGCAGCACCGGCCTGGGCGACGGCAGCCGCACCGGCAAGGACAGCGCACGCATCCATTCGCTGGGCGAGGTGGACGAACTGAATTCCTTCGTCGGCCTGCTGCTGTGCGAAGACATGCCGGGGGACCTGCGCGAAGAACTGATCTCGATCCAGCACGACCTGTTCGACCTGGGCGGCGAGCTGTGCATCCCGGGCTACGAGATGATCAAGATCGAACACGTGGCGCGCCTCGACGGCCTGCTCGAGAAGTACAACGCCGAGCTGCCGGTCCTGAAGGAATTCATCCTGCCGGCCGGTTCGCGCGCCGCCTCCCTGGCCCATGTGTGCCGCACCGTGTGCCGCCGCGCCGAGCGCAGCATCGTGGCGCTGTCGCATGCCGAGGAGATCCGCCCGCACCCGCGCCAGTATGTGAATCGCCTGTCGGACCTGATGTTCGTGCTGGCGCGCGTGCTCAACCGCCACGCCGGCTGCAGCGACGTGCTGTGGCAGCACGAGCGCAAGCGCGGTTAAGGACAAGAGCCGGCGCATGGAAGACTTCATCGGGATCTACGATAACGCCCTCACCGCCGGACAGTGCGACGCGATCCGCGCGCGCTTCGACGCCAGCGGCAAGGCCCAGCGCGGGCGCACCGGCAACGGGGTGGACGTCAGCAAGAAGGACAGCTACGACCTGACCATCAACGGCCTGCCGGAATGGGACGACGTCGGCGCGCTGCTGACCCAGACCATGGCGCGCCACCTGGCGCAGTACATGGAGCGCTACCGCATGCTCCTGATCGGCGCGCTGTCGCCGCAGGTGGCGCATCCGCAGACCGGCGAGGCGGTGACGCTGTCGCTGCAGAATTTCGACGAGTTCGGCACGCCGAACATCTCCGAGCTGATGCAGTCGATCTACCGGGTCGGGCACATCAACCTGCAGAAGTACCTGCAGGGGAGCGGCGGCTACCACCACTGGCATTCCGAGATCTACCCGCAGAACGCCAGCGGCGAGACCCTGCACCGGGTGCTGCTGTGGCAGTTTTATCTCAACGACGTGGCCGATGGCGGCGAGACCGAGTTCCTGTACCAGGGCCGCAAGGTCGAGGCACGCAAGGGGCGCCTGATCATCGCGCCGGCGGGGTTCACGCATACCCACAAGGGGCATGTGGCGCGCAGTGGGGACAAGTACATCGCGACCTCGTGGATCTTGTTCCAGCGGGCTGAGGCGTTGTTTGGCTCACCACCAAACTAAATAATACCTCGATCTCTGCTCAACATAGCCTTCAGCGCGGCTGGCATTCGCTGCGGAATGAACTTCAAACAGGTGCTGTCCCCCCTTTCTTCAACAACTTCGCCGCAACCCTGAAGAGATCTGGCATATCAACACGTTCATCACGCCTGCGAAACATAACACCTATACGCTCAAGCGCTTGGAAGAGGTCTCGCTCGTTACTTTTAGCTTCTGTTGGAAACGGCGGTAGATAATTGTTTATACCAGCGTCCGTGAGCAATTCCTGAACCGTATGTGCGACACGCCAAGCGCGGAATACTTCTTTTTCATCTTGCGGCAAGAGCAAGCCGGAAAGGGGTGCTAGTACGCCTTTAATCCAAGGAAATTCTTGATGAAGTTGATCAACTCGAGTTTTTGAAGCAGCACGCAAGCCATGCCGAATACCATCCGGGGTAACAGCTCTGTCGTCAGGCGCTGGTCCAAACTTTGCCGCCGATATCATTAAGCCCAAAAAACTTCGTGGAGTAACTTCGTCAAACGCGTCAGCTAGATGTACAACCGGCCAGTCATAGGTTTTCCCCTTCTTGTATCCATACGGCCCATCCGCCATATAGGCCCCCGCCAAGCGTTCCATCAATCGTGCCTGAAGCTCCTCATCTAAAAGCAACGGCCAACGACGAGTTAAAATTGCATCAGCAGTCCCTGTTGGAATACCTTCACTTTTAAGGATTTTCCGGAATGCTTGACTCGCTGATGGCTCGGTCGATCGAGCAACTCGCGAAAATAATAGACCATAGAGATCACGCCTTGTCCAATTAAGCCGGACTGCACCGGTTCGCAACTTCGGCAACTCAACGAACCGTAATCCGTCATCATCAATCTGGTCAGGGCGTAGAAATAATTTAGGCTTTATACCACGATAAGCGCGCATGCCCCATACAACCTCCAAAAGTGCCTCAGTGAGCATTCTTCGTCGCGACCAGCTTGTTGCCATTGTATCGAGTGCATCGAACACAATTAGCAATTTCCGATCCGACTTGCGTAACATTTTTTCGTGCTCAAACAGAGTTTCTTCACGCGTTTCCCAGTCGCGAGCTACGTCCATAAGTTTCGAGAGTTTTGGCTTTACCCCATTCAAGGCATGTTCGACCGCCCTAAGGATTGTTGCCCACCAAAATGTTCTTGCCACTTCGATATCTGCGTTATGCGGGACGTATCCATTGAGGGCATCAACACCGATACCTTCGGGCCCTCCTACTCCCGTAAAGCCAAATTCAACAAATGTCTTTTCTAATCCAAGCCTTGGATATGCCTTCGCGGCAGCTTGCCTTGTAAGTTCCTGGCCTAACACACCAGACCAAAAACTTTTACCAGCTCCACGTGATCCGACGACAATTGGAGTACTTGGATCTAAAGCAGCCGCATGAGTCTCGGGCGCATAAATATCTGCCAACTTAGGGACATATGCGCCAACGGCGTCATTTGATACATCAGCTGGGATCTCAGCGATAGCACTACGAATTGCGTGAAAATCTTTCGCAGCGAGATTCAATTTATGCTCCAGAATTATCGACAATAGTGGCATCAATTCGACGCAACAACATTGCATATGCTTCAGCGTACGCAGGACGAGTTAGCAGATCGTGTTTCGACAACGGATCGAACAGCCGAAATTTCTCATCTTCGAGAACGCAAATTGTGTCAACTTCGTTATCAATAGAATTTGACACTTCCTCGTCCGAAATTTCATCATCCCAAGGTACATCGTTAAACGGCCCGGCTGGCAATGGAACAGATTTTTGCGTTGCAAGCTTTTCGGAAATTATCCCTGAAGCCGCAAAAAGATTTCGACACTTCTCACTAAAATCGGCAAACGATTCTTTGTCATCAGGAGCCTTGCCCTGCACCATTGTCAACCAGCTCAGCCATTCAGTTGACGGCTCATCACGCGATGTGATTCGGCATAAATGACTAAGTAGCGCAGCATATCCTTGGAATGTCTGCGGCTCGTTTAAGCCAAACAAAAACACATGTGCACCTAAACCAAGTATGGCTGAAGCTGTCGTCTCGTGAAGACCAGCACGAGCATCAATCAAAATTACATCATACCTATTTGTTTCAGCAAAGTAATCAACAATGGTGCTTACCTGATCCAAAATTGACGCTACACTCCCGTCCGGCAAAATTTGCTCAGTGTAGGCTCGCGAAATCTTCGCAAGCACATCACCTGGATTAGATATTGATCGCCTTCCGAAAGCCGGAACAACGTCAATTTTACCGCTACGATCAGCTAGCGATGACGGCCCTACCATATCAGCCATAAACACGTCATCAAGAGGTCCGAACTTAACTTCCACTAGGGCATCAATCAAACCAAATTCTGGCGTAGTATCCTTGTCAAGCAATATAGAACCTAACCCTGGCGCCTCCATATCTAGATCTATTGCGAGCACACGCTTTCCTTGAGCAGCGAAGTGTGCCGCCACTACTGACAAAGCAGTGGTCCTACCAACTCCGCCTTTCAAGCTTGCAAACACAAAGCGGGATGGACGAGTTGCAACTCTTGTGGGCTCTCTCAACCAGTCAGCCCCAACAAGCCGTCTGTCAACCATGCGTACAACCCATCGGCCGACAGGGATTTGAAGGGAATTTTCGGCCAGAATCTTTTTTGTGCCAGGCTCTTCCAATCCGGCTAGTGGACGATCCAAACGAATATATGGGCCCAACTTTTCTAGCTGGATAGATACAGTATCGAGAAGATCTTGCTCTAACTCAGTATCAGAAAAAAATGACAGCCGTCCAGAAATGTCCCGAAGAAAAACTCCACGAAGTAGTCGTTCTTCGCCGAGCATTTCAGCTATAACCTGAACCATTTGCGGCAGGCTATCGTCAAACCGGATGTTTTTCATTTTAAGTTCCAATACTTGCCACAATTTGATGAGCCTGATCATGCCAAAGTGCGACCCACTCAGGCCTGACTTCTTGACCATGCGCATACCGCATCATAGTAGACCAATGCGCAAAAAATCGGTCATCCATAATGAATCTTGAAAGCGCAGTACTCCGCCGCCCAGTGAGCTTGTCTCGCAGTTGCGTTTTGAGCTCTGGGAAATGTGCATAATAGGGATCTTCGCGTCGCTGCTTGGGAGGCAGGGTATGGATGCCGACATCACGAAGCATGGCTTTAACAGCGCATTCGGCAGCGATACCAAAAAGATATCCCGCCACATCCAACCGCCCTTGCCCCAAGAGATGATCGGCAGCTTCAAGATGCCGATATGCAGCGCGCGCTAAGTCTGGAGGGTAACTCATCCGTTCAATTCAGAATTTCCACCGATTAGCACACCTGTAGATCGGCAAACCTCGGGGATATAAACCTATTTCGACGTGTGCTCGCGCCTATACGCATGTGAAAGCACAGCACTATGCCTTTAATCGGCAGTTCGGACGGCTGCAAAATAGCAGACTTCCCTTGGCTACGAGCTTCATTTACGTGTTATTCACTACTAGCCGCGGCTCACCCACAGCAAAGCGCTGGTGAATCGACGCGGCGATGCCCTTCGCATCCAGCCCCACCGAGGCCAGCAAGGCCGCCGGATCGCCCTGGTCGATGAACTTGTCCGGCAAACCGAGGTTCAGCATCGGCTTGGCGATGCCTTCCGCCGCCAGCGCTTCCATCACGGCGGCGCCCGCACCGCCCATCACGCAGCCCTCTTCCACCGTCACCAGGTAGTCGTGCTCATTGGCCAGGCGCTTGACCAACTCGACGTCGAGCGGTTTCACGAAGCGCATGTTGGCCACCGTGGCGTTCAGCGCCTCGCCGGCCGCGATGCTCGGCGCCACCATCGAACCGAAGGCCAGGATCGCGATGTCCTTGCCTTCGCGGCGCACGACGCCCTTGCCGATCTCGATCGCGTTCAGCGCTTCCTGGATGCTTGCGCCGACGCCGGCGCCGCGCGGATAGCGCACCGCGGCCGGGCCGGGATAGTGGTAGGCCGTGGTCAGCATCTGCCGGCATTCGTTCTCGTCGGACGCCGCCATCACGACCATGTTCGGGATGCAGCGCAGGTAGGCCAGGTCGTAGTTGCCGGCGTGGGTGGCGCCATCGGCGCCCACCAGGCCCGCGCGGTCGAGCGCGAAGGTCACGTCCAGGTTCTGCAGGGCCACGTCGTGGATCAGCTGGTCGTAGCCGCGTTGCAGGAAGGTGGAGTAGATCGCCACGACGGGCTTCATGCCCTCGGTGGCGATACCCGCGCCGAAGGTCACCGAGTGCTGCTCGGCGATGCCGACGTCGAAGTAGCGCTCGGGGTACTGCTGGTGGAAGCGCACCATGCCCGAGCCTTCGCGCATCGCCGGCGTGATGCCGACCAGGCGCTTGTCGCTCGCCGCCATGTCGCACAGCCAGTTGCCGAACACTTCGGTGTAGGTGATCTTGCTCGGCGCGGTAGCCGGCTTGATGCCCTCGGTCGGGTTGAACTTGCCGGTGCCGTGGTACAGGATCGGCTCGGCCTCGGCCAGCTTGTAGCCCTGCCCCTTCTTGGTCACCACGTGCAGGAACTGCGGTCCCTTGAGCTTCTTGATGTTCTCCAGGGTCGGGATCAGGGAATCGAGGTCGTGGCCGTCGATCGGGCCGATGTAGTTGAAGCCGAATTCCTCGAACATGGTGGCCGGGACCACCATGCCCTTGGCGTGTTCTTCGAGCTTGCGCGCCAGGTCGAGCACCGGGCCGGGCAGCACGGTCTTGCCGACCGACTTGGCGGCGGCATAGAACTGGCCGCTCATCAGGCGCGCCAGGTAGCGGTTCAGCGCGCCCACCGGCGGCGAGATCGACATGTCGTTGTCGTTCAGGACCACCAGCAGGTTGCAGTCTTCTTCGACGCCCGCGTTGTTCAGCGCCTCGAAGGCCATGCCGGCGGTCATCGAGCCGTCGCCGATCACGGCGATCGCGTGGCGGTCCTCGCCCTTCAGCTTGGCGGCCGCGGCCATGCCGAGGGCCGCCGAGATCGAGGTCGACGAGTGCGCGGTGCCGAAGGTATCGTAGATGCTTTCGTCGCGCTTCGGGAAGCCCGACAGGCCGTTCAGCTGGCGCAGCGTCGGCATGCGGCCGCGGCGGCCGGTGAGGATCTTGTGCGAATAGGTCTGGTGGCCGACGTCCCACACGATGCGGTCGTAGGGCGTGTTGAACACGTAGTGCAGCGCGATGGTCAGTTCCACCGTGCCCAGGTTCGACGACAGGTGGCCGCCGGTCTTCGACACCGAGTCGAGCAGGAACTGGCGCAGCTCGGTGGCAAGCGGGGTCAGTTGCGTGCGCGGGAGCTGGCGCAGGTCCGCAGGGTCGTTGATGGTCTCTAGCAGGTTCATTTATGCCTTCCGCTGCACGATGAGGTCCGCGAGTTCGCGCAGCCGCAGTGCTTGTTCTCCAAATGGCGCCAGCGCTTCATGCGCTTCACGCCGCAGTTGCTCGGCCAGTTCCTTCGATTGGTCCAGTCCGAGGATCGACACGTAGGTCGGCTTGTTGTCGGCCGCGTCCTTGCCGGCGGTCTTGCCCAGCGTGGCCGAGTCGGCCGTCGCATCGAGCACGTCGTCCACCACCTGGAAGGCCAGGCCGATGGACGTCGAATAGGCGCCCAGGGCTTCCAGCTCGCGTGGCGACAGGTCTTTGCCACACAGCGCGCCCAGGATCACCGAGACGCGCAGCATGGCGCCGGTCTTGAGCTGGTGCATGCGCTCCAGTTCCTCGCGCTGAAGCGCCAGGCCGACGCTGTCGAGGTCGATCGCCTGACCGCCGCACATGCCGCCCGACCCGGCCGCTTCGGCCAGCAGGCGCAGCATCGTGACCAGCCGCGCCGGCGGCAGGCCGTCGATCCCGGCCAGCACCGCGAAGGCCTGGGCCTGCAGGGCGTCGCCGACCAGCAGCGCGGTCGCTTCGTCGTAGGCGACGTGCACCGTCGGCTTGCCGCGGCGCAGCGCATCGTCGTCCATGCACGGCATGTCGTCGTGCACCAGCGAGTAGACGTGGATCATCTCGACGGCAGCGGCCACGCGGGCCAGCGCTTGCGCGTCGCCGCCGAACAGCGCGCCGCTCGCATGGGCCAGCAGCGGGCGCACCCGCTTGCCGCCGCCCAGCGCGGTATAGCGCATCGCTTCGTGCAGCTTGTGCGGCACCGCGCCGGCCGCGGGCAGCAAGGTCTCGAGCGCGCCCTCGACCTGGGCCTGCACGTCCTGCATCCAGGCGCTGAAATCCTGGTGGCTCATTGATCGCCCTCGCCGCCTTCGGCCGAAAACGGCTTGAGCATGTCGCTCTCGAGCACCTTGACCTGGGACTCGACCTTTTCCAGCTGGGCCGCGCAGTACTTCACCAGCTCGGAACCGCGCGCATAGGCGGCCACCGACGCTTCGAGCGGCAGCTGGCCGGATTCCATCTGCGACACGAGCTGGGCCAGCTCGGCCATCGCGCCTTCGAAGGATTCCGGTGCATTTGTATTATTTGACATAGCTCTTTGCTTGGGGAAAGGGCGCAAGGGTGCGCCATGGGTCAATCCAATCGCGTATTTTAGATCAATCCTTCCCCTCAAGGGGCGCACATTGCATCGCGCACAACTTGCCTGCATCGTCAGTTTTTAGTGCAACAGCCCCTTTCCCCATGAAAACCGTGATTTTTCAACAACTTGTTTGCGCGGTTTGTTCCCTCGCTCGCGATGGGCCGAGACTGTAGAGCTCGATCCGAGGTATAATCTTCGGTTCTGTCCGAAATACCGTATTCCTTTTCCTAAGATTTTGGTCTTTGGATTCTTTCTCTTCTTTGGTAGTACTTGATTAAAGGGGGGTTGGGATGTCCGATCTGGCTACCCACGCCAAGCTGGCGCGTTCCTGCGCGCAGCTTCCAGTAAACGTCTACTTTGACGACGCGCTGATGCAGCGCGAGTTACAGGAGCTGTTTCACAAAGGGCCGCGTTATGTCGGCCACGAATTGATGGTGCCTGAGGTAGGCGATTTCGCGACACTTGCATCCGAAAACGAAGGCCGCATGCTGGTCCGCAACGCGGGCGGCATCGAGGTGCTGTCCAACGTCTGCCGTCACCGCCAGGCGCTGATGTTCAATGGCCGCGGCAATGCGAATACCATCGTGTGCCCGCTGCACCGTTGGACCTACGACCTGAAGGGCCAGCTGATCGGCGCTCCGCACTTCCCGGAGACGCCCTGCCTGAACCTGTCGAAGACCCCGCTGCAGAACTGGAACGGCCTGCTGTTCGAGCAGAACGGCTACGACGTCATGGACAAGCTGAAGCACATGGAGGTAACAAAAGACCTCGATTTCAGCGGCTACATGTTCGACCACGTCGAGATCCACGAGTGCGACTACAACTGGAAGACCTTCATCGAGGTCTACCTCGAGGATTACCACGTCGAGCCTTTCCACCCGGGCCTGGGCAACTTCGTTTCCTGCGACGACCTGAAGTGGGAGTTCGGGCGCGACTACAGCGTCCAGACCGTGGGCGTGAACCGCGCGCTGCAGAAGGCGGGCTCGCCGGCCTACAGGAAGTGGCAGGAACAGGTCCTGAAGTTCAACAACGGCCAGCCGCCCAAGTACGGCGCGATCTGGCTGACCCTGTACCCGAACATCATGGTCGAGTGGTACCCGAACGTGCTGGTGGTGTCGACCCTGTGGCCGCTCGGCCCGCAGAAGACCCGCAACGTGGTCGAGTTCTACTACCCCGAGGAGTTCGTGCTGTTCGAGCGCGAATTCGTCGAGGCCGAGCGCGCCGCCTACATGGAAACCGCGGTCGAGGACGACGAGATCGCCCTGCGCATGGATGCCGGCCGCAAGATCCTGCTCGAGCGCGGCGTGAACGAGGTCGGCCCCTACCAGTCGCCGATGGAAGACGGGATGCAGCACTTCCACGAGTGGTACCGCAGCAGGTTAGCGTTGTAATCGATGGCTTCACTCTGGATGCTGTTTGCCAGCTTCGCGTTCGCCGCCATGGGCGCGGGCGTGAAGCTGGCCTCCGAGTTCTACTCCACCTCCGAACTGCTGATGTACCGCGGCCTGATCGGCACCCTGGTGCTGCTGGTGGCGGTGCGCCACCAGGGCGGCACTTTCAGGACGGCCTTCGCCGGGGCCCACATCTGGCGCAGCCTGGTAGGGGTCACCTCGCTGTGGCTGTGGTTCTTCGCGATCTCGCGGCTGCCGCTGGCCACCGCCGTCACGCTCAACTACATGGCGCCGATCTGGATCGCGGCCTGGATGTTCGCCCACGGTTGGTGGAGCGGCACCAAGCTCCCCGAATGGCCGCTGGTGCTGGCGATCGCCATGAGCTTCCTGGGCGTGACCCTGGTGCTGCAGCCGGCCGTCGAAGCCAACCGCTGGCTGGGCGCCCTGGCCGGCATCTGCTCCTCGCTGATCTCGGCGGCGGCCTATATGCAGGTGCGTAAACTCGGCCAGATGGGCGAGCCCGAATACCGCGTGGTGTTCTACTTCTCGCTGAGCACCGCCCTTGCCGGCCTGCTGGGTGCGCTGGCGGGCGACGGCCCGCAGGACGCCGTCTTCCATGGCCATACCCCGTACAGCGGCGCCCTGCTGCTGGGCGTCGGCATCTTCGGCCTGCTGGCGCAGATCGCGATGACCCGCGCCTACCGCGTCGGCAAGGTACTGGTGGTGGCCAACCTGCAGTACACCGGCATCGTGTTCTCCAGCCTGTGGGGGCTGGCGCTATGGGGCGACCGCTTCAACTGGCATGTGTGGCTGGGCGTGGGCGTGATTCTCGCATCGGGCATCGCCGCGACGTTCTACAATACACGCAGCACGGCCAAGGGCGCCGTGGTCAAGGACACCGATCCGATCGCCAGCGAGACTTGAGAACTGAGCTGAGGAGCACCATACGATGAACAACTACGCCACCCTGATCTCCGCGCAAGACCTGGCAGCGCACATCGACGACCCGGACTGGGTGCTGGTCGACTGCCGCCACGACCTGATGAACCCGGCCGCCGGCCGCGACGGCTTCGCCATCGGCCACCTGCCGGGCGCGGTCTTCGCCGACATCGAGACCGAGCTGTCGGGCGCCAAGCATGGCCCGGACGGCGTGTTCCGCGGCCGCCACCCGCTGCCGGAAAAAGAAGCCCTGATCGACACCCTGCGCGGCTGGGGCGTGAACGATGGCACCCAGGTCGTCGCCTACGACGCCCACGGCGGCATGTTCGCCGCGCGCCTGTGGTGGCTGATGCGCTGGCTCGGCCACGACGCGGTGGCGGTGCTGGACGGCGGCATGGCGGCCTGGCAGTCGCTCGGCAAGCCCTTGAGCACCGGGGTCGCGGGCAAGCCCCGTGGCGGCATCGCGCTGCGCGCACCGCTCGTGCCCACCGTGACGGTGGCCGAGGTCCTGGAGAACGTCCGCGGTGGCGACACCGGGGGCGAGCGCATCGTGATCGACGCGCGCGCCAGCGACCGTTTCCGCGGCGAGAACGAAACCATCGACCCGGTCGGCGGCCACATCCCCGGCGCCCGCAACCGCTTCTTCAAGGACAACCTGCAGCCCGACGGCCGCTTCAAGGATGCCGCCACATTGCAGCGCGAGTTCGCGCCGCTGCTTGCGGATCCGGCGCGCGCCATCATGCAGTGCGGCTCGGGCGTCACCGCCTGCCACAACCTGCTGGCGCTGGAAGTCGCGGGCATGCCGGGAGCGGCGCTGTATCCGGGCTCGTGGAGCGAATGGGTGGCCGACCCCGGCCGTCCGGTCGCCACCGGCGACGCCTGAGCAGGAGCTCTCCACATGAAAAAAGCAGCAATGAAGGATCACGCAGCAATGTCGAACCAGGACAAGACCAGTATCGGCGCTGCGGCGCTGGAGATTCCCGACGCCGTCGCCGCCGCCCTGAGCGGCTGGGTGCAGCAGGTGGCCGAACAGACCGCCGCGCCGGTGCGCGAAGCGCTGGCCGACCTCGAAGCCGATGCGGCCGCCCTGCGCGAGAGCGGCGCCAGCCTGGCGGCCGAACGCGACCAGGCGCTGGCCGCATCAAGCGAGCACGCGGCCGAGATCGAGCGCCTGAACACCGAACTGCGCGACGCGCGCCAGGTCGCGACCGAAGCGCTGGTGAGCAAGGCCAAGGACCAGCTGGCGATCGACGGCAAGGACCGGCAACTGGCCGACCTGCGCGCCCAGCTGGAGCGCAACGTCGCGGCCCAGGCAAGCGAGTCGGATGCGCGCCTGCGGGCCGAGATGGAGCTGGTCGGCGCCACCACGGCGCGCGACAACTTCGAGGGCGAACTGAAGACCCTGCGTACCCAGCTCGACAAGTCCTACGCCGAGCGCAGCGCCCTGCGCGCCGAACTCGAATCGCTGCGCGCGAAGAAGTAAACCATGGAACGCAACACGCGCCAGCGCAAGGCCATCCACCAGTGCCTGGAAGACGCCGGGCGTCCGCTGGCGCCGCAGGAAATCCTCGAACACGCCCAGACCGTGGTGCCGGGCATCGGCATGGCGACCGTGTACCGCAACATCAAGTCGATGCTGGAAGCCGGCGAGATCGCCACGGTGTCGCTGCCGGGCGGCGGCGACCGCTACGAGCTTGCCGGCCACGGCCACCATCACCACTTCCACTGCCGTGCATGCGACAAGGTGTACGAAGTGCACGCCTGCCCGGGCGACATGCAGAAACTGGCGCCGGAGGGCTTCGTGCTGGAATCGCACGAGCTGACGCTGTACGGCTTGTGCAGCGACTGCCGGCCCCGCTGACGAATTTGTAGGGTGGTCGGCGCGGCCGACCGCGCGTTCAACTCACGGATGCGTAGAGACGACACATGCTTTCGTTGACCGCGCTGGCGGGAGACCTACGAACGGCAATCCTTGCAGTAGCGATGATTGCACAGGTGGGCCGCCAGCAGCAGCACGCTGCTGATCACCGCCCCCACCGTCTCCGCCAGTTCGCCGAAGCGCGGCCCGAGCACGAATACCGCCAACAGGAATGCTGCCAGGCCGGCCAGTCCAAGCGTGAGCGCCGCCGGATCGCGGTGCTTGATATAGCCCGGCACCAGCGCCAGCAGCACCGGCACCGCCACTCCCAGCAGCAGCGCGTCATGCAAGGCATGATGCTCCGCCCCCAGTCCAAGGAGCGGAAATCCTGCCAGCAGCAGCGGCATCGCCAGGCAATGCACCAGGCACAGGGCCGATGCCGCCATGCCGGCGTAGTCGGCCAGCCTGATCAGGGTCTTCATCAGAACACGAAGCGCAGGCCCGCGGTGACGTTGCGCCCTGCCAGCGGCGCCGCCTCCTTGATGAAGGAGCCATGGCTGAAGGCCAGCTCATTGGTCAGGTTGTTGATGCGGGCGTAGAGCTGGGCCGGCACGCCGCCGATGCGCGTCGTGTAATGGGTGCCGAGGTTCAGCATGGTGTATCCGCCGGTCGGCGCTTCGAATTCGGCCACCCTGTCCTGCCTGCCGACGCGGACCAGTTCCATCATCCCGTGCCATGCCTGCCAGTCGGCATTCAGGCGCACGCCGACGCGGTGCGCGGGGATGCGCGGAATGTCGCGGCTGCCCGCGCCGCCGTCGAAACGGGCGCGCACCAGGTCGCCGAACAGCGTGCCTTCCACCACGGTCGAGAATGCGTGGCGCAGCTCCCCTTCCAGGCCGGTGAAGGTGGCGTCGCGCTGCGCATACTCGACCAGCTGAAAGCCTTCGTGCGCGTCCAGCGTGTGCGCATAGATGTAGTTGTCGACGCGGTTGTGGAAGGCGCTGAGCGAGAAGGTGGTGTCGCCCTCGAACTTGCGCAGGGTGAGGTCGATGTTGTTCGAGGTCTCCTTGCCCAACTGGCCATTGCCGATCTCGTAGGTAGCGGTGGCCAGGTGCACGCCGTCCGCGTACAGCTCTTCCGAAGTCGGCAGGCGGTGGCTGCGCGAGGCGCCGGCGCGCAGCGAATACTGCGGCTTGAATTTCCACACCGCGCCCAGCGCGACCGAGGTGCCGCGCGCGTCGGTATCGCGCTGGGCAGCGCTGTCGACGCGGATGTCCTGCCACTCGTGGCGGGCGCCGGCTTCGAAGCGCCAGTTGTCCAGCTTGTATTCCTCGGTGACGAACAGCGCGTGCTTTTGCGTGACGGTCGGCGGGACGTAGGCTTCGTCGCCTTCGGTACGGAAGTCGCGGCGCGTGGTTTGCAGGCCGACAACGCCGCGCCAGCCGCCCAGCGGCAGGTGTTCCAGCTCGAGGCGGGCGTCGTGGCCGCGGTTCAGGAAGCTGGTGGCGACCACGCCCGCTTCCAGCTCGTCATGGCGGTAATCGGTGAATGCGGCGCGCAGGCGCGCCTTGGCGAAGCCCGGCAAGGGATTGCGGATCTCGCCGCGCAGGTCCCAGCGGTCGCTGTCGAGCTTCACGACCGGGACTTCCTCGACGCCGTGGTCGTGCTCGTGCTCGTGGTCATGGTCGTCCCCGGCCTCTTCTTCGTGGCCGCCGCAGTGCAGGTGGCTGCCATGCGGATGGCAGCTTTCGAACTCGTGCTCGTGGCCGGGAATGCCGTATTCGGTACGCTCCTTGGTGTAGGCCATGCCCAGGTAGCCGCGCTGTCCCACCCAGGACAGGCCGAAGGTCGCGCTCTCGCCTTCCTTGTAGCTGCCCGGCACGCGCTCGCCGCCTTCCCAGCCGCTGCCGACGCGGTATTCGCCGGCGTCGCGCTTCACGCCTTCGGCATGGACCGCGATGGCGCCGGCGCCGCCGGTCACTTCGAAAGCACCGGTCTTCTCGCGCGCCACGGAATTGGCGCGCAGCTCGAGGCTGCCCTCCGGCTTGGCCGGTACCGCGGTCGGGATCTTGCGGTCGAGGATGTTGACCACGCCGCCCACCGCGCCGCCGCCATAGGCCAGCGCCGACGGGCCGCGCAGCACTTCGATGCGTTCGGCCAGCACCGGCTCGAAGCCGACGGCGTGGTCCGGGCTGATGGTGGACGCATCCTGCACTTCGGCGCCGTCGGACAGGATCTTCACACGCGGGCCGTCCATGCCGCGGATCACCGGGCGGCTGGCGCCGGCGCCGAAGTGGCTCGAACTGATGCCCGGCTGGTTGGCCAGGGTCTCGCCCAGGGTCGATTCGCGTGCCCGCACCAGTTCTCCGCCGCCGAGCGACGTGGCGGGCGTGATCATGTCGTCGCTCACCACGCCCAGCGCGCTGGCCGAGACCACCACGGTCGGCACGGTGTCGGGGTCGGCCTGGAGCCGGCTGTTCGCGGTCTGGGCCTGGGCGGTCGGGGTAGCGAAGGCGAACAGGATCGCCAGCGCGAGCGGCGTGCGTGGGAGGGTCGGGGATGGCATGGCGAGGCTTCCTTGGTTGAGCTTGTTCGGTAATGATAAGTCATTATCATTAGACGCGCAAGAAGCGAACGCATGCGCCGTCCTGCCGCCAGGGGATGGGGGCGGCGCGCCACCAGCAAGAAGTGATTCAGTAGGCGTGATTCAGGGCCAGCACGATCGCGACGCCCAGCAGGATAAGCAGCACCTGCGGCACCGACTCGCGCACGGTGGCGCGGCGCTGCATCTGGGGCATCAGGTCGCTCACGGCGATGTAGATGAAGCCCGAGGACGCGAATACCAGCACATAGGGGATCAGGCCGCTGGCCTGGTCCAGCGTGAAGTAGCCGAGCAGGCCACCCAGCACCGCCATCAGGCTGCACAGCAGGTTGAAGACGTAGGCGCGCAGGCGCGAGAAGCCGGCGTTGAGCAGCACGATGAAGTCGCCGATCTCCTGCGGGATCTCGTGGGCGACGATGGCCAGCGCGGTGACGATGCCCAGCTCCGGATTGGCGAGGAAGGCCGCGGCGATCAGGATGCCGTCGGTGAAGTTGTGCATCGCATCGCCCAGCAGGATCATCCAGCCGGATTTGCCGGCCTGGTGGGCGTCATGGCCGTGGGCGTGGTGATGGCCGTCGCCTTCGTGGTGGTGCGAATGGCGCAGGATCGCCAGTTTCTCCAGCACGAAGAAGGCCAGCAGGCCGCCCAGCAAGGTCGCGAACAGGCTGCGCGGGTCGGTGCCGGATTCGAAGGCTTCCGGCAGCGCGTGCAGCAGCGAGGTGGCCAGCATGATGCCGACCGACAGGCTGACCATCCGTTCCACCACTTTCGACAGCAGCGCGAACGAGAAGACGGCAGCGCCTGTGATGCTGACGACGCCGGCGACGAGCGTCGCCAGCAGGATGGAAGATAGGACGGGGTCGATTTGAAGGCCTCTAGTTCTGGTCTTGCGCAGAGCGGCAAACCGGGCATTGTACCCTGCCCGGTCTGCCTCCGTGCAAGATCAGGCGACGCCGTGGGTGGAGAACCAGTTCAGCGCCTTGCTCCAGCCGTCCTTCGCATCCTCGGCGTTGTAGCTGGGGCGGTAGTCGGCGTGGAAGGCGTGGCCCGAGTTCGGATAGACGTGGATCTTCGAGCGGCTGTTGCCGGCGTCGAGCAGCTTGCGCATGCGCTCCACCGACTCCAGCGGGATGCCGGTGTCCTTGCCGCCGTACAGGCCGAGCACCGGCGCCTTCAGGTTCTGGGCGACGTCGATCGGGTGTTTCGGCTGCAGCGGGTTGGTGTCGCCCACCAGGCGGCCGTACCAGGCCACGCCGGCCTTGACGTTCGGGTTATGGGCCGCGTACAGCCAGGTGATGCGGCCGCCCCAGCAGAAACCGGTGATCCCCAGCTTGTCGGTGTTGCCGCCGCGCTGCCTGGTCCATTTGACGATGGTGTCGAGGTCCGTCATGACCTGGGCGTCGGGCACCTTGGCGATGATGTCCTTCATCAGGGCGGGCATCGGGGTCTTGGTCGCGTCGCCCTGGCGCACGAACAGGTCCGGGGCCACGGCCAGGTAGCCGGCCTTGGCGAAGCGGCGCACGACGTCCTTGATGTGCTCGTGGACGCCGAAGATCTCGGAGATGACCAGGATCACCGGCAGGTTGCTGCGGTCCTTGGGCTGGGCGCGGTAGACCGGCACGTCCTGGCCGTTGACGACGACGATGTGGTCGGCGGCATCGAGGCCCTCGGCGCTGGTCTGGACCTGGGTCTGCGCGACTACCGGCAGCGCGGCGACGGCGAAGCCGCCGCCTGCGGCTGCTTTCAGGAAGACACGGCGGTCGACGCCCTCTTTGAACGCACTGGCGGACAGCAGGCTTTCGGCATCGCTGATGAGATCTTTCATGTGCACCCCTCCGGTTGTGTTGGATAGTCTTGCTATCTTAGCAAAGTCCGGAGCGGCGCACGCTTGCTGTCGAGCGGGGCGATCGGCACCACCTGCACCACCGGTTCCAGGCAGTACCCGTCCTTGCACCGGTCATGCCGCACCATCGCGGCCGCGACTCCCATCCGGCGCCGTTGCCGTAAGCCGCGCACAGCGGCAGGCCGGCCAGGTCGGTGCTGCCGGCGCCCGGATCGAAGCGCTCGTGCCTGGTCTACGAGATCGTCACGCCGTCGCGGCTTTCGCCCTTCAGTGCGCTTGCTCCCAGTTCGGCCCCACGCCGGTCTCGGCCACCAGCGGCACCCTCAAGGTCGCCACGCCCGCCATCAGCTCCGGCAGCTTCACCCGCACCAGTTCCAGCTCGGCTTCCGGCACTTCGAGCACCAGTTCGTCGTGCACCTGCATGATCATGCGCGTGGCCAGCTGGTCGGTCTCGATCCAGCCCTGCACCGCGATCATCGCCAGCTTGATCAGGTCGGCCGCCGTGCCCTGCATCGGCGCATTGATCGCCGCGCGTTCGGCGCCGGCGCGGCGCGGGCCGTTCGGGGAGTTGATCTCGGGGAGCCACAAGCGGCGCCCGAACACGGTCTCGACATAGCCGCGCGCCTTCGCCTGCAGGCGGGTCTCGTCCATGTACTGCTTCACGCCGGCGAAGCGCGCGAAATAGCGGTCGATGTAGCTGGCCGCGGCGCCGCGCTCGATGCCCAGGTTCTGGGCCAGGCCAAAGGCGCTCATGCCGTAGATCAGGCCGAAGTTGATCACCTTGGCGTAGCGGCGCTGCTCGCTCTGCACTTCTTCCGGGTTGACCCCGAAGATCTCGGCGGCGGTGGCGCGGTGGATGTCCTCGCCGTCCGCAAAGGCTTTCAGCATGGCCGGGTCGCCCGAGATATGCGCCATGATGCGCAGCTCGATCTGCGAATAGTCGGCAGAGACGATCACGTTGCCGGGCGCTGCGATGAAGGCTTCGCGGATGCGGCGGCCTTCGGCGTTACGCACCGGGATGTTTTGCAGGTTCGGCTCGTTCGAGGACAGGCGGCCGGTGATCGCCACCGCCTGCGCGTAGTTGGTATGCACGCGGCCGGTCTTCTGGTTGACCATCTTCGGCAGCTTGTCGGTGTAGGTCGACTTGAGCTTCGACATGCCGCGGTGCTCGAGCAGGATCTTGGGCAGCGGGTAATCCTCGGCCAGTTTCTGCAGCACCTCTTCATCGGTGGACGGCGCGCCGGTGGCGGTCTTCTTGATCACCGGCAGGCCGAGTTTCACGAAGAAGATCTCGCCGATCTGCTTGGGCGAACCGAGGTTGAAGGGACCGCCGGCCAGTTCATAGGCCTGCTGTTCCAGCTCCAGCATGCGCGCACCCAGCTCGCCCGACTGCACGGCAAGCAGCTCGGCGTCGATCAGCACGCCGTTGCGCTCGATCTTCTGCAGCACTTCCATGGTCGGCATCTCGATGTTGCGGTAGATGTAGGCCAGGCCCTTGTCGGCCTCGACGTGGCCCAGCATCGCCTGGTGCAGTCGCAGGGTGATGTCGGAATCCTCGCCGGCATACTCGGTGGCGCGGCCCAGTTCCACCTGGTCGAAGCAGATCTGGCTGGCGCCCTTGCCGCACACGTCCACGTAGGGAATCGTGGTGTAGCCGAGGTGGCGCATGGCCATGGTGTCCATGTCGTGCGGCTTGTGCGACTCGAACACGTAGGACTCCAGCAGCGTGTCGTGCACGATCCCCTTCAGCCTGATGCCGTGGTTTTCGAAGATGTGCATGTCGTACTTGAGGTTCTGGCCCAGCTTGGGCTTGGCCGGATTCTCCAGCCAGGGGCGCATCCGCTCGAGCACGTGTTCGCGCGACAGCTGGTCGGGCGCGCCGGCATAGCGGTGCGCCACCGGGATGTAGGCGCCCTTGCCCGCTTCGACCGACAGCGAGATGCCGACCATCTCGGCCGTCATCGGATCGAGCGAGGTGGTTTCGGTGTCGACCGAGGTCAGCTCGGCCGCGTCGACCAGGGCCAGCCACTTGTCGAGCTGCTCCTCGAGGAGGATGGTCTCGTACTCGCCCTTGATGACGGCCATGCCCGGCAGGGTGCCGGAGGCGCCCTCGGGGGAATTGAGCGGCGCGCCGCCCGGGCCCGCGCCGCGGGCCGGGGCGACTGCGCCATCGGCACGTCCATTGCCGCCGCCCAGTTCGCGCAGCATGGTCTTGAAACCGTAGCGCTGGAAGAAGTCGCGCAGGGCCCCGGCGTCTTCGGGACGGCCGACCAGGGTTTCCTCGAACGAGACCACGTGCTTGACCAGGTCGCAGTCGGTCTTCACGGTGATCAGTTCGCGGCCTTTCGGCAGCCAGTCGAGCGCGGCGAGCAGGTTCTTGCCGACCGCGCCGCCGATGCTGTGGGCGTTCTCGATCACGCCGTCGAGCGAGCCATGCAGGGCCAGCCACTTCACCGCCGTCTTCGGGCCGCACTTGCTCACGCCCGGGACGTTGTCGACGGTATCGCCGATCAGGGTCAGGTAGTCGATGATGCGGTTCGGCGGCACGCCGAACTTGGCGATGACGCCGGCCTCGTCCAGTTTCTCGTTGCTCATCGTATTGATGAGCATGACCCGGTCGTTGACCAGCTGCGCCAGGTCCTTGTCGCCGGTCGAAATCACGGTCTTCATGCCGCGCGCGGTAGCCTGCACCGCCAGGGTGCCGATCACGTCGTCGGCCTCGACGCCGTCGACCATCAGGATCGGCCAGCCCATGTGGCGCACCACTTCGTGGATCGGTTCGATCTGCTTGCCCAGGTCTTCCGGCATCGAGGCGCGGGTGGCCTTGTATTCCGGGTAGAGCTCGTCGCGGAAGGTCTTGCCCTTGGCGTCGAACACGCAGGCGATATAGGCCGCCGGATAGTCGGCGCGCAGGCGGCGCAGCATGTTGACCATGCCGTGCATGGCGCCGGTCGGGAAACCGTCCGCGCTGCGCAGGTCGGGCAGCGCATGGTAAGCGCGGTAGAGATAGCTGGAGCCGTCAACCAGCAGCAGGGTATTTTCCATAGGGCGACATAAAAAAGTGAGCCGGCGCAAGCGCCAAAGTGTCCGGCATTATCGCAGAATCGGCCGCGGCGACGCACCGAACAAGGCGGACAGGGCGGTTCCAGTTCACGCACACTTTTCACAGGGAAGCGTGTCGGTTTGTTACAATGAACTAAACGACACAAGGTGACCATCATGTTGCGCACATCTTCCCGCCTGAAACTCCTGTCCCTGTGCGGGGCTCTGAGCCTGATCGCGCATGCCGGCCTGGCCACGGCACAGTCCCAGCAGCAGCCGGTTCAGCAGCAAGCCGCCCGCCCGGCCCAGACGCCACCGCAGCTCGAGCGTATTGAACCGGGCAGCGACGTGCCGGCCACCACCATTCCGCCGAAAGAACGTACCCGCATCATCGAAAAGCGGAACAACAGCGGGCAAGTCACCGAAGTCGTCGTCGACACCGGCAAGAGCCGCTACATCATGAAGCCGCACAACCCGCCCGGCAACGCCCAACCAGGCGACGCCCAGAGCGGCGCGATCCGCGCCCCACAATGGCAGGTCATGGAATTCGACTTCGGCAACCCGAAAAAGCAGGCCGCCGATCCAGCCAACGCGGCGCCGTCCCCGGCGCCGGCCAGGGCGGGCGTACCGCCACGCGCCGATGCGCCGCCACCGCCACCGCTGGAACCTGTCGAAAAAAAATAAATCCTGACGCTGCCGCTGCTTTGGATCGCGGCAGCCGACCCTCACCTTGTTGCTAGCTCATGGCAGTTTTTACCGCGGTCTCGCTGGACGATCTTTCCCAGTGGATCAAGCAGTTCCCCCTCGGCCGCGCCCTCGCGCTCCAGGGCATTTCTTCCGGCATCGACAATAGCAATTTCTTCCTCACGACAGAGCGTGGGGAATTCGTGCTGACCGTTTTCGAAAACCTCGGACGCGAGCAGTTGCCCTTCTACGTGCAGCTGATGCGCCACCTGGCCGAGCGCGGCATTCCGGTGCCGGCGCCGGTGCCGAACGCCGAGGGCGAGCTGGTGGTCACCCTGCACGGCAAGCCGGCCATCATCGTCAGCCGCCTGAGCGGCGCCTCGCAGCTCGACCCGCAGCCGCCGCATTGCGCCGAAGTCGGCACGATGCTGGCGCGCATGCACCTGGCCGGGCGCGACTTCGCCCTCAGCCAGCCGAACCTGCGCGGCCTGGACTGGATCGCCGCCACCGCCCCCACCGTGCTGCCGCTGATTTCGGCGTCCGAAGCGGAACTGCTGCGCAATGAAGTGCGGTACCAGGGCGACTTTGCCGCGACCGCCACCTACGCCGCCTTGATGCGCGGCCCGGTGCACGCCGACCTGTTCCGCAACAACGTGATGTTCGACGGCGAGCGCCTGACCGGCTGCTTCGACTTTTATTTTGCCGGCGTCGACACCTGGCTGTTCGACGTCGCCGTGACCGTCAACGACTGGTGCGTCGACCTGGCGACCGGCTGGCTCGACGAGGCCCGCGTGCATGCCCTGCTGGCCGCCTACCATGCCGTGCGTCCGTTCACGCCGCAGGAGCGGGCTGCCTGGCTGCCGATGCTGCGCGCCGGCGCACTGCGCTTCTGGCTGTCGCGCCTGTACGATCTGCATATTCCGCGTGCGGCAGAACTGCTCACGCCCCACGACCCCACCCACTTTGAACGCATCCTGCGCGCCCGCATCGAACGCGGCGCGCCCGATCTGCCCACATGAACTCTCTCCCCGCAATCACCGGCTGGCACTGGCTCAAGCAAGGCGCCGGCCTGTTCCGCAAACAACCGGCCGCGCTCACCACGCTGCTGTTCGCGAACATCCTGATCAGCATCGGCATCAGCGCAGTGCCCCTGCTCGGGCCGATGATCGCGGTGATCCTGATTCCCTCGTTCTCGATGGCCTTCATGAAGGCCTGCCTGATGATCGAGAACGGCGAGCGCGTCACGCCGGCCGTGCTGCTGACGGGCTTTCGCCAGCCGGTGGTCAAGGACCTGTGCAAGGTGGGACTGGTCTACCTGGGCGTGTCGCTGCTGATGGCCGTGATCACGCGTTTCGCGGTCGACCCGGACTTCTGGGAGCAGGTGGCGCGGCAAGGGCGCGAAGGCGGCCAGGCGCAGGTGGCGGGGTCGGACATCCTGGCGATGTTCATGATCTTCGGGCTGGACGTCGCCGCCTTGATGGCGCTCTGCTTCGCCGCGCCGCTGGCCTACTGGCAGAAGATGGGACCGGGCAAGGCCACCTTCTACAGCTTTTTCGCCGTGGTGCGCAGCGCGCGCGTGTTCATGGTGCTGCTGCTGGCCTGGTTTGCGATCTTCTTCGGCATCTGCATGCTGGTCACGCTGCTGCTGGGCGCCTCCAACCTGACGCGGGTGGTGATCATGTGGCTGATCTTCCTGTTCATCCTGCTGCTGCAGTGCGCGATGTATGCGGGGTATCGGCAGATTTTCGGGAAGCCGGTGGATGGTGCACCGACCGGCGGCGTCAACCTGACCAAGTAGGGTGGTCGGCTCTGCCGACCGCGCGTTCGACCGGACGATGATAAAAGGCGTCGCGTCGATGCATGGTCGGTTTGAACGCGCGGACGGCGAAGCCGTCCACCCTACCGGCCGATCCGCTCCAGCTTCGCCACCGACAGGTCGAGCACCTTCATCCCCGCCGAACCGAAGTTGATCTGGGCGCGCGCCGCCCCTGCCCCACCCTCGATATTCACGATCACCCCTTCGCCGAACTTGGCATGGGAAACGCTCTCTCCCACGCGCCAACCCGAGCCGTTGCCGGATTTTTGCGTGATCTGCTGCGCGATCTTGTTGTCGGAACCGTCGCGGAAGGCGGCGTCGTCCCAGGCCGTGGTCTGCTTGCGGCCGGCGAACCAGTTGGTCTGCACGCGCGGCGACAGCCACTTGATCGACTCCTCGGGCAGCTCGTCGAAGAAGCGCGACTTCATGTTGAAGCGGGTCTGGCCGTGCAGCATGCGCTGCTGGGTAAAGCTCATATATAAACGCTTGCGCGCGCGCGTGATCGCCACGTACATCAGGCGCCGCTCCTCGTCGACGCCGTCGAGTTCGCGCGCGCTGCTCTCGTGCGGGAACAGGCCTTCTTCGAGGCCGGTGATGAACACCGCGTCGAATTCCAGGCCCTTGGCCGAGTGCACCGTCATCAGTTGCAGCGCGTCCTGGCCGGCTTGCGCCTGGGCGTCGCCCGCTTCCAGCGAGGCGTGCGTGAGGAAGGCCGACAGCGGCGACATCACGCTGGCCAGCGGGGCGTCGGCATCGAGGATCTCGATGCCGTCCTGGTTGACGATGGCTTCGCCGATCTGCGGCAGCGCCTGCGGGCCGAGATGGGCCGGGGCGCCCTGGCCGAAGCCTTCTTCCTGCACGAACTGGGTGGCCGCGTTGACCATCTGCTCGAGGTTCTCGATGCGGTCGGCGCCTTCTTTCTCGTTCTGGTAATGCTGCAACAGGCCGCTGCGCTCCAGCACCACGCTCACCAGTTCGGGCAGCGGCAGTTGCTGGGTTTCGAAACGCGCCGATTCGACCAGTTTCACGAAGGCGCCGAGCGCGCCGCCGGCCTTGCCCGTCATGTAGGGCACCGCCGCGTACAGCGAAACGCCGTAGGAATCGGCCGCCATCTGCAGCTGCTCGATCGAGCGCGCGCCGATGCCGCGGGTGGGGAAGTTCACCACGCGCATGAAAGCCGAATCGTTGTGCGGGTTGTCCATTAGCTGCAGATAGGCGATGGCGTGCTTGACCTCGGCGCGCTGGAAGTAGCGCAGGCCGCCATACACGGTATAGGGCAGGCCGGCCGCGAACAGCGCATGCTCGATCACGCGGCTCTGCGCGTTGGAACGGTACAGGATCGCGATCTCGCTGCGCGACAGGCCCTCGTTCATCAGGCTCTTGGCTTCCTCGATGATCCACTGCGCCTCTTCGAGGTCGGAGCTGGCCTCGTACACCCGCACCTGCTCGCCCTGCCCCGCATCGGTACGCAGGTTCTTCCCTAAACGCTTGGTGTTGTTGGCGATCAGGTAGTTGGCGCTGTCGAGGATGTGGCCGAAGGAGCGGTAGTTCTGCTCCAGCTTGATCAGGTTCTTGACGCGGAATTCGCGCTCGAAGGCCTGCATGTTGCCGACGTTGGCGCCACGGAAGGCATAGATGCTCTGGTCGTCGTCGCCGACGGCGAAGATGGCGCCGCCGCCCTCCTCGTCGTGGCCGGCCAGCAGTTTCAGCAAGTTGTACTGCAGGTCGTTGGTGTCCTGGAACTCGTCGACCAGGATGTGGCGGAAGCGCATCTGGTAGTGCTGGCGCAGCGGTCCGTTGCGCGCCAGCAGTTCGTACGAACGCAGCAGCAGTTCGGCGAAATCGACCACGCCCTCGCGCTGGCACTGGCCCTCGTACAGCTCGTAGAGCTCGATCATGCGACGCTCGATCGGGTCGTTCGGCTCGAGCCGGTTGGCGCGCAGGCCCTGTTCCTTGGCGTTGTTGATGAAGTACATCAGCGCCTTGGCCGGGTATTTTTCGTCGTCCACGTTGTTCGCCTTCAGCAGACGCTTGATGAGCGAGAGCTGGTCTTGCGAATCGAGGATCTGGAAGGCCTGCGGCAAGGCCGCATCTTTATAGTGGGTGCGCAGCAGGCGGTTGCACAGGCCGTGGAAGGTGCCGATCCACATGCCGCGCGTATTGATCGGCAGCATGGAAGACAGGCGGGTCAGCATCTCCTTCGCCGCCTTGTTCGTGAAGGTCACGGCCATGATGCCGGCGGGCGACACCTGCCCGGTCTGGATCAGCCAGGCGATGCGGGTCGTGAGCACGCGCGTCTTGCCGGAACCGGCGCCGGCCAGGATCAGCGCGCTCTGCGACGGCAGGGTGACGGCGGCGAGCTGTTCGGGATTGAGATTATGGAGGAGATTCTGCATCCGGCCATTATAACGCTGTGATTACTGTATGCCCATCCAGCTTTGCAACAGTCGCGGCAGGCTGCGTCAAACATGCGCGTATTGATCTTTGCGCCGTCTGCGCTAGCCTGAAAGACCGTGGCGGCGGCGTGCCGTTCGCCGCCCGGGCAACGAGTAATCAAGGGAGGATGGTATGGCAAGCGAACACGAAACAGGCAGGCATGGCGCCTTTCCGGTCGACCGCCCGGTCGAGGCGCTGGTGCGCGACCACGACATGGTGCGCGCGCTGGCCGACAAGTATCTGAACAGCGACAGCCGGGAAGTGAAGAAACAGGCCGGCAAGCAGATCCTGCAGGCCCTGTACCTGCATTCGCAGCTGGAGGAATCGGTCTTCTACCCGGCGGTACGCAGCATCGACGAACCGCTGATCGCCCACTTCGAGCAGGCCCATCGGAAAGTCGATGCGCTGCTGGCGACGCTGGAGCGCATGCCGCTCGACGACGCCCACAGCGACCAGCTGATGCGCGAACTGATCGGTGCGGTCACGGCCCATATCCAGGAAGAGGAAATCCAGCTGTTCCCGCGCATCGAAGGCTCGGGCGTGGACATGATAACGGTGGGGCTGGAGATGCAGGCGTTCGAGGCCAACATGGTGCACACGCAGGGCCAGATGAGCGACTCGCAGATCCGGCGGCGCTAGGATGCGAGCAATGCCGGCGCCTGCCCGGCGCCGCGCCGGAAGGCAAGGCGGAAAATCACTTGCCGGCGGAGCGCGTCGTCGGATATTCGGGCAGGCCGTCGTGCAGCTTCATCCATTGCAGGCGGCTGCGCACGAAGGTATGGTCGCCCGGCGGCGCCTGTTCCGGGTCGTCGAGGCTGGCGCTGGTGATGTCGAGTTCTTCCGGCCAGCGGCTGTCTTCGAAGCTCAGCGTGGTGCCGCACAGCGGACAGAAGCCGCGCTGCACGTGTTCGCTCGACACGAAGCGTGCCGGAGCACCTTGCGTGAAACGAAAGTCGGCGCGACGCGCGCTGAACCAGGCCAGGGTCGGCGCCCCGGAGATCCTGCGGCAGTCGCTGCAGTGGCACAGCGTACTGTTGAAGATCTCGCCTGTTACCGCATAGCGAACTGCACCGCAGAAACATCCTCCTTGCAAGTTCATTTTGGTCTCCTTTCTGGCGGCCAATAACGGACTCATCAGTATAAGCGGCCCATCCTTTCGCGCGCCGCCCGATTGTCTTTTCGCTTATTTTAAACAGAGATTCGCGACAGTTCGCGTGGCCCGTCGGACCAAGAACGTAACGAAGCCAAGGCCTCCACATGCCGCGTTCCGGGCCAGACCAATCATGCATGTGGAGAGGCTTCCCAGCCCAAAGGAGAATACTTATGCTGAACCGCGTAGTTACCGTTGCCGCACTCGCTGTCGGTGGCATGATGCTGTCGAAAAAACTGAAACAGAACCGTACCGGCTATGGCGCCAGCTCGTCGGTGTCCGAGTCGATCGAGATCAACGTCCCGGTCAAGACCGCCTATAACCAGTGGACGCAGTTCGAAGATTTCCCGCAGTTCATGAAGAGCGTGAAGGAAATCCGCCAGCTCGACGACAAGCACCTGCACTGGCGCGCCAACGTCGCCGGCGAAGAGAAGGAGTGGGATGTCGAGATCACCGAACAGGTGCCGGACAAGCGCATCGCATGGCGCAGCGTCACCGGCGTGAAGAACGGCGGCGTCGCCACCTTCCACAAAATCTCGGACAACTGCTGCCGCGTCATGGTCCAGATGGACTATGAGCCGGACGGCGCGGTCGAAACCGTTGGCGACGCCATGGGCGCCGTCCGCATGGAGCTGCGCGGCAACCTGCACAACTTCAAGGAACTGCTGGAGAAACGCGGCTCGGAAACCGGCGCGTGGCGCGGCAAGATCGCGCAGCAATAAAATCGCCCACATCGGCGCATGCTGCTGAGGCTGCATGCGTCGGCGATTTTTGACCATGTGGTAAAAAAAGGCCTGTCGCTGGAAGCGGCAGGCCTTTTTCTTTTGCAACAGGGCTCCTGGCTGGCCCCGCAGGCAGGTCAACCCGCCTGCGGCACCGGCTTGGCCAGTCCTTTTTCCCGGGCTTCGCGGATCAGCGCGCGCACCGTCTTGTCGGCCGCCTTGCTCTCGCGTTCCATCTCCTTGCCGAGCGCGCCCATTTTCTCGCCGATCGCCTCCATCGGCTTGCCGGCCTCGCCCATGCGGCGGCCGATCTCGTCCATCGACTTGCGGGCCTGGTCCATGCCGGGCTGGTCGTGGAGCCGGCTGATCTCCTCGCCCGCCGCCGACAACTGCTTGCCGACTTCGCCCATGCGCTTCTGGAGGCGCTCGCGTTCCTTGACGCTGTCGGTCGTCCCCATCCGCTTGCCGAGCCTGTCCATCTCTTCGCCGAGCGCTTCCATGCGCTCTTCGATGCGGCGGACCTGGCCCTCGTCCGGCTTGAAGCCGCGCGCTGCCACTTCCATTTCCTTGCCGAGCACATCCATTTTCTTGCCGTGCACGTCCATTTCCTTGCCGTACACGTCCATCTGTTTGCCCAGCTTGTTCACCGGCGCCCAGGCTGCATCGATCCGTGCCAGCATGGCGGCATCCTGGATGATGTACGCCTGCCCGCCTTCGCGGAACCACAGGAAGTTCCCACCAATGCGGTCCCGGGCCTGCTTGACCTCATCCCAATCGTCGCTGCTGCCGCTCATGCTCATTCCTTTGTCGCCTGCGCGCACAAGGGCATAGGGCGGCTCGGCGCCGGGTTTGACGACGCGGCCTTCGTTGCGCGCTTCCTGTTGCGCGCTGCGCGCCGGCCCGGACGCCGGTTCGGCGGCGGCATGCGCGGGCGCCGACCAGGAATAGAACGCGGCGCAGGCGGCCAGGCCCAGGATCGGCAAGGCGAGTTTCCAGTTCAGCGGTTCGGCTTCGGGACGAACCAGGCGTTTAATGCGGGACATAAGATTTCCTCCATGTGCTGCTGGGGCAAGTTGCGGGGTGAACTGGAACAAGTCCAGTTCGGACAATGCAAGGGCCAGGCGCCGCGGTTCGCCGAGCGTGCTTGCGGCTACATCATCTGCAATCTGTTCGCGCTCTTCGCGGATCCGGTGCGACAGCCACCACACGGCCGGGTGGTAGAACAGCAGGATCTCGATCGCGCTCTGAAGCACATTCACCAGGTAATCGCAGCGGCGCACATGCGCCAGTTCGTGGGCCAGCAGCGCTTCCAGCAGCTGCGGCGGCATGCCCGAGACCAGCGCCGCCGGCACCAGCACCACCGGCCGCCACCAGCCGGCCGTCACCGGACTGGTCAAATCGTCGACCACGCCGAGCGTGACGCGGCGGGCGATCCCCATGCCGCGCGCCATCCGGTCGAGGCGCAGCTGCCAGGTCGGATGAAGCCGGTACTGGCCGGGGCGACTACGGCGGCGCACCCAGGCCAGCCCGCACACCATGCGCAGTGCCAGTACGCCGGCGCCGAGCGACCAGAACAGCACCACCAGCGGCAACCGCTCCTGCAGCGCCGACTCCCAGCCGGCGAAGCGGCCGGCATCGATCACGGCGGCCGGCAGCCGCCCTGCCGCCACCGCGCCGGCCTGCCTTGCCGCCAGCGCCAGCGAGGAGCTCGGCGCGCCGGTATCTGCAGCGGCGATGCGCTGCACGGTGCCGGCCAGCGGCAGCGCCGCGCACAGCAGCAGCGCGCCGCAGGCCACCAGGTAACGGGCTTGCGGCCGCGCCTTGCGCATCAGCGCCAACAACAGCGCGGCGATCCAGCCGAGCACCAGGCCCTGCCACAGGAAATCGATCAGTGCCCAGGCCAGGCTGGACGCGGCCGTGCCGACCAGTTCGTTCATCGGTACTCCCTTTCCGTCATTCGCAACTAGATTAAAAGTTCTAGATAAAATTGTCTAGAACTTTTTTTCTACTTTGAGCCGACAGCGTCGGCATGCTGGCACTGTAGGCGTGCGCGGGGCTGCCGGCGAGCCCGGTGCGACAGGCGGCAGGATTGGCGGAACAGAATGGAAAACGCGGCCCGGAGGCCGCGCAGGAAGCATGCGTCAGGCGGAGATCAAAACACGACGACTGAGCGGATCGACTCGCCCGACTTCATCAGGTCGAAGCCTTCGTTGATGCGCTCGAGCGGCAGGTGGTGGGTGATCAGGTCGTCGATGTTGATCTTGTTTTCCATGTACCAGTCGACGATCTTGGGCACGTCGGTGCGCCCGCGCGCGCCGCCGAAGGCCGAGCCTTTCCACACCCGGCCGGTCACCAGCTGGAACGGACGGGTCGAGATCTCCTGGCCGGCCGCCGCCACGCCGATGATGATCGACTGGCCCCAGCCCTTGTGGCAGCACTCGAGCGCCTGGCGCATGGTGGTGACGTTGCCGACGCACTCGAAGCTGTAGTCGGCGCCGCCGTCGGTCAGCCCGACGATGCTGTCGACCACGTTCTCGACCTGGGTCGGGTTGATGAAGTGGGTCATGCCGAACTTGCGCGCCATCGCCTCGCGTTCCGGGTTCAGGTCCACGCCGATGATCTTGTCGGCGCCGACCATCTTCGCTGCCTGGATCACGTTCAGGCCGATGCCGCCCAGGCCGAACACGACCACGTTGGCGCCCGCCTCCACCTTGGCGGTGAAGATCACCGCGCCGATACCGGTGGTGACGCCGCAGCCGATGTAGCAGATCTTGTCGAAAGGCGCGTCCGAACGCACCTTGGCCAGCGCGATTTCCGGCACCACGATGTAGTTCGAGAAGGTCGAGGTGCCCATGTAGTGGTACAGCGGCTTGCCGTCGAGCGAGAAGCGGGAAGTCGCGTCGGGCATCAGGCCGCGGCCCTGCGTGGAGCGGATCGCCTGGCACAGGTTGGTCTTCTGCGACAGGCAGAACTTGCACTGGCGGCATTCCGGCGTGTACAGCGGAATGACGTGGTCGTCCTTGCGCAGGCTGGTGACGCCCGGACCGACATCGACCACCACGCCCGCGCCTTCATGGCCGAGGATGGCCGGGAACAGGCCTTCCGGGTCGGCACCCGACAGCGTGTAGTAATCGGTGTGGCAGATGCCGGTCGCCTTGACTTCGACGAGTACCTCGCCGGCCTTCGGGCCTTCGAGTTCGACTTCTTCGATCGTGAGCGGATGGCCCGCCTTCCATGCAACTGCAGCCTTGGTTTTCATGTTTCCCTTCCTAAACGAGCGTAGGACGCCGCCGAATTGCAACGCCGTAAAGTTTGAAATGATAACAAGGACCGCGGAGACGTGCGGCGGGCGCTGCGAGCGCAGCCGTTGTGGGCTAAAAATGCTTTAGATGTTTGGGAAAAACGATAACACGCCAATCGCTGTTTGGCACTTCAATTTTTACACCGTTTATTCCATGTCAAGTCTTTCCTACGCACAGTTGAATTTCATGTGCATGAGGTATGACTTTTGGCATAGACTAATTTCACCGCGGATGTATGTATGCGGAAATAACCAGCGCACGGAACCAACAGAGTCCCGGCGACACAATATGTTTTCAAACGGAGAATATTAATGGTAGACAAAAATACTCGCGCAAGTTCCCTTCGTGTTTGCCTGGCGGCCCTGGTCGCTGCCGGCGTGCTCGGCAACGTGCAGGCGGCAGCTCCCGACACCACCCGCATCATCGTCGCCTTCAAGCCGGGCGCCGCGGCCAAGATGAAGTCGGCCGTTGCCGCAGCCAAGGGTTCGGTCAAGCACGACATCTTCGGCATGAACGCCATGGCCATCGAGGT
Source organism: Massilia sp. UMI-21 (assembly GCA_015277795.1). Taxonomy (NCBI): domain Bacteria; kingdom Pseudomonadati; phylum Pseudomonadota; class Betaproteobacteria; order Burkholderiales; family Oxalobacteraceae; genus Massilia; species Massilia sp. UMI-21. Next base: position 1,191,795 of record CP063848.1, on the reverse strand, counting down.
GCCGGCAGTCGCGCTGAAGGGCCTGGAGAACAATCCCAACGTCGAGTACATCGAAGAAGACGTCATTCGCAAGCCGTTTGCCCTGACCAGCCCGTCGACCGGCAGCCCGTATGCGTCGGGCCAGCTGGTCCCGTACGGCATCAAGCAGGTGCAGGCCGACCAGCTGTCGGACTCGCTTGCTGCCAACCGCAAGGTCTGCATCATCGACTCGGGCTATGACCGCAACCACGAAGACCTGTCGAGCAACCCGGCCACCGGTGAATACGACGCCGGCACCGGCTGGTGGTACACCGACGAGAACCACCACGGCACCCACGTGGCCGGCACCATCGCCGCCATCAACAACAGCGGCACCGGCGTGGTCGGCGTCAACGCCAACAAGCAGCTCAAGCTGCACATCGTGAAGGTGTTCGGCGCGAGTGGCTGGGCGTATTCGTCGACCCTGGCCTCGGCCGCCAACAAGTGCGGCGCCGCCGGCGCCAACGTGATCAGCATGTCGCTCGGCGGTGGCCGTTCGAGCAAGACCGAGCAGCGCGCCTTCGACAGCCTGTACGCGAAAGGCGTCCTGAACGTCGCCGCCGCCGGCAACGACGGCAACACCGTGGTCTCCTACCCGGCCGGCTACAGCAGCGTGGTGATGGTCGGCGCCGTGGACGAGAACAAGCAGTGGGCCAGCTTCTCGCAGTACAACAGCCAGGTCGAGCTGGCCGGTCCGGGCGTCAGCGTCCTGTCCACCGTGCCGATGGCGTCGGGCCAGGAAGCGGTCCTGACGGTCGGCGGCAGCACCTATGCCCCCGGTGCGATGGAAGGCTCGCCGGTCAAGACCGCCACCGCGCCGCTGGCCGACTTCGGCATCGGCGACACGGTCAACAGCGCCGTCTCCGGCAAGGTCTGCCTGATCCAGCGCGGCACCGTGGACTTCGCCACCAAGGTCTCGAACTGCCAGAACAGCGGCGGCGTCGGCGCCGTGGTGTACAACAACGCGGCAGGCAGCTTCGGCGGCACGCTGGGCACCACCGTGACCACCATCCCGTCGGTGACCGCGACCGACATCGAGGGCGCGGCGATGAAGAACCAGCTGGGCCAGAGCGCTACCGTCGGCATCAAGGCCAGCAACTACGCCTACTTCGACGGCACCTCGATGGCGACTCCGCACGTGTCGGCCGTGGCGGCCCTGGTGTGGAGCTACTTCCCGACCTGTAGCGCTGCGCAGATGCGTGCCTCGCTCACCAAGAGCGCGCTCGACCTGGGCACTGCCGGCCGCGACACCAAGTACGGTTTCGGCCTGGTGCAGGCCAAGGCCGCACGCGACCGCATCGCTTCGCTGGGCTGCGGTAACTAAGCCTCGCGCTGCAATAAACAAAAGGACGCTTCGGCGTCCTTTTGTTTTACGGCGCTGCCGCTGCGCTCACTGCGCGGCCGGCGTGCCGGACCCGAGCGCGCGCCCCTTGGCGGCGTAGCCCGCCGCCTTCGGCGCGCTGGTCCAGACCGGACGCTCGCGCGCATTCGCGACGTCGGCCACACCCTGGGCCAGCATGCGCGTCACGCGCGCCATGTTGTCGTAGTCGAGCTTGTCCCAGGTGTCGTCCTTGCCGTGGTAATCCGGGAAGCCGTAGGCCACCGACAGCGTGTGGGCCGGCACGCCGACGTCGGCCAGCGACTGGTTGTCGGCGCGCGAGAAGAACAGGTCGCTGAAGGACGCATGCTTCCACAGGCGGATTCCGGTCTGGCCGGCGGACGGCTTGAGCATCTCGCCCAGGTTCGAGAAATCGAAGCCGGTCATCGCGATCGAATTCAGCTGACGGCCCTCGCTGTCGTCGGTGCGCCCGGTCTGTTCCAGGTTGATGTTGGCCACGGTGTCCTTCAGCGGGAACAGCGGGTGGCGCGCATAGTATTTCGAGCCGAGCATGCCGAGTTCCTCGCCGAACAGGGTCACGAACACGATGCTGCGGCGCGGGCGCTCCTTGCGGGCGGCCAGCGCATGGGCGATCTCGATGAGCGAGCCGACGCCGCTGGCATCGTCGTTGGCGCCGTTGTAGATCTCGCCGTTGCGGATGCCGACGTGATCGTGGTGCGCCGTCACCAGGACGTAGGAATCCTTCAAGGCCGGATCCGCGCCGCGCAGCACACCGGCCACGTTGCGCAGCTTGACCGGGCGGATGCCTGGCGCGGCCACCCGCGCCGTCACGGTGGCGCCGCCCTTCTCCAGCGCCGCGGCCACGTCGGCGGCATGCAGCACCAGGACCGGCACGGCGCCCTTGGCTGGCGGCTGTTCCGGGTCGATCAGCCAGCCGCCGGTGCCCGACGCATGGCGCCGCTCGCGGTCGATCATGATGATCAGGGCCGGCTTGCCGGTGATTTTTTCCTGCAGCTGGCGGGCCGCGCCCGGCACCGGCGCGGCCGGCACCACCAATACCTTGCCGTTGGCGGCTTCGCTGTTTTCCAGGGCGTCCTTCCAGGGCATGAAGACCGCCGGCGTCGCCGCGAGCTTGACCGGATCGAGGAAGTGGCCGGTCACGCCGCCGGCCGGCACCGCAAGGGTAGCGCCGCCTGCGGACACGTTCATGACCACGTCCTCGGGCTTGCGTTCGGCGTATTGCCAGTGCGCGGTCTGAAAATAGGCATCGTCGCCGGCCGGTTCCAGGCCGGCGCTACGGAACTGGGCCGCGATGTATTCGACCGCCACATCCTGCCCGCGCGAAGGCGTGCCGCGTCCTTCGAGCGCGTCGGAGGCGAGGAAGGAAACGTGGCCGCGCAAGGCCTCGGGCGAAATGCTGCGCACGCCGGCGGGAAGCTGGGCGCATCCGGTGGCGGCCAGGGCCAGGCCGAGGGCGAGGACGTGGGCGGAGAGAAGCTTGGTCGGGTGAAGGCGCATGCAACGGGCTTTCATGATAATGGCAAGAAAAGCAATATCGCATGCTCGGCGGCATGCGGTCAATCCATCCGGGGGGCGATTCGATGCATATCTTCCGCCCGATTGTCCACGCTGTGTTCCCGAGCGAACCGACCGGCGCCGCGGATTCGCCTAGGCTGGGCTCCATCGTGCGACAAGCGCGTATGCATGTATCCTCCATCCAGCCTGATTGCCGCCATGCTAGAAAAGCTTCAGTTCCTGTTGAACCGCCTGCGCGAGCGCCTGTGGGTCAAGCCCCTGCTCGCCTGCCTCCTGTCGATCGCCGGCGTGATGCTGGCCCACGTGGCCGACGCCGTCACCATCGAATGGAAGGTGCCCGAAATTGCGCAGGGCTCGATCATCGACCTGCTCAAGATCATTGCCGCCAGCATGCTGGGGGTGGCCACCTTCGCGGTCGCCTCGATGGTGTCGGCCTATGCCTCGACCGGGCAATCGGCGACCGCGCGCGCCTTCCCGCTGGTGGTGGCGGACGACGTGTCCCAGAACGCGCTCTCGATCTTCGTCGGCGCCTTCATTTTCGCCATCGTGGCGCTGAGCGCAACGACCAACGATTATTTCGACAAGGCCGGGCGCTTCACCTTGTTCATCCTGACCTTGTCGACCCTGGTCGTGGTGATCGCGTTCTTCGTGCGCTGGGTCGACAGCATCGCCCGGCTCGGCCGGCTGGGCGCCGTCATCGAAAAGGTCGAGCACGCCAGCGCCGCGGCGCTGGCCAGGCGCAAGCAGCACCCTTACCTGGGCGGCCTGGCCACCAGTGGACCACCCCGCGGCCTGGCCTTCCACAGCGAGCGCAGCGGCTATCTGCAGCGCGTCCACATGAAGACCCTGCAGCACATGGCCGCGAAATGCGGGGTGCGGATTACCCTGGCCGTGCTGCCCGGGTCCATGATCGTTCCGTCGCGCCCGCTCGGCTATGTGCTGCCCGACGACATCGACAGTGGACCGGTCGAGGCGGCGCGCCTGCGCGAGGCGTTCGTTATCGGCCGCACGCGCCAGTTCGACGAGGATCCGCGTTTCGGCCTGGTGGTCCTGTCCGAGATTGCTTGCCGCGCCTTGTCGCCGGGCGTCAACGACCCCGGTACGGCGATCGGGATCCTGAGCACCCTGCACCGCCTGTTCGTCGACTGGGCGCGCCCCGTTGAGCCGGCCGAGCCCGAATTCGACCGGATCCAAGTGCCCGTGCTCGCCATCGACGAGATGTTCGAGGATGCCTTCCCGGCGATTGCACGCGACGGCGCCGGCCTGGTCGAGGTGGCGATGCGCCTGCAGCGCGTGCTGGGCGAGCTCGGTCGTTGCGACGATGGCCACATGGGCGGCGCCGCGCGGCACCACGCCGCCCTCGCCATGGCACGCTCCGAACGGGTCCTCGATTTTCCGCTGGACATCGAGCAACTACGGCGCCGGCACGCCGACTACTGGACCTGATCCTTTCCCGTTGGGGCAGCCCGGAACAGCGCGGAGAATGCGCGCACGGCCGCGGCGGGGTCCTCGGCGGCATACACGCTCGTGATCGCCGCCACCATCGCTGCGCCACGCGCCACCAGCGGCGCCGCATTGGCCGGCGTCATGCCGCCGATGACCACCATCGGCAGGGGCACGCGGTCGCGCCAGACCTCGACCAGCTCCGGCGGCGTCACGAACGTGTATTTCTTGACCTGCGAAGGGTAGAAGCCGCCGAAGGCGACATAGCTGGCGCCGGCCTGCCGGGCGGTTTCGGCCAGCTTCAGTTCGCCGTAGCAGGAGGCGCCGACGATCTTGTCCGGACCGAGCAGCATCCTGGCCTGCGCCACTGGAAGGTCGGTGCCGCCGACGTGGACGCCGTCGGCATCGAGGTCGCGGCACAGGTCGATGTGGTCGTTGATCACGAGCGGGCGGCCGTGGCTGCGGCACAGCGCCAGCAAGGCCGCGGCCTGCTCTGCCCGCAAGGCCGGGCTGGCGCTCTTGTGGCGATACTGGACCATCGACGCGCCGGCGCTCAGGGCGATGTCGGTGACGCCGAGCAGGCGCTCGGTGTCGTCCCAGTCCGGCGTGACCAGGTACAGGCCGCGCATGAAGTGCTTTTTCGGAGTCAAAGGGAAATCCTTTCAGTGGGTATGCAGGATGCGGCGCGGGATGCGCTGCCCCGGCGCGATCCAGAAGGCGTGCGCCAGGGTCTGGTGGCAGTAATCCTGCGCCAGGTCGAGCGCCTGCGCGATGGCCTCGCCCAGCGCCAGGCGCGCCGCGATCGCGGCGGCCAGGGTGCAGCCGCTGCCGTGGTAGCCGTGCGGCAGCCGCGGCAGGCGCCAGGCGCGCTGCTCGATGCCGTCGCGCAGCCAGCGGTTGACGATCACGCTGCCCTCGCCGTGGCCGCCGGTCACCAGGACGTGCTCGCAAGGCACGGCGCCCAGCGCCTGCGCCTCCGGCAGGTTCGGCACCAGCACGGTGGCCAGCGGCAGCAGTTCGGCCAGCGCGCCGATGGCGTCGTCCTTGCACAGCGTGTCGCCGTGCCCGCTCGCCAGTACCGGATCGAGCACGACCGGCAGGCCGGGATCGGCGGCGCGTAGCCGACGCAGCAGCCCGGCGATCGCGGCCGCGTTTTCCCGGCTGCCGGGAATGCCGATCTTGACCGCGTCGATGCTGCAGGTGTCGACCAGGGCGCCGGCCTGGCGCAGGACCAGGCCGGCGTCGACCGGTTGCACTTCATGCACGCGGTTGTTGTCCTGCACGGTCAGCGCCGTCGCCACCGGCAGCGCATGGCCGCCGAGCGCGCCGATGGCGGCGATGTCCGCCGCCAGTCCCGCCCCGCCGCCGGGATCGAGTCCGGCGAACACCAGAACGGTCGGCACCATCAGGCGCCGGCCGCCGTCGCCCGGCCCTCGACCGGTGACGAGGGCGAGGCGGCAAAGCGCTTCGGCATGCGTCCGGCCAGGTGCGCCTCGCGCCCGGCGATGACGGCATGGCGCATGGCGCGCGCCATCCGCACCGGGTCGCGCGCCGCGGCAATCGCCGTGTTCATCAGCACGCCGTCGCAGCCGAGCTCCATCGCGATCGCCGCGTCCGAGGCCGTGCCGACGCCGGCGTCGACCAGCACCGGCACGCGCGCCTGCTCGACGATGAGGCCCAGGTTCCACGGATTGAGGATGCCCATGCCCGAACCGATCAGCGAGGCCAGCGGCATCACGGCGACGCAGCCGATTTCCTGCAGTATGCGCGCCTGCACCGGATCGTCGCTGCAGTAGACCATCACGTCGAAGCCGTCGCGCACCAGGACCTCGGCGGCCTTGAGCGTCTCCGGCATCTGCGGGAACAGGGTGTTCTCGTCGCCCAGCACTTCCAGCTTGACGAGCTTGCGCCCGCCCAGCAGTTCGCGCGCCATCTGCAGCGTATAGATCGCATCCCTGGCCGTGTAGCAGCCGGCCGTGTTCGGCAGGATGGTGAATTCATCCGGCGCGAGCACGTCGAGCAGGCTCGGTGCGTTCGGGTCCTGGCCGATGTTCACCCGGCGGATCGCCACCGTGACGATCTCGGCGCCCGCGGCCAGCGTCGCCGCGCGCGTCTGCGCCAGGTCGCGGTACTTGCCGCTGCCGACCAGCAGGCGCGAGGCATACTGGCGGCCGGCGATGGTGAGGCAGTCTTGTTCGATCATTGCGTTCATTGTTATCTCCTTAGCCGCCGCCGATGGCGCGCACGATGTCCACCTTGTCCCGGGCCTGCAACCGCCGCTGCGGCCACTGGCTGCGCGGCACCACTTCGCGGTTGACCGCGACCGCCACCGCCTGCCCTGCCACGCCGAGCTGGCCGGCCAGGTCTTGCAGCGAGTGCCCGATGGGCACGCGGTACGGGGCGCCGTTCAGTTCGAGTTCAAGCATCACACCTCCCGGTACAGTTTCGCGCCGCCACGCACGAACTCGATCGCCTTCTCTTCCATGCCCCGCGCCAGCGCCGCCTCTTCAGCCACGCCCCGGTCCGCGGCATAGGCGCGCACCTCCTGCGTGATCTTCATCGAGCAGAAGTGCGGACCGCACATCGAGCAGAAATGCGCCACCTTGCTCGATTCCTTGGGCAGGGTCTCGTCGTGGAAGGCGCGGGCCTTGTCCGGATCCAGGCCAAGGTTGAACTGGTCTTGCCAGCGGAACTCGAAACGCGCCTTGGACAGCGCGTTGTCGCGCATCTGCGCGCCCGGGTGGCCCTTGGCCAGGTCGGCCGCATGGGCGGCGATCTTGTAGGTGATGATGCCGTCCTTGACGTCCTGCTTGTCGGGCAGGCCCAGGTGCTCCTTGGGCGTGACGTAGCACAGCATGGCGGTGCCGTACCAGCCGATGGTGGCCGCGCCGATGCCCGAGGTGATGTGGTCGTAGCCGGGCGCGATGTCGGTGGTGAGCGGGCCCAGGGTGTAGAACGGCGCCTCGCCGCACTGCGCCAGTTGCAGGTCCATGTTCTCCTTGATCAGGTGCAGGGGCACATGGCCCGGGCCCTCGATCATGGTCTGCACGTCATGCTTCCAGGCGACCTGCGTCAGTTCGCCCAGGGTCTTCAGCTCGGCCAGCTGGGCCTCGTCGTTGGCGTCGTAGATCGAGCCGGGACGCAGGCCGTCGCCCAGGCTGAACGATACGTCATAGGCCTTCATGATGTCGCAGATCTCCTCGAAATGCGTGTACAGGAAGGATTCCCGATGGTGCGCCAGGCACCACTTGGCCATGATCGAGCCGCCGCGCGAGACGATACCCGTCAAGCGTCGGGCCGTCATCGGCACATACGCGAGGCGCACGCCGGCGTGGATGGTGAAGTAGTCGACGCCCTGCTCCGCCTGCTCGATGAGCGTATCGCGGTAGATCTCCCAGCTGAGCTCCTCGGCCTTGCCGCCCACCTTTTCCAGTGCCTGGTAGATCGGCACCGTGCCGATCGGCACCGGCGAATTGCGGATGATCCACTCGCGCGTCTCGTGGATGTGCTTGCCGGTCGAGAGGTCCATCACGTTGTCGGCGCCCCAGCGGATCGCCCAGGTCATCTTTTCCACCTCCTCGCCGATGGAGGAAGTGACGGCCGAGTTGCCGATGTTGGCGTTGATCTTCACCAGGAAGTTGCGGCCGATGATCATCGGCTCGATTTCCGGGTGGTTGATGTTGGCCGGGATGATGGCGCGGCCACGCGCCACTTCGTCGCGCACGAACTCCGGCGTGATCTCGTCGGGAATGCTGGCCCCGAAAGATTGGCCCGGATGCTGGCGCGCCAGCAGGCTGGCCACGCGCGCGCCCATCGGACCGGAATCGACCAGCGAAGCGAGGTATTCCTTGCGGCGCAGGTTTTCGCGCAGTGCGATGAATTCCATCTCGGGCGTCACGATGCCCTGGCGCGCGTAGTGCATTTGCGTGACGTTGCGCCCGGCTTTGGCGCGGCGCGGCGTGCGCTGCAGCTCGAAGCGCAGGGCCGCGAGTGCCGGATCGCGCAGGCGCGCCTTGCCGTAGTCGGAGCTGGGGCCTGGCAGTTGCTCGGTATCGGCGCGCTCGAGGATCCACGGCAGGCGCGGCGTGGCCAGGCCGCGGCGCACGTCGATGGCAAGCAGCGGGTCGGTGTACGGCCCCGAGGTGTCGTAGACGAACAGCGGCGGATTCGGCTCGCCGCCGAAGCTGTCGGGCGTCGGCGATTGCGCGATTTCGCGCATCGGCACGCGCAGGTCGGGCCGGCTGCCTTCGATGTAGACCTTGCGCGAGTTGGGGAAAGCTGCGATCGCCGCCTGGTCGACCGTGGCGGTCGCGGCGTCGAACAAGGGTTTTGCACTGAGAGGTGCGTTCATGTGGCTCCTTTGCGGAGCCAGCAAAGGAGTGTGCCAGGACCGGCCAGGCAGGCGCGTGCGCGCCCTGGGCCGTGTGCTGACTGCTTCCCTTCGCTGGCATTATCCAGATCAGGTTCGGAGGGTATTTCTCACCCGCCCATCGCAAGCACATGTGTGCGTTTGCGACAGCAGGACCCCTAGCGTGCGCCGCGTCCGGATTTCCGGGACGCAGCGGGCCGAATTATAGCGGCATCTACACTATAATGGTTCTTTTCGCACAATTTTTAGTTGACCACACCATGGAACTTGCCAAGTCTTTCGAGCCCGCAGACATTGAACAATACTGGCGCACCGAGTGGGAACAGCGCGGTTACTTCACCGCCACCATGGAAGACGGCAAGCCGTCGTTCAGCATCCAGCTGCCACCGCCGAACGTCACCGGCACCCTGCACATGGGCCATGCCTTCAACCAGACCATCATGGATGGCCTGACCCGCTATTACCGCATGCGCGGCTATAACACCGCCTGGATCCCGGGCACCGACCACGCCGGCATCGCCACCCAGATCGTGGTGGAGCGCCAGCTCGACGCCCAGAAGATCTCGCGCCACGACCTGGGGCGCGAAGCCTTCGTCGAGAAGGTCTGGGAGTGGAAGGAAAAGTCGGGCAACACCATCACCGGCCAGATGCGCCGCATGGGCACCTCGCCCGACTGGAAGCGCGAGTACTTCACGATGGACGAGCCGCGCTCGAAGACCGTGACCGAAGTGTTCGTGCGCCTGTTCGAACAGGGCCTGATCTACCGCGGCAAGCGCCTGGTCAACTGGGACCCGGTGCTGGGCACCGCGGTCTCGGACCTGGAAGTCGACTCGCAGGAAGAAGACGGCTCGATGTGGTACATCCAGTATCCCCTGGCCGACGGCTCGGGCCACCTGACCGTGGCCACCACCCGCCCGGAAACCATGCTGGGCGACGTCGCCGTGGCGGTGGACCCGCTTGATGAGCGCTATGCCCACCTGCACGGCAAGTTCCTGAGCCTGCCCCTGACCGGCCGCCAGATCCCGGTGATCGCCGACAGCTACGTCGACAAGGAGTTCGGCACCGGCTGCGTGAAGATCACCCCGGCCCACGACTTCAACGACTACGCGGTCGGCCAGCGCGCCGGCCTGGCGCCGATCAACATCTTCACCCTGGACGCGAAGATCAACGAGAACGGCCCGGCCCAGTACCAGGGCCTGGACCGCTTCGCCGCGCGCAAGCAGATCGTCGCCGACCTGGAAGCGCAAGGCCTCCTAGCCCAGGTCAAGCCGCACAAGCTGATGGTGCCGCGCGGCGACCGTACCGGCGTGGTCATCGAGCCGATGCTGACCGACCAGTGGTTCGTCGCCATGAGTAAACCTGCGCCGGAAGGGACCTTCAACCCGGGCAAGTCGATCACGGAAGTGGCGCTGGAAAAGGTCGCCAGCGGCGAAATCAAGTTCGTTCCGGAGAACTGGAGCACCACCTACAACCAGTGGCTGGGCAACATCCAGGACTGGTGCATCTCGCGCCAGCTGTGGTGGGGCCACCGCATTCCGGCCTGGTATGGCGAGAACGGCGAGATCGTGGTCGCCCGCGACGAAGAAGAAGCGCAGGCCAAGGCGGCGGCTAGCGGCATCACCGGCACATTGCGCCGCGACGACGACGTGCTCGACACCTGGTTCTCGTCGGCCCTGGTGCCCTTCTCGACCATGGGCTGGCCGGAACAGACCCCGGACATGAAGCACTTCCTGCCGTCCTCGGTGCTGGTCACCGGCTTCGACATCATCTTCTTCTGGGTTGCCCGGATGGTGATGATGACGACCCACTTCACCGGCAAGGTGCCGTTCGAGACCGTGTACGTGCACGGCCTGGTGCGCGACAGCCAAGGCCAGAAGATGTCCAAGTCGAAGGGCAACACGCTCGACCCGATCGACCTGATCGACGGCATCGACGTCGAGTCGCTGGTGGCCAAGCGCACCACCGGCCTGATGGATCCGCGCGCCGCGGAGAAGATCGGCAAGGCCACCCGCAAGGAGTTCCCGGAAGGGATCCCGGCCTTCGGCACCGACGCCGTGCGCTTCACCATGGCCAGCTACGCCTCGCTGGGCCGCAACATCAACTTCGACCTCGGCCGCTGCGAGGGCTACCGCAACTTCTGCAACAAGCTGTGGAACGCCACCCGCTTCGTGATGATGAACACCGAAGGCAAGGACTGCGGACAGCCGGAGCCGGGCGACCTGTCGCAGGCGGATCGCTGGATCGTCTCGCTGCTCAACCGCGTCGAGCTCGACATCGCCAAGGGCTTCGCCGACTACCGCTTCGACAACATCGCCAGCAGCATCTACAACTTCGTCTGGTACGAATACTGCGACTGGTACCTGGAACTGGCCAAGGTCTCGGTGCAGCAGGGTAGCGAAGCGCAGCAGCGCGCCACCCGCCACACCCTGCTGCGCGTGCTCGAGGTGGTGCTGCGCCTGGCGCACCCGATCATTCCGTTCGTGACCGAAGCCCTGTGGCAGGCGATCGCGCCGCTGGCCGGCAAGGGCGCCGGAGAGAACCGCGATTCGATCATGGTCCAGCCGTATCCGCTGGCCGACACCTCCTGCGTGAGCGAAGAAGCGGAAGCCTGGATGGAGCAGTTGAAGAGCCTGATCGACGCCACCCGCAACCTGCGCGGCGAGATGTCGCTGTCGCCGTCGGTGCGCGTGCCGCTGATCGTCGAGCCGGGCAACGAGCAGGACCGCGCCCGCATGGCGCTGTTCGCTCCCTACATCCAGTCGCTGGGCAAGCTGCAGGAAGTGCAGATCGTCGAGGCGCTGCCGGAGTCGCCGGCCGCCGTGTCGATCGTCGGCACCACCAAGCTGATGCTGAAGGTCGAGATCGACGTCGCCGCCGAGCGCGAGCGCCTGTCGAAAGAGATCGCGCGCCTGCAGGGCGAGATCGCCAAGGCCGGCGCCAAGCTGTCCAACGAGAGTTTCGTTGCGCGCGCCCCGGCCGCCGTGGTGGAGCAGGAGAAGGAACGCGTGGCGAACTTCTCTGCGACCCTGGCCAAGATGCAGGAACAGCTGGCCAAGCTGCCGGCGGCGTAATCAGTCCCGCTGCACAGGAAAACGCGGCTTCGGCCGCGTTTTTTTATCGCTGCGCGCTGCGCAGGCGCTCCAGCGCCGCCGTCACCGCGGTGCGCGCCGCACCGCAATCGAGTTTTGCCATCTGCTGGATGCTCAGGTCCTTCCCGATCTCTTCGGCCACCAGGTAGCCCAGGTAGTAGCCGCGCCGTGCCGGCAGGCCGCCCGCGCCGCCATCGCGGCCGAAGAACAGGCCGGCGTAATCGCTGCGGTCTTCGCTGTCCAGCTTCGCATGGACGTCGTCCAGGGCGCGCTTGAGCTCCTTGCGGGTATCCGCGACCAGGTTGGGTGGGAAGTCGAGCAGCAGTTCGGCATTGTTCGCGGTCGGGTTCAGCTGCTTCGACACATAGGTGGCCAGCCCTTCGCCCCACAGCGACACCCACACCGGCTCGCTCTTGCAGCCGGTGTCGTGATAGTCGTGGAACAGTTCATGGTGGAAGAAGGCCGCTTCATCGCCCTGGCCGTGGACCTTGACCATCACGTCGGCGCCGAAGATGAAGTGGGTGCGGTCGTCGAAGGTCCGGGTGCCGCCGTCCATCTCGCCGAGCGAGTGCAGGAACCAGACGTCGGTCTTGGCCGGATAGTCGGGGAAGGCGGCGCGGAAGCTGGCGATGTGTCCCGGCAGTTCCCGGGTGAAGCGGGCGACCTTCTGCACATAGGCGTCGCGCATCGCCGGGAACTCGGCCCGGGCCCTGGCCAGGTCTACGTCGCGCTGGGCCGCGCTGCGCTGGCCGTTAAACGCCCGGCGCCATAGAAGCCCGGCAGGCGCGACGCGACGCTGGCCTTGAAGTCCTGGATGAATTCCTGGTCCGGCTTGCCGGCGTTGCGGTCGAACACGGCCGTGAAGCCGCTGGCCAGGTCATGCACCTTCATGGCGGCGGCCGGCGCGGGCAGGTCGGCGGCCGCGGCGCCGGCGCCGGCCGATAGCAACGTGCCGAGAAGGACGAGGGGGAGACAGGTAAAGCGCTTCACGTATGCGGGTCCTCTATCAAGAATGCGGGATCGTATCGACGTCGACCCGACCGGCATATCACCAAAATGCCGCAATGTTGTCAATATATGCATGCATTGCGCCGACTGTGGCGATTGGAATGAATCCTCTGATTCCGCCATCCACTTGGCCTTGAGGGTTTGCTACACTCTGCGCTACCAATAACGATTCTGGAGACCCCAAGATGCGACAACTGATGAAGGCTGGCCTGATTGCCATGATGTTCGCGATGCCGGCGGCGGCGTGGGCGCAAAGCGCTTCCCCGGCAGGCATGTGGAAAACGATCGACGACGAAACCGGGAAACCGAAGTCGCTGGTGCGCATCACCGAGGAAAACGGCACCCTCAGCGGCAAGGTCGAGAAGCTGTTCCGTCCGGCCGACCAGGACCAGAACCCGAAGTGCACCGCCTGCGACGGCGCGCGCAAGGACCAGCCGATCATCGGCATGACCATCCTGTGGGGTCTCAAGAAAGACGGCAACGAATACACCGGCGGCGAGATCCTCGATCCGGCCAAGGGCAAGACCTACCGGAGCAAGGCCACCCTGAAGGACAACGGCAGCAAGCTGGAAGTGCGCGGCTACATCGGCGCACCGATGTTCGGCCGTTCGCAGACCTGGGTCCGCGAACAGTAAGCGTCACAAGCGGCCTACGGGCCGCTTTTTTTATCGCCGGCGCCAGCCGTGCGTCATTGAAATTGTATTTTTGGTAACTTCTCGTATTGCTGGGTCATACCCGACTTCAATACGAGGAAATACCAGATGATCTTCTTGCGTCTTGCCTGCCTGCTCGCCGGGGTACTGGTGCTGGTGGCGCCGCCGGCCGTGCTGTTCCCGAACGGAAGCGCCTTCCCCGACCTTCCGCACGCCGCCTTCCTGCTGGTGGCGCTGCTGGCGGCGGCATCGAGCTTCTTCTTCATCGCCATGGCCGGCCACCGCATCAAGCGCTCGCCCGCGCTGGGCCGACTGTGCACCATGCTGCTGGTAGCGCCGCTGCTGGCCGGCGTGGCGCTGCTGTGGGGCAGTGCCGAGCCGCTCGCCATGTGGATGAGCGGCGCACTGCTCTGCTTCACCCTGCTGCTCGCGCTGCTGCTGGCCTTCATGCAGCTGAAGCAACCCAGCCCCGGCCGCCTGCGCGCCCGCGAAGGACGGCAGCGCCGCGGCCAGTTGCCGGGGCTGCGCCGCATCGAGCCGACCTAGTACAGGCGCCGGGGCGCGGACGGCTACAGCCAGCCGGCGTCGCGTGCCATCCGGTAGGCGTCGACCCGGTTGGCCGCATCGAGCTTGCTGATCGCCTCGGACAGGTAATTGCGCACCGTTCCTTCGGACAGGTGCACCTGGCGCGCGATCTCGGCGCTGCTGCGCCCTTCCCCGGCCAGGCGCAGCACCTGGCGTTCGCGCTCGGTCAGCGGATCCTCGCCGCCGCTCCAGCTTTCCAGCGCCAGTTCGGGCGCGATCGCGCGGCCGCCGCCATGCACCGCGCGGATCGCCGCCGCCAGCGCATCGACCGGCGCGTCCTTCAGCAGGTAGCCGCGCACGCCGGACGCCAGCGCGCGGCGCAGGTAGCCGCTGCGCCCGAAGGTGGTCACCACGATCACCCTGGCCGGCAGGCGCCGTTCTTTCAGTTGCTCAGCCAGTTCCAGCCCGGTCATCAGGGGCATCTCGATGTCGGTGAGGACGATGTCGGGCGCCAGCCGCTCGCACAGGGCCAGCGCTTCCTTGCCGTTGGTGGCGGTGCCGACCACCTCGAAGTCGGGCTCGAGCCGCAGCAAGGCGGCCATGGCGCCGAGCACCAGGTTCTGGTCTTCGGCCAGCAGGATGCGGATCATGCGGCGGCTCCCGACGTCGTTGCCGCGCCCACCGCGGCAGGCACGCGCAGTTCGAGTTCGAGACCGGCGCCGGCGCGCAGCGCCAGCCTTCCGCCGACCGAGGCCACCCGTTCGCGCATGCCGCGCAGGCCGTTGCCATGCCGGATGTCGCCCTCGCTGCGCGCCTGGCCGTCGTCGGCGATGCGCAGCACGGCCACGCCATGCTCCAGCGACAGCGACACGCTGCAGCGGCGCGCGCCGGCGTGGCGCACCACGTTGGTGACGGCTTCGCGCAGCGCCAGCGCCAGCACGTTCTCGGCGGCCGGCGCCAGCGCGAAGCGCTCGACCTGCTCTTCCAGCCCGACCTCGGCCGCCGCCAGGCTGGCCCGCGCACTCGCCAGTGCGCTTGCCAGTCCCTTCTCGCGATAGCCGGTGACGGCCGCGCGCACTTCGGCCAGGGCCTGGCGCGCGCTGCTTTCGATGTCGCCCACCTCGCGCGCGCAGGCGTCGGCGTCGCGGTGCGCGAGCTTGCGCGCCAGTTCGGCCTTCAGCGCGATGAGGGACAGCGAGTGCCCCAGCAGGTCGTGCAGATCGCGCGAGATGCGTTCGCGCTCGGCGATGGTGGCCATGTGCTCGACCTCTTCCTGCTTGCGCATCAGCGCCTGGCGCGAGCGGCGCAGGCGTGCATCCATGACGGACCCGAGGCCCACCGGCAGGCCGGCGGTCAGGATCGGCATCAGGAACAGCATCTGCATGTTCCCGCTCGCCTGCAGGGAGGCCAGCAGCGCCAGCACGATGACGCCGCCGATCGCCAGCATGGCGCGTTTCATGTCGACGATGCGGGCCGCCATGGCGCAGGCAAAGATGAAGAAGGTCGCTGCGCCCGGGTTCCAGCGCACCCAGGCGGCGCCGAGCAGGCAGCCCCCCAGCATGCAGGCGGCGACCTGCCAGCCGCGCGCCCGGTAGCTGGCAAGGTAGAGCGGCACGAACAGCGCCAGGCTCAGGACCAGCATGCCGAGCTCCAGCGCGCCGGGCCGCACATAGGCGTACTTCCAGCCCATGTAGGCAAGGCTCAACAGCCAGAGGTAGGGCATCTTGCCCTCTTCCGGCGGGAGCCACGGTCCTGCCAGCATCTGCTTGATCTTGTTCATTGGTTGAAGTCGGCTAGGCTTAGCGCGCCAGCAGGCGCACGTCGGCGATCTCGAAGCGGTAGTCGCCCGGCTGTGGACCGGCGTTGAATCCTAACATGGTGACGGCCGCCGGATCGATGCCTTTGAGCTCGCCGAAAGGAACCGTTACCTCGATCCATTCCGGCCCGGCCGTGAAGCTCTTCGCACCCGGGATCTGCACGCCCTGCGACATCGCGATCATCTGGTACACCTTGCCGTCGCCGCGCACCTTGAAGCGCACCGCCCCGGCGGCGCTCAGGTCCACCGATTGCATCGGCTGCGCTCCCGGCATGAAGGCCACGCCGGCCCAGGCGAAAGGCAGGCCCGGCGCCACGCTCGCCTCGATCGCCAGCGGCACCTGGCCATCGGCCAGGGGCGGCTGCACGGCCAGCTTCACGCGCGACTTGCCGCCGGCAAAGCTGTCGGTGGACGCGGCCCATCCCATGCCGAAGGGGCTGGCCAGGCGCTCCTTGCTGAACTGGCTGATGCGGCCGTCCGCGGGCAAGGCCAGGGGCTTGCCTGCCGCTTGCGCGGCCTTGGCCACCTGGCGGCGCTGGTCGTCGGCCAGGGTCGCGGCGCTCTCGCCATCCTTCCACACCTCGACGATGCGGCGCGTGGCCAGGATGTCGCTGGTGGGGTCGCCCTCGACCAGCAGCAGATCGGCCTTGTAGCCGCTGCCGATGCGGCCGCGCCGGCCCAGCTTGAAGACCTTGGCCGGCGCGCTGGTGGCGGCGGCGAGCGCCTGCACCGGCGTCAGGCCGGCTTCGACCAGGGCCGCCAGCTCGCGGTGCATGCTGATGCCGTACTGGGTGCCCGGATTGCCGGCATCGGTCCCGGCCAGCACCGGCACGCCGGCCTTGTGCATGGCCAGGGTGACCGCCTTCGGCGCCGCCAGCAGCGCCGGCTTCGCTTCCTTCCCATAGCGCGCCTTGAGCGGCGCCTGCGCATCCTTGTCGAGCAGGCTGGCAAATTGCGGATTGGCCAGCAGGTCGTCGCCGCGATAGGCCGCCATGCTTTCCAATACGGCGAAGGTCGGGATCACGAAGGCGCCCTTGCTGCGCGCCAGCCGCGCCAGGCCTTGCGCATCGGCCGAGCCGCCCGGGAACAGGTGCACCAGGCCATCGGCGCCGGCCTCCAGCACGGCGCGCGCATCCTGTTCGTTGCTGATGTGGACCACGGCCAGCTTGCCGCGCATGTGCGCCGCCGCGATCACGGCTTTCACGGTGGCCAGGTCGAGCGACTTGAAGCCATAGCCGCCTTCCATCACGATCTTGATGAAGTCCGAGCCTTCCGCGATGCGCGCATCGACGAAGGCCTGGGCCTGCTCCGGTCCGGTGATGGTCGGGATCGGCACGCCGAACTGGGTACCGTGGCCGTTCGGCGCGGTGACCAGGGTGCCGGCCGAGAACAGGTCGGCATGCGCGTGGTTGCCGCCCTGCGCCATCTCGTCCTTGGTCCGCTGCATCAGGCCTGGCTCGGTGAACATGTCGATCTGGGTGGTTACCCCGAACAGCACCGGCAACTCGAAAAAGCGGAAGGCGTGGGTGTGGGCGTCGATCAGTCCCGGCAGCAGGGTGCGCCCGGCGCCGTGCACGATGCGCGCGTCACGGGGCGCGGCGCCGCGAAAATCCGCGTCGACGATCACGCCCTGGTCGAACAGGACCGAGCGGCGCGCGTGCACGCGCTCGCCGTCGAAGACGCGGACATCCTGCACCAGGGTGGGCGCGGCGTTGGCGGCGGTGGCCAGCACCAGGATGACGGCGGCGGAGAGCGCTTTCAGGGCGATGGGTTTCATGTGTTCCTCGCATGGGTTGGTGTGCAAGCAGTATGCGAAGAACGCGATGGCGCCTGTAGAAGCAGACGCCATCGGATTGTCATGACAATTGTCATGCGGGGCGGTGTCGAGTGCTGGCGAAACCTTCGTTTGCTCGGAAGACAACAAGGGCATACACTGAACTGTATCGACTGTCCGCTATCGGCCTAGCCTGTGTAAAAACTCATTAACTGGATCCGTAAGCCGAATAGTACGGCTCACGGCCTATCCAAAAGCTTATAGAAGCGCCATAGCCTTGGCCGCCCCGTTTTCCAGTCCTCGGCAAGACCAGCAGCAAGAACGCTCCAAACAGCCCGATTGGCGGCAGAAAACGGGCATACGCCCTAATCGCCGCCAGCATTCCCTGCATGCCAAGCAGCGCGAGCAAACGACTAAAGTTGTAAGCCAGCACATGCAAGCTCATTTCGATCTTCACACGTTCCAGGCCTTTCGTTAGAAAGTGTGTGGATCCCATCCATGCCTTGATCGTGGCATAGGGATGCTCGACGGTTGAACGCCGGATGCGCATGGCGTCGGGCGTCTGTTCAAGACGTGCCTGCATGTCGTCGAGCACATCCTGATGTTCCCAGCGCGTCACGCGCCGCTGAGTGCTCGGCGTGCACTTGTCCTTGAGCGGGCAGCCCTTGCAGTTCGAGCTCTAGTAGCGGTGATTCGTCATGCCTTTTTCGACGCTGGAAAATCGCCATATCAAGGCTTCGCCAGCCGGGCAGCGGTACTCGTCGATTTCCTTGAGCGTAGCCATCTGTGATTTCAACGCTGCGATCTTTTCGTTCAGGCGAACGCTTTTCGCTTGTGCAGTAGCCGGCTCCTGCCGGTCTGCCGTGTCGAGTTCGGTCAGGTAGCGGCTGATGTTCGCTTCGATCTCCGTCATCCTGCGCTTAAGCTTGGCGTCAGTGAAGTTGCGGTCGCTGCTGTTGACGGCCTTGAACTTGCTGCCGTCGATCGCCACCACTGCATCCGAGAACAGATCCAGCTGCTGGCACAAGACGACGAACTGCCTGCAGACATTACGAATGGCTTTGCCGTTGTCCTTGCGGAAGTTCGCTATCGTCTTGAAGTCCGGGGTCAGGCGCCTGGTCAGCCACATCAGCTCGACGTTGCGCTGCGCTTCGCGCTCGAGCCTGCGGCTCGACTGGATGCGGTTCAGGTAGCCGTAAATGTAGAGCTTGAGTAGTACAGCCGGGTGGTACGCTGGCCTGCCAGTCTTTGCAGGTATCACCCGCGCAAAACCCAGACTGGCCAGGTCAAGCTCATCGACGAATACGTCGACCACCCGAACCGGGTTGTTTTCGGTGACGTAGTCATCCAGGTGCTCTGGCAGTAGCGTGCCTTGCCCACGGTCTTCGCCTTCGATAAAGCGCTTCATTTAACACCCTGGTGATGAGATACTCCCTCAACGTTAACCCAGCCGGGTTCGTTTACACCGTCCTGTGTTTTTACACAGGCTGGGCCAACAGCGGACCCTGGCGCATTGCGCAATACAATGAAATTGGGCCTTCTATGGATGAGAACGCAGAATCGACCTTTTGGGGGCTATTGCACGATGGCGGTCTTGAAGCCATTACGGGGACAGTTCCTGGAACGGTGTCGGTTCGAATATCAATTCAATACTTGCGGCAGCAATTCCCCACAAAAGGCGCGGGTTTCAAAATTGACCTTCTCGATTGCAAGCGGTTTGTGTATCAGGAATACGATTCTTCGCCACTCGAAGACTTCGACGCCATCGTCGCGTTGGAGCCTGAAATCGTCAGCGCCGAAAAAGGGACCGAGTCTGTGATCGTCAACTGCGTAATGGGCACACTTACTATCGATTACGGAGCCGCGTCAATCTATCTCGACTCAGGTGCGCCTGTGTCCTTCGATGAACTCACGACCGCTAGTAGAACTTATTGGGATGACTGGGCGGCCCGTTCAGCTAACCACAAGTAATCGTCAGGAGCAGCTGTCATGCCTGGAACGTCGACTTCGGTCGCGAGCCGCATCGGAATGCACGGCCGAGATTGGCTAGCAGAGTGAAGCGAGTGACTGCCATTCTCCTGCTATCACTGTTACTAGTCGGCTTTGTAGCTCTTTTCCTCTGGGTGCGAACTCCACTTTCGATCCACCATTGTCTCGACCAGGGTGGGAGGTGGGATCATGCGCGGGGCGCCTGTGATGGCGGGAGACCGGGACTAAGGTGATGTTGAAAAACTGCCTGGATCGCGGACCTGCATGACCCTCACCCCGGCGCTGCATTGGCCAAGGCGTCGGCAGACAGTCCTCACATCGTGGCGCAAGCTCTCCTCCGGGAAAGCTTCGGTCGCCAACTGCAGCGCAAGCATTCCCGCGCCCTCCTCCGTCAGGGCAGCCCGATCGGCGCGCGACACCCGCTCAGGCGGGCGGCAGGCTGTCCCACAAGTCGCCCGTCGGGCTGATGCGCGGCGCGGTGACGCCGAAATGCTGATACGCCAGCGGCGTGGCGATACGCCCGCGCGGGGTGCGCTGCAGGTAGCCCTGCTGGATGAGGTAGGGTTCGAGCACGTCTTCGATGGTGTCGGCCGCTTCGCCGATCGCCGCAGCCAGGTTGCCGATGCCCACCGGGCCGCCGGCGAACTTGAACAGCACGGCCTCCAGCAGCTTGCGGTCCATGACGTCGAAACCCACGGTGTCGACATCGAGCATCTTGAGGGCGCGGTCGGCCATGTCGACCGTGATCTCGCCGGTGCCCTTCACTTCCGCATAGTCGCGCACGCGGCGCAGCAGGCGGTTGGCGATACGCGGCGTGCCGCGCGCGCGCTTGGCCACCTCGCGCGCGCCCTCCTCCTTGATCGGGGCTTCGAGCAGCGCGGCGCTGCGGGTGACGATCCTGGTCAGCTCCTCGACGTTGTAGAACTCGAGGCGCGCCACGATGCCGAAGCGGTCACGCAGCGGGTTGGTCAGCATGCCGGCGCGGGTGGTGGCGCCGACCAGCGTGAAGGGTTGCAGGTCGAGCTTGACCGAACGCGCGGCCGGGCCCTCGCCGATCATGATGTCGATCTGGTAGTCCTCGAGCGCCGGATACAGGATCTCCTCGACCACCGGCGACAGGCGGTGGATCTCGTCGATGAACAGCACGTCGTTCGCTTCGAGGTTGGTGAGCAGCGCGGCCAGGTCGCCCGGGCGTTCCAGCACCGGGCCCGAGGTCTGGCGCAGGTTCACGCCCATCTCGCGCGCGATGATGTGGGCCAGCGTGGTCTTGCCCAGGCCCGGCGGGCCGAACAGCAGCGTGTGGTCGAGCGCCTCGCGGCGCTTGCGCGCGGCCGAGATGAAGATTTCGAGCTGGTCGCGGATCTTGGACTGGCCGACGTATTCGTCCAGCTGCTTGGGACGCAAGGCGCGCTCGATCGCCTCCTCGTTGGGCGAAGCGGGCGCGGCGTCGATGACGCGCTGCTCGGTAAAGTTGTCGGTCTGGATGCTCATGCTTGTGCCTAGGCTTTGGAGAGGGCCTTCAGGGCGAACTTGATGCCGTCGGAAACGCTGCTACCGGCCGGCATGTTCTTGATGGCCAGGAGCGCTTCCTTGTCAGAATACCCCAAGGCGACCAGCGCATTGAGCACGTCGACCTGGGTGTCGTCGCGCACCGCGCCGCCGACCACGCCGATGTCGGCGCCCAGCTTGCCCTTGAGTTCGAGCAGCAGGCGCTCGGCGGTCTTCTTGCCGATGCCCGGGACCTTCACCAGGCGGCCTGTTTCCTGCAAGGTGACCGCCTGCGACAGGTCGGCCACCGACATGCCGGACAGGATCGCCAGGGCCATGCGCGCGCCGATGCCGGTGATCTTGATCAGCTGGCGAAACAAGGCCCGTTCCGATGCGCTGCCGAAACCGAACAGCAGGTGCGCATCCTCGCGCACCACCAGGTGGGTGAACAGCACCACCTTCTCGCCGGTATGCGGCAGGTTGTAGAAAGTGCTCATCGGCACGTCGACTTCATAGCCGACGCCGTTGCAGTCCACCAGCACGTGCGGCGGCGCTTTTTCGAGCAGGGTTCCGGAGAGACGGCCGATCATCGTATTGTCCTATTGTTCCTGATTGTGCTTAAACGAGGCGGCTGCGCTTCATGCGCAGCGTGGGCGCGCCTGGCGCCAGCGCGCCGAGCATCGACAGGGTGTCGATGCTGTGCGCGTGGCAGATCGCCACGCCGAGGGCGTCGGCGGCGTCGGTGCCGGGCAGGCCCGGCAGCTTGAGCAGGCGCGCCACCATGTCCTGCACCTGGGCCTTGGCGGCCTTGCCGGTGCCGACCACGGCCTGCTTGACCTGCACCGCCGTGTATTCGGCCACGTCGAGGTCGGCCCCGACCAGGGCCGTGATGGCCGCCCCGCGTGCCTGTCCCAGCAGCAGCGTGGACTGCGGATTGACGTTCACAAACACCTTTTCGATGGCCGCGCAGCCGGGCTGGTAGGCGGCGACGATGTCGCCCACGCCGTTCAGGATCACCTTGAGCCGGGGCGGCAACGCGCCTTCGAGGCCGGTCTTGATGGTGCCGGACGCGATGTAGCGCAGCTTGCTGCCGTGTTTTTCAATGACGCCGAAACCCGTCGTACGCAGGCCCGGGTCGATGCCGAGAATAATCATTGTGGAATGATATACGGCTGGCGGGTGTTCGTGGGAAAAATACTGTGCAAAAACACAGTAGGGTGGTCGGCTACGCCGACCGCGCGTTCAAACCATGTATGAAAACCACGACGCGTTCATTTCCACGCCGGTTGAACGCGCGGCCGGCAGAGCCGGCCACCCTACGGACTTAGTGGCGGAAGTGACGGGTGCCGGTGTACAGCATCACCACGCCGCGCTCGTCAGCCGCATCGATCACTTCCTGGTCGCGCATCGAGCCGCCCGGGTGGATGACGCAGGTCGCGCCCGCATCCACCACCACGTCCAGGCCGTCGCGGAACGGGAAGAAGGCGTCCGAGGCCACCGCCGAACCCGTCAAGGAAAGGCCGGCGTTCTGGGCCTTGATCGAGGCGATGCGCGCCGAGTCGATGCGGCTCATCTGGCCGGCGCCGACGCCCAGGGTCATGCCATTGGCGCAGAACACGATGGCGTTCGACTTGACGAACTTGGCCACGCGCCAGGCGAACATCAGGTCTTGCAGCTGCTGCTGGGTCGGCTGCTTCTTGCTGACCACGCGCAGGTCGCCCAGGCCGACGTTCTTCGCATCCGGCGCCTGCACCAGCACGCCGCCGCCGACACGCTTGAGGTCATAGGCGTTCTGGCCTGCGCCCAGCGGGATTTCCAGCAGGCGCACGTTCTGCTTGGCCGCCATGATCTGGCGCGCCTCTGCGGTGAACGAGGGCGCGATCAGCACTTCGACGAACAGCTTGGCCAGCGCCTCGGCCGCACGGCCGTCGACGTCGACATTGAAGGCGATGATGCCGCCGAAGGCCGAGGTCGGGTCGGTCTGCAGCGCGCGGGTGTAGGCGTCCAGCGCATCGGCGCCGATCGCCACGCCGCAGGGATTGGCATGCTTGACGATCACGCAGCCGGCCGGCTGCTGCATGCCGCCGAGCGACTTGACGCATTCCCAGGCCGCGTCGGCGTCGGCAATGTTGTTGTACGACAGTTCCTTGCCCTGCAGCTGGCGGTAATTGGCCAGCGCGCCCGGGGTGGCGACCAGGTCGCGGTAGAAGGCGGCGCCCTGGTGCGGGTTTTCGCCGTAGCGCATGTCCTGAACCTTCTCGAAGCTCATGTTCAGGGTCTGCGGGTAGCTGGAACGGGTGGCGTGGGCGCGGTCTTCGCCCAGGCTGCTCAGGTAGTTGGTGATCGCGCCGTCGTATTGGGCGGTGTGGGCGAACACTTTCTTGGCCAGGCGGAACTTGGTCTCGTAGCTGACCGGACCGGCGGTAGTACCGGTACCTTTCATTTCCGCCAGCACCACGCCGTAGTCGCTCGGGTCGACGATCACGACCACGTCACGGTGGTTCTTGGCGGCCGAGCGCAGCATGGTCGGGCCGCCGATGTCGATGTTCTCGATCGCATCGTCCAGCGAGCATTCGTCCTTGGCGACGGTCTGCTGGAACGGGTACAGGTTGACCACCACCATGTCGATCTGCGGAATGCCGTGCTCTTCGAGCTTGGCGACGTGCTCCGGCAGGTCGCGGCGCGCCAGGATGCCGCCGTGCACCTTCGGGTGCAGGGTCTTGACCCGGCCGTCGAGCATTTCCGGGAAGCCGGTGTAGTCGGCGACTTCAGTGACTTGCACCCCATTTTCCTGCAACAGCTTGGCGGTGCCGCCGGTGGACAGGATGTTGACGCCGAGGGTGGCCAAGGCCTTCGCGAAATCGAGGACGCCGGTTTTGTCGGAAACGGAAATCAGTGCTTGTTTGATCATGGTGAGGCCTGTGGTTGAGAATTCTGGCGCCCGCCGGATGAACCGGGCGGACAAGGCGGACGGACGATGCACCGGCCGCGCTCCAGACGCACGGCCAGGCCATGCAAAGGACTTAGAGCAGCCCGTGCTCCTGCAGTTTCTTGCGCAAAGTATTCCGGTTGATGCCCAGCATCTGCGCCGCGTGCGACTGGTTGCCGTCGGCGCGGGTCATGACCACTTCGAGGACCGGCTTTTCAACCGTGAGCACCATCATGTCGTAGATGTTCGTCGGCTTCTGCTCGCCCAGATCGTTGAAATAGTCCTCGAGGCTCTTCTGGACGACTTCCTGGATACTTTCTTTGCTCATGTTCTCTGCTGCTTCATCCTGGTTAATGATTGCCCGCTGCTGGCGCAGCGCGTCCCCGTCTATTCTGATTCTTCTATGTGCACTGCGTTCTAGGCTGCGATCGCCGCGTCGGTAACATGCGCGGGGCGGTATTGTAACCGCTCGCCATGCCGGAGCTGCGATTTGAAAAAGGTATCAACTGCAGCCAATTGCTCGGCAGTCGATTCCAGCAGGTTCATGCGCTGGCGGAATTCTTCCCCGCCCGGCAAGTCCTGCACATACCACCCGATGTGCTTACGGGCGGTGCGCACGCCGACGTATTCGCCATAGAAGGCGTAATGCGCCGGCAGGTGCTCGTTCATGAGGCCGCGTACTTCTTCGACCAGCGGCGCCGGCAGATGCGCACCCGTGCGCAGGTAATGGTCGATCTCGCGGCAGATCCAGGGGCGCCCCTGGGCGGCGCGGCCGATCATCACCGCGTCGGCCCCGGTGTAGTCGAGCACGTACCTGGCCTTTTCGGGAGTCGTGATGTCGCCGTTGGCGACCACCGGGATCCCGACCGCGGCCTTGACCGCGCGGATGGTGTCGTACTCGGCCTCGCCCTTGTAGCCGTCGGCGCGGGTGCGGCCGTGCAGGGTCAGCATGGCGATGCCGGCCTGCTCGGCCATGCGGGCGATGCGCAGGGCGTTCTTGTTCTGGCGATCCCAGCCGGTACGAAATTTCAGGGTGACCGGCACGTCGACCGCCTCGACCACCGCGTGCAGGATGCGCTCGACCAGGTCTTCGTGCTGCAGCAGCGCGGAACCGCACCAGCTGTTGCACACCTTCTTCACCGGACAACCCATGTTGATATCGATGATCTGGGCGCCGCGCTCGACGTTGAACCTGGCGCAGTCGGCCAGGTCTTTCGGGTCGGCGCCGGCGATCTGCACCGCCTTCGGTTCCATCTCCCCCGCGTGGTCGGTCCGGCGCGCCGTCTTTTCGCTGGCCCACAGGCGCGGGTTGGACGCCGCCATCTCGGACACTGCGTAGCCGGCCCCCAGCTGCTTGCACAGCTGGCGGAACGGGCGGTCGGTCACCCCGGCCATGGGGGCGACGAAGACATTGTTACGCAGGATATATGGTCCGATTTGCACAGCGGAAATCTCGAAAGTTTCTCGGGGAACCTATTATTTTACCTCAATCGCTGCTCAAAATAGCGGCAGAATTTTTGGGTATTGTTGCGTGTGTGATATTGGCAGGGGTGCGCAGAGGGGGTAGACGCTGCGCTTTCGGCCGCCTGGCCGCGCTTAGCCGACATCGTCCAGCACTGCCGGCCGCAGATGCCCGACCTCTCCCCAGCTCAGCAGCCGCAAGCCCCCCGCTTCCGCCACGAAGCGGTTCACGCTCGCATTGAGCACCTTGAAATCGCGCGGCGTTTCCAGCGACAGGCCGAGCGCGGCGCGATAGGCGCATTCCAGTACCCCGCCATGCGCCACCAGTGCAATGGTCTTGCCCGGATGCGCGGCCGCGTGCAACGCGATCGCGCTGGTGACCCGCTCGTAGAACGCGCGGAAGCTTTCGCCCCGGTTGGCGCCGGGCGGCAGCTCGCCGTCGACGTCACGCGCCTGCCAGGCCGCGAACTCGCGCGGGAAGCGTGTCGCGATTTCGCTGTACAGCAAGCCCTCGAAGCCGCCATAGCAGCGTTCGCGCAGCGCCGGATCGGTCGCGACCTGCGCGCCGCGCGTGCGCGCGATCGCCTCGGCGGTCTGGCGGGCACGCTGCAGGTCGCTCGACACGATGTGATCGATCCGCTCGGCGGCGAGCGCCGCTCCCAGCAGGACGGCCTGGCGCTCGCCCTCGGCATTGAGGGCGATGTCGAGATGTCCCTGGAGCCGCCTTTCGGCGTTCCAGGCGGTCTCGCCATGGCGGATCAGGAGGATGGTCGTTGCAGCGATGAATGGGGTATTGTTGTTCGAAGGCATGAGGTCCGTTGACCCGAACCTCGGGGTTCAGGTGCTTGATTCAGGTGCTTGATGTCGACGCGAGATCGGGATTCAGGGAATACACCCCGAAGGTGCGCGCCTCGTCCAGGATATGGCCGCGGATCGCCAGCCGCAGCTCCGATCCGTTGAAACGGCCCACCAGCGGCAGGCGCGGGATGTCGAGCGCATACAGGGTAAAGACGTAAGTATGCACACGTTCGTCGTTCCAGGGTGGGCAGGGGCCGTCGTAGCCGTAGTACTCGCCCGCCATGCCGGGATCGTTCGCGAACCAGCCGGTGTAGTCGTTGATGCCCTGGCGCAACTGATGCTCGGTGCCGTTCTTGATCGTGAACGGCACCAGCGGGCCCGATTTGCCGTGCGGGGTCACCATGTCGGAAAACATGCCCTCGGCCAGCGACTTCAGGCAGAGCGGGATGTCCACCAGCGACCAGTGGAAGAAGTCCACCCGCGGCAGCGCGACAGGGACGGTCTTGCCTTCCTGGTTGACGTCGTCGCCGACCGACGGCGCGTCGGGATCGTGGCAGACCAGCACCAGCGACTTGGCCCCCGGAGGCACGTCGTCCCAGGCAAGATGCGGACTGCGGTTGTCGGACAGCCTGACGTGGCTGCCGGGATCGATCACGGCAAACGCACAGTGCGGCGGAATGACACCGCCTTCGGTAAATGACTCGCTCCAGATTCGCATACGTCCTCCCAGCCGATGATGCTATTGACCCCATGGGGCGGCACGGGTTTCAGCGCTGCGTACCCGCCACCGCGACTGGATCAACCTGCAGCCAGAAAGTGACTGGACCATCGTTGACCAGCGACACTTTCATGTCCGCCCCGAATTTGCCGGTCTCGACAATGCCATGGCGGGCGCGCGCCTGGCGCACGACATGCTCGAACAGGCGCCGTCCGTCTTCCGGCGCGGCGGCCGGCGAGAACGAGGGACGGGTGCCCGACCTGGTGTCGGCCGCCAGGGTGAACTGCGGCACCAGCAGCAGGCCGCCGGCCGTGTCCGTGATGCTGCGGTTCATCTTGCCGGCATCGTCGGAAAATACCCGGTAGCCCAGCAGCTTGGCCAGCAGGGCATCGGCTTCGCGCTCGGTATCGCCCTTCTGGGCGCATACCAGCACCAGCAGGCCGGGGCCGATCGCGCCGATGGTCTCGCCGTCGACGCGCACGCCGGCTTCGCTGACCCGCTGCAGCAGGCCGATCATGCCGTCAGGGTGACGCGCGCGAACTTGCGTTTGCCCACCTGCATCACGAAACTGCCGGCCTCGACCTGCAAGCCCTTGTCGCCGACCACGGCGCCGTCGATCCGCACGCCGCCCTGGTCGACCATGCGCATCGCTTCCGAGGTCGAGGCGCACAGGCCGGCCGCCTTGAGCAGCTGGGCCACGCCCAGCGGCGCGCCGGACAAGGCGACTTCCGGCACGTCGTCCGGAATGCCGCCCTTCGAGCGGTTGACGAAGTCGGCCAGCGCATCCTCGGCCGCCTGGGCCGAGTGGAAGCGTGCGACGATTTCCTTGCCCAGCGCCACTTTTGCATCGCGCGGGTTGGCGCCGCCGGCCACCTCGGCCTTGACCTGGGCGATCTCGGCAATCGAGCGGAAGGACAGCAGGTCGTAGTACTTCCACATCATGTCGTCCGAGATGCTCATCAGCTTGCCGAACATGGTGTTCGGCGCCTCGGTAATGCCGATGTAGTTGTTCTTGGACTTCGACATCTTCTCGACGCCGTCCAGGCCTTCGAGCAGCGGCATGGTCAGGATGCACTGCTGTTCCTGGCCGTAATCCTTCTGCAACTCACGCCCAACCAGGAGGTTGAACTTCTGGTCGGTGCCGCCAAGTTCCAGGTCGGCATGCAAAGCGACCGAATCATAGCCCTGCATCAAAGGGTAGAGGAACTCATGCACCGCGATCGGGGTCCCACTCTTGTAGCGCTTGGTGAAGTCGTCACGCTCCATCATGCGGGCCACGGTGTAGCGCGAGGCAAGCTGGATCATGCCGCGCGCGCCCAGCGGGTCGCACCATTCGGAGTTGTAGCGGATTTCCGTGCGCGCCGCGTCCAGCACCAGCGAGGCCTGGCGGAAGTAGGTCATGGCGTTTTCCTCGACCTGCTCGCGGGTCAGCGGCGGACGGGTGGCATTGCGGCCCGAGGGGTCGCCGATCATCGAGGTGAAATCGCCGATCAGGAAAATCACCTGGTGACCCAGGTCCTGCAACTGGCGCATCTTGTTCAGCACCACGGTATGGCCAAGGTGCAGGTCGGGCGCGGTCGGGTCCAGGCCCAGCTTGATGCGCAGCGGCTTGCCCGACTGTTCGGAACGCGCCAGCTTCTGCGCGAATTCGCTTTCGATCAGCAGTTCGTCGACACCGCGCTTGGTGATTGCCAGCGCTTCGAGCACCTTGTCCGTCAACGGCAGGGGGGCGGATTTATTTACCGGAGCACCGCTGCCGGACGAAACAGTAGAAGTCATAAATTCTTGTAGGAAATTTGCTAAGACGGTTGTAGGACCACTTCTTTTGGTATAATTCACGATCGTTTTTCAGTTTCCTGCAGAAAACTTTGCAGATCGATAAGAAACTGGATCCTGAAAGTTCAGCCGCAAATTTTAACTGATTGCATGAACCCTATACATAAAATCACTGGTAAAAGCCTGCTCCAGCTGGTGCCGCGGACGCGCAAGGCGCGCATCATCAGCGCCGGCGCCGCCTTCCTGAGCGTGTGTGCCTTCGGCGCCGTCGCAGTGGCCCCGATCGCTCCTGACGCGGCGGACATGCCGGTCAAGTCGATCGAGCAAAACCTGGAACTGCCGAACCTCGCAGACCAGATCGCCGCCCTCCAGCAAGACGAGCAGCAATTCATCCACGAAGAGCGCATCCGCCCAGGCGATTCGCTCAGTGCCCTCTTCACCCGTCTTGGCGTCGACGACGCCAGCGCGCACAAGTTCGTCCGTACCGACAAGACCGCCCGCCGCCTGATGTCGCTCAAGACCGGCAAGCGTGTCCAGGCCGAAACCGACGGCAACGGCCTGCTGCTGTCGATGCGCGCCATCATCGTCGACGGCAAGGGCGGCGATGCACGCCAGATCACGGTCGAGCGCAAGGGCGACCGGTTCGTCTCCACCGACGCCCCGGCCAAGCTGGAGCGCCGCGTCGAGATGCGTTCGCGCGAGATCAAGACCTCGCTGTATTCGGCCACCGACTCCAACGTGGACGGCGCCAGCATGCCGGACTCGGTGGTCGCCCAGCTGATCGAGATGTTCTCGACCAACATCGACTTCCGCTCGGACCTCAAGCGCGGCGACCGTTTCAGCGTCGTGTACGAGACCTACTGGCTGGACGGCGAACAGGTCAAGACCGGCCGCATCCTGGCGGGCGAATTCGTCAACCGCGGCGTGAGCTACCAGTCGGTCTGGTACGAAGACCCGGTCACCAGGCAAGGCGGCTACTACAGCCTGGACGGCAAGTCGCTGAAAAAAGCCTTCCTCAAGTCGCCGCTGCAGTTCTCGCGTATTTCGTCGGGCTTCTCGATGCGCATGCACCCGATCTCGGGCAAGTGGAAGGCGCACAAGGGCGTCGACTACGCCGCCAGCACCGGCACCCCGATCCGCGCGGTCGCCGACGGCGTCGTCGATCTCGCCGGCAAGAACGGCGGCTACGGCAACCAGGTCGTCCTGAAGCACTGGTCGGGCTACAGCACCGCCTATGCCCACATGAGCCGTTTTGCTCCGGGTATGCGCAAGGGCGCCAAGGTCAGCCAGGGCCAGGTGATCGGCTACGTCGGCTCGACCGGCTGGTCGACCGGCCCGCACCTGCACTACGAGTTCCGCGTCGCCGGCCAGGCCAAGGATCCGAACAAGTTCAAGTCGCTGGCCCAGCAACCGCTGAACCAGGCCGAACTGGCCCGCTTCCGCATGGCCGCTGCCGACATGAACCACCGCTTCTCGCTGCTCGCACCGAGCGGCAACGCGATGGCGGCACGCTAAGCCGTCTTCAGATGGACAAGGCCCCGCGGCATGCAGATGCCGCGGGGCTTTTTTCTTTTGGCGCGGTCAGGTTTATCTATTGATGACGCCGATTGCGATACGCTAGAACTGTTGCGCAGCCAGTCGCGCGGACGCTGATGGAAGGCACTCACGTCCTGGACGTGGAGGGCGGCCTGGTGGGCGATCCCGTGTTTGCGTGAAAACGCGCGGTAGGCAGCGTCGGCGTCGCTGACCAGGAGTGCTTGCCGGTCGAAGCTGGGCTGCAGGCGGCGTTCCAGGTGCACCTTGTTCCAGGCCCCGCGCCCGACCAGTGCGCCGATGGCCTGCCAGCCGCGGTCGCGTGCCACCAGAATGCAGTCGAGCTCGTTCGAGATGCCGCTTTTGCGCGGCGCGCAGAAACCTCATTGCCCGCCGTTCACGCCGGCGCGGGTCGGCGGCCGCGCGCTGCCCGCATGGCCGCCGTCACGGCCCCTTAGGCCGATGCGAGGCGCAGGCGCAGCGAGCGCTCACCGGAAGCCTGCGCCGACGGAGGCGTGCGCGCCTGCCCGGCCACGGCATCCACCTTGAACGTGCGCACCAGTTCGGCCAGCGAAGTGGCCTGGTCCTGCATCGATGCCGCCGCGGCAGCCGCCTGTTCGACCAGGGCGGCATTCTGCTGGGTGACGTCGTCCATCTGGGTGATCGCGGCATTGATCTGCTCGATACCGAGTGCCTGTTCGGCGCTGGCCGACGTAATCTCGGCCATGACATCGGTCACGCGCGTGATGCCCTGCACGATTTCCTGCATCGTCGCGCCGGCCTGGTCGACCAGGCGCCCGCCGGCGTCCACTTTGCCGACGGAATCCGCGATCAGGGTGCGGATCTCCCTGGCCGCGCCTGCGGAGCGTTGCGCCAGATTGCGCACTTCCGAGGCCACGACGGCAAAGCCCCGGCCTTGTTCGCCGGCGCGCGCCGCCTCGACCGCGGCATTCAGCGCCAGGATATTGGTCTGGAAGGCGATGCCGTCGATGACCGCGATGATGTCGCCGATCTTTTTTGACGAAGCATTGATCGATTCCATGGTCGTCACCACTTGCGTCACCACCTCGCCGCCGCGCAGGGCGATCCCGGCGGCGGCTTGTGCCAGCGTATTGGCCTGGCGCGCGTTGTCGGCGTTCTGGCGGACCGAGCTGGTCAGCTCTTCCATCGATGATGCGGTCTCTTCCAGCGAGCCGGCCTGCTGCTCGGTGCGGGACGACAGGTCGAGGTTGCCCGAAGCGATCTGCTGCGAGGCGCTGACGATGGTCTCGGTGCCGGCGCGTACTTCGTTCACCGTCACGAGCAGGCTGTCGTTCATGCGCTTGAGTGCGGACAGGAGCTGACCGACTTCATCGCGGCCCGATACCTGGATGTCGGCAGTCAGGTCCCTGGAAGCGACCTGCTCGGCAAGTCCGACGGCATGGGTCAGCGGCCGGGTGATGCTTCGGGTGAGCAACAGCGCCAGGAGCGCACCGCACGCCACGGCGGCGATGCCGGTGGCGAACAGCAGGCCTTGCGCCCTCTCCTGCAGTGCGTCGATCCGCAGGTCGGCCTCGTGAAACAATTGTTCTTGATGAGCAACCACGTCTTGCACCGTGCGTACATACTGCGTCATCACCGGGAAGACCTTGTTGGTGAAATCGGCCTTCAGTTCCGGATCGTCTACGCCGAGCTCGGCCTTGCGGCGGAAGGCCGCGTCGCGGACGGCGAAATAGTGCTTGCGCTGGTCGGCGACCGCCTTCAGGAGTGACTTGCCGCGCTCGTCCGCGACCTGGGCTTCGAGCGCTTTCTGGACCTTGCTCACGCCGGCACTCACTGCCTTCATTTCCTTCTCGTAATAGGCGTCGTCGGCCGGATCAGCGCTTTTCAGTTTCGCCACGGTGCGGACGCTATTGGTTGCAATCCCCTGCAGCCACTTGTCTGCAAGATCGACTCTCTTCGTCGTGGCCGTCATCACAGCCTTGGCCTCGGCAATAC
This sequence comes from Massilia sp. UMI-21, assembly GCA_015277795.1. Classification (NCBI taxonomy): domain Bacteria; kingdom Pseudomonadati; phylum Pseudomonadota; class Betaproteobacteria; order Burkholderiales; family Oxalobacteraceae; genus Massilia; species Massilia sp. UMI-21. The sequence goes on along the minus strand of CP063848.1, from coordinate 1,159,556 downwards.
GGCCGAGCTGCCATAAGGCGGTCGCGAGCATGACTGCGGTCAGGAGGAGGATGGTGGCAAAGGCGGCGCCAAGCCGGGTGCCGATTTTCAGGTCATTGAATTTCATGTCGGTTCAGCCTAAACGATGATCGGTTGGGGCGAAAGTGCAATCCCGGAACGCGCGGGGTCAAGCCTCGCGCCCTTTCCTGAAGAATTTACTCCAAGCGCATAAATTTTTCTCTAAAGAAATATACGAAGGGCTGGAAAATGAACTTTCCAACAATAAACAGCTACAAATAAACAACGACCTGTTAGCAGTTCGGCATGCTGGCGTGGGGCCGGGAGGCGTGCGCCGGCATGCCTTGGCGCGGCGCGGAAGCTCAGCGCCGACGGGGCCGGCCCATGGCAGCTTCCTCTGGACGACGGGAGCGTTTAGTATGCAGGTCGGTGCCGACCACTGTCCGGTTTGCCCGATAAGGAGAAAAACACATGAATGCAAGCTCGTCCTTGTATATCGGCCTGATGTCCGGTACCAGCCTCGACGGTGTAGACGGCGTGCTGGCCGACTTTGCCAGCGGCAATATCCACAGCCTTGCAGCGGCATTCACGCCCTTCCCGGCCGAATTGCGCAGCGAACTGATGGCGCTGCAGGCTGCCAGCGAGAACGAGCTCGAGCGTGAGGCGCTGGCCGCCAACGCCCTGGCCCTGTGCTACGCCGACTGCGTGCGCCAGCTCTTGCCGTCCAGCCCGGGCCCGGTCGCCGCCGTGGCGGTGCACGGCCAGACCATCCGCCATCGCCCCGAACTGGGCTTCACGCGCCAGACCAACAACCCTGCCCTGTTGGCCGAACTGAGCGGGGTCGACGTGATCGCCGATTTCCGTACGCGCGACATCGCCGCCGGCGGCCAGGGCGCGCCGCTGGTGCCGGCCTTCCACGAGGCCGCCTTCGGCAAACCCGGCCTTGCACGCGTGGTCGTGAACATCGGCGGCATCGGCAACATCAGCATGCTGCACGGCGACGGCCGCGTCACCGGTTTCGACACCGGGCCGGGCAATGTGCTGATGGACTTATGGATCGCCCGCCACCTGGGCAAGCCGTATGACGCCGACGGCGCCTGGGCCGCCGCCGGCAAGGTGCACGGCCCCCTGCTGGCGGCGCTGCTGGACGAAGCGTATTTCCGCCAGCCGGCGCCCAAGAGCACCGGCCGCGACCTGTTCCACGCGCATTGGCTGGAGGCCCGGCTGACGCGCTTCGCGGACGTCGCGCCGGCCGACGTGATGGCAACACTCACCCGCCTGACGGCGGTGACGATCGCCGACGCCATCCGCGGCGAAAGGGCGGCGGTGGATGCGGTCTATGTGTGCGGAGGCGGCGCCTACAACGCCACCCTGCTGCGCGACATCAGTAGCGCGCTGGGCGGCACGCCGGTGGAATCGACGTCCGCGCTCGGCATCGCGCCGAACCGGGTCGAGGCGCTGGCCTTCGCCTGGCTGGGCTACCGCTTCATGCAGCGCGAGCCAGGCAACCTGCCGGCCGTCACCGGGGCGCGCGGTCCGCGCATCCTGGGCGCGCTGTATCCGGCTTGACCCGCTGAAAAAGGAACGGCCCGGATAAACCGGGCCGTCGACTGCCCGGATCACCGGGCTGCCTGGGGGAGATCAGGCGGAGAACGAGGAGCCGCAACCGCAGGTCGATTGCGCGTTCGGGTTCTTGATCACGAACTGGGCGCCTTCGAGGTCGTCCTTGTAGTCGATCTCGGCGCCGACCAGGTACTGGTAGCTCATCGAGTCGATCAGCAGCTGGACGCCGTTCTTTTCCATCGTGGTGTCGTCTTCGTTGACGATTTCGTCAAAGGTGAAGCCATACTGGAAGCCGGAGCAGCCGCCGCCCTGCACGAAGACGCGCAGCTTGAGGTCGGGATTGCCCTCTTCCTCGATCAGCTGAGCAACTTTTTGTGCGGCGCTGTCGGTGAAGTTGATCGGGGTCGGGATCGTGTCGTGCTCTTGCACTTCGGCGACTGCGGTCATGAAACACTCCTGGTGAAATACGTGAATTACGCTCTGGCTACCATTATAGACCCTTGGCGCAAACGATGCTGCCAACCGGCTGCCGACCGGCTGCTTATCCTGCCGCGGCGTCGGCCAAATGAAACACCGGCTCGCTGGCGGGTTCGTGGGTCAGTTTCCCTGTCACCAGGGCTCCGCCGTGCATCTCGAGCAAACGGTAATGTACATCACCATGTATGCGGCCTTTCGGCTGTAATTCAAGGAGTTCTGACGAGTAGACGGATCCGGCGATATAGCCGTTGACCACCAGGTTGGCGCAGCGCACCTCGCCCTCGATACGCGCGTGCTCGGACACGATCAGCATGCTGTCGGCGCCATCGGCCGCGACCACGTTGCCGTGCACCTCGCCGTCGATGCGCAGCCCTCCGGTAAAGCACAGGTCGCCCTCGATCCGGGCCGAGATGCCGACCAGGCTGTCAATCTCGCTTTTTACTTGTCGACCGAACATGTTCCACCCCTTCCAATGAGACGCCGGCGGCACATGCCGGGCGCTGAAATCAACCTGTGCATCGGTCAATTTACCGTGCTCAACAAGAGTGGCCTTGATCTAGATCGGGTGGGGCGGCGTGTTGCTGGAATGCGCCGGAAATGGGGGTGTCGAAGCGATGAAGCGCGCGCCAGGCGCCCGCGCGCAATCGGCATAGGGGACGGCCCTGAGGGCCGCTCCCCTGCCACACCACCCGGCATGCGGGTCCGCACCGGGCGGTTCGAGTAGTTGAGGTCAAGACAGGCGAGGTACACCGAGTCGGTCGAAATAGCCGATAGTCATCACTGTTTTGAGTAACCTATCGCTGTTGTGCCACCAGCGGCGGCTGTTCGCCGCTACGTGCCTCGCTGCCGACGGCCAAGCCCCAAGTTTAAGGAGCTCCCGATACATGGTGCTTCCGCGCTTCCAGTGCTTGAGCTGGATAGCCCGCAGCCTGTGCCGCAACCATTCATCGAGTCCGCGCCATACCTTTGGGGTTTGCGCCAACTGGAAGTACCCTTTCCAACCCAGCATATAGGAACGAAGTCCCTGCACCACATCCGGCATGCTACGCCCACCAGATCGGCGGGTTAGCTCCCTGATGCGTTGTTTAAACGCTTGCAACGGCTTTTCCGCCACCTTGCGTTTGACTTCGCCCCCACGCCCCACCCACAGGCTGTAGCCGAGGAACTTGCGGCCAAAGACGCTGGCCACGGCGCTCTTGCCTTCGTTGACCACGAGGTGCAGTCTGGCATAGCAGCGCCGCAGCAGCCTCATCACCCGCTGGCCCGCACGCACGCTACGAACATAGACGTTCGCGTCGTCGGCGTAGCGCGCAAAGCGATGGCCGCGCCGTTCCAGTTCCTTGTCCACTTCATCGAGCATGACGTTGGCAAGCAGCGGACTCAATGGACCGCCTTGCGGCGTTCCTTCGTTCCGTTCCTGTACTACACCATGCTCCATGATGCCGCTGTTCAGATAGGCACGGACCAGCCGGATCACTCCAGCGTCGTCGATGCGTTTCTTCAAGCGGTCGATCAGGATGTCATGGTTGACCCGGTCGAAGAACTTCGACAGGTCCACGTCCACCACGATTCTCAGCCCGGACTGGACGTATGCCTGAGCGGCTAATACCGCATCCTGCGCACGCCTGCCCGGTCGGAAGCCGTAGCTATGCTCGCTGAAAGTGGGATCAAGGATCGGTTGCACCACCTGTAATAGTGCTTGCTGGATCAGCCGATCCGTCACCGTCGGGATGCCAAGCTCGCGCTCGCCACCGTCGGGCTTCGGAATCGTCACCCGACGTACCGGACTGGGCCGGTACGTCCCTGCCAACAGTTGTTCTCGTATGTGAGGCCACTCGGTTGCCAGCAGACGCGAGGTCTGGTCAATGTCCAGTCCATCCACGCCAGCCGCTCCCTTGTTGGCACGCACACGCTTGAACGCCCGCCGCAGGTTCTCTGTCGTCAGCGCCGCTTGCAGCAACGCTGACCCCGTGCCTCCGGTTGCATGCCGCGGGCAGAACGCTTCGTCGCTGAAAGCATCGAGCATGGCTTCACCTTGCCCTACGGCTTCCCGCCCCGCGTTTGCGGGCATCTGACGCTGTGCCTTCTGCATCGACATATCGGATTCACTCCTACTCGTTCGGTCCTTCGTCGGCGGAGTCGAGCCTTCCCAGCGCTACCTCCAACTACTATGACCTCTGCTGAGACCCCGCTCCGATTTTTTTTTCGTCGCCCTTTCAGGCACAAGGCGGGGCGTCCCCAGGTAAGGGCCGCACTCCTTCATCACACAACCGCCGCATCTACGCCACCTCTCCTTGACCACAAGAGCTTTGCGGTTCATGGCCCGCTCGCCCTGATCGGCAACGCCTTCTATGCGATTCGTGTTCCTCGGCTCATGATTTACGATCCACGCTTCCTTCCCACACTCGGTTACCCTCATGCAGTTGCGCTTCACTTCGCTCACTGTGGTCAGCTCGCGGCAGGACTTTCACCCGCAGGAGTGCGCCCATGCTGGGCGCACCACGAAAAAGGCCCCGGATGGGGCCTTGGTCAGTTGCAGTCAAGCATCATGGCAGCAGCGCGATCTGCTTCAGGCCGGTGGCTTCGTCCAGGCCGAACATCAGGTTCATGCACTGCACCGCCTGGCCGGCGGCGCCCTTCATCAGGTTGTCCTGCACCACCAGGATGACCACGGTATTGCCGCCTTCCGGACGGTGCAGCGCCAGGCGCAGCATGTTCGAGCCGCGGGTCGAGCGGGTTTCCGGGTGCGAGCCGAAGGGCATCACGTCCACGAACTGGCTGTCCTTGTAGGCGTCCTCGAACAGGGCCTGCAGGGCGGCGTCGTCGATCTCTTTCGTCAGGCGCGCGTACAGGGTCGCGTGCATGCCGCGAATCATCGGCACCAGGTGCGGGGTGAAGATCAGGCCGACCTTCTGATCGGTGTAGCGTGCCAGCTGGGCCGAGGTTTCCGGGGTGTGGCGGTGGCCATGCACGCCGTAGGCCTTGAAGTTGTCGCTCGCTTCCGAGAACAGCGTGCCGATCTCGGCCTTGCGGCCGGCGCCCGAGACGCCCGACTTGGCGTCGGCGATCAGGTTGCCCGCGTCGACGATGCCGGCCTTGAGCAGCGGGTGGAAGCCGATCTGCATGGTGGTCGGGTAGCAGCCCGGGTTGGCGATCAGGCGCGCCTGCTTGATATCTTCGCGGTTCAGCTCCGGCAGGCCGTACACGGCTTCCTCGATCAGTTCGGGCGCGGTGTGCGGGATCTTGTACCACTTCTCGAAGGTGGCCTGGTCCTTCAGGCGGAAGTCGGCCGCCAGGTCGATGACCTTGACGCCGGCCGCCAGCAGCGCCGGGGCCTGGGCCATGGCGACGCCGTGCGGGGTGGCGAAGAACACCACGTCGCACCCGGTCAGGTCGGCCTTGTCCGGGCTCGAGAAAGCCAGGTCGACGACACCGCGCAGCGAGGGGAACATATCGGCCACCGGCAGGCCGTCTTCCTTGCGCGAGGTGATCGCGGTCAGCTGCACGTCGGGGTGCACGGCCAACAGCCGCAGCAGTTCCACGCCCGTGTATCCGGTTCCGCCAACGATGCCAACTTTGATCATATTTTGTTCCTTCGTGATGTAAGAATGAGCTTTTCAGGACGAGGCTGCATTTTAACAGCGGTGGAAAATGCGTGCGCCCAAGGGCGTGGCTCCCCCGAGGTGCAAAGGATATTTGCATGAACGCTCCAGAATGCAAATATCCTTTGCATCGCCAGCGATCGCCGAATCGCTGCGTTGCGTCAGCAATATTTCAATGCTATGTTGCAACAATATTCAGGCGCACTCCAATGACAGCGCCCATTCCAGGACCCAGACCACATGATTTCCGAACGCATGCGAACGCACCATCACACCAGGTTCTCCTGGCGCCCGAGGAAGTCCAGCTCGACGGCCGAACTGATCGCACGCGTGCTCCATGTTCTCATCGGCCTTTTCCTGTTTTGCGGGTCTGTCTGGGCCGCGACTTACATCGAAAGCCCCTACCAGGTGATCTACATCGTGACGATGCTGTTGAGCCTGCTCATGGTCGGAAGCGGCCTGTATGCCAGAAGGGAAACGGTTTTCAAGGCCTTCCTGGGATATTGGTGCTGAGACCCGGCCCCAAATAACAAAAAGCCGCCCACCTTGCGGAGGACGGCTTTTCTCGCAGCAGCGCCCGACAGGCGCTGTCGAAGTCGAATTAACGCTTCGAGAACTGCTTTGCGCGACGTGCTTTACGCAGGCCGACTTTCTTACGCTCGACTTCACGGGCGTCACGGGTGACGAAACCGGCACGTGCCAGGTCGCCCTTGAGGCCTGCGTCGTAGTCGATCAGGGCGCGGGTGATGCCGTGACGGACGGCGCCTGCCTGGCCCGACTCACCACCACCGTGCACGTTGACCTTGATGTCGAAACGCTCGACGTTGCCGGTCAGTTCCAGCGGCTGGCGGATGACCATCAGGCCGGTCTCGCGCGAGAAATATTCGTTCGCAGGCTTGCCGTTCACGACGATCAGGCCGGTGCCGGCTTTGATGAACACGCGAGCGACTGCACTCTTGCGACGGCCGGTGCCGTAGTTGTAGTTACCGATCATGTCAGTTCCTTAGAGGGTCAGTGCTTGTGGTTGCTGTGCTGCGTGCGGGTGCGAACCTTCCGCGTACACTTTCAGCTTCTTGATCATTGCATAGCCCAGCGGGCCCTTCGGCAGCATGCCTTTGACAGCCTTTTCCAGGGCACGGCCCGGGAAGCGCTGCTGCATTTTCAGGAAGTTGGTTTCGTAGATACCGCCCGGGTAGCCCGAGTGACGGTAGTAGGTCTTGGCGGTGGCCTTGGTGCCGGTCACGCGCAGCTTGCCTGCATTGACGACGATGATGTAGTCGCCGGTATCGACGTGCGGAGTGAACTCCGGCTTGTGCTTGCCGCGCAGTCGGAGTGCCACTTCGCTGGCAACACGTCCGAGGACCAAGTCCGTCGCGTCAATCACCAACCAGTCGCGCTGGACTTCATGGCCCTTAGCGGAAAAAGTTTTCATGATGACTTCCTAAATAGGTTAAATGCTCACTGTGGTGGTTCCGCCCTTGCTGCAGCGGACTCTGCCTTATTGTCTTCCCCGAGCAAAGGGAAAGCCCACGATGATAGCCGAACAGCGACCAGCCCGTCAATGCGCCTGACGCCTGCTGTGGCATTTTTCGCGTACTTCCTTGACTGTGTTCTTTTACTTAAGGGAATGCGTTCCCGACCCGCATAATTTCGTGCGATGGTGCAACTAATTCATTGACCATCAAAACGATGCCAATCTACTATGCATGCATCCTTTGAGGAGATTGTGTGAAGACAAGATCGTTACTCCCCCTTGCCGCCCTGTGGCTGGCAGCATCTGCCGCCGGCACACCCGCATGGGCGGCGGCCAGTACGGCGCCCGCCACTGCCGTTCCGGCCACCACCAGCCGCAGCTGCCATCTGCCCGGCGTCGTCGATACCCTGCGCTGCATCACCCTCGACGTCCCGCTCGACCATGCCAATCCGGCCGCCGGCAAGATCAAGCTGCATGTCACCGTCGCCCCGGCGCACCGCAGGGGCACGCGCGGCGACCCGCTGTTCGTGCTGGCCGGCGGCCCCGGCCAGGCCGGCAGCGACGTGGTCGGGATCCTGAGGACCGCCTTCAGCCGTGTCCGGGCTACCCGCGACATCGTGTTCCTCGACCAGCGCGGCACCGGCCGTTCGGGCAAGCTCGATTGCAAGAGCAAGCCCGAGCACGAGCACATGACCGAGCAGCAGCTGGAAGCGGAGGTGCACGCCTGCATCGCCGCCACCAAGGCCCCGTATGCCGCCTACACCACCGATGCCGCCGCCCGCGACACCGAACTGGTGCGCCGCGCGCTCGGCTACGGCGCCGTCAACGTCTGGGGCGGTTCCTATGGCACCCGGCTCGGCCAGGCCTATGCCCGCCTGTATCCTGCCAGCGTGCGCAGCCTGGTGCTCGACGGCGTCGCCGCGCCCGACCAGGTGATCCAGGCCGGCTCCCTCGACGCCCACGCCGCCCTCGACAAGATGTTCGCGCAGTGCGCCGCCGAGGCCAGCTGCAACAAGGCCTTCCCGAACCTGCGCGCGCAGTTCGACGGCCTGGTCGCGAAGCTCGAAGCCGGCCCGCTCAAGCTGTCGCTGGCCAACCCGCGCACCGCGCAGCCGGTCGAGATCACCATGACCGCGGCGCGCTTCCTGGGCACCGTGCACAACATCCTGTACTCCCCGGCCGACGCCCGCCGCCTGCCCTTCCTGGTCCATAACGCGGCGCAGGGACGCTGGCAGCCCTTCATCGCGCGCCAGAACCTGGCGGGCGATTTCGGCGGCGACAGCCAGATGGCGATGCTGCTGCACCTGGCCGTGGTGTGCGCCGAAGACGTTCCGCGCCTGACGCCCGAGCTGCTCGCCTCCGATGCGGGCAAGCTGACCAAGACCCTGGCAAAGCAGATGCCGGCCTTCTGCAAGCAGATGAACGTGCCGGCGGTGCCGTACCGGGAGCCGGCGCGCATCGATGCCCCGGCCCTGCTGCTGTCCGGCGCGCTCGACCCGGTCACGCCGCCGCGCCGCGCCGAAAGCGCGGCCAGGTACATGCGCCACGCCCAGCACGTGGTGGTCGCCAATGCCGGCCACGGCGTCTCGCAGCTCGGCTGCGCGCCGCGCCTGCTGCGCGCATTTCTGGACAAGCCGCAGGAAAAGCTCGACGCGAGCTGCCTGAAAGAGATTCCGCCCCCGACCTTCCAGCTCGGCAGCGCCGGCCCGCAACCATAAGGCACAGAACATGATTGAAGTCCACGATGTACGCAAGAAGTTCGGCGCCGTCCAGGCGCTGGGCGGCGTCAGTTTTACCGCCCGCGACGGCCAGATCACGGCCCTGCTCGGCCCCAACGGCGCCGGCAAGACCACCCTGCTGCGCACCCTGGTCGGCCTGCTCAAGCGCGACCACGGCAGCATCGCGATCGACGGCGTCGATCCGGAAAAGGACCCGATGGAAGTGCGCCGCAATATCGGCTTCCTGACCGACCAGTTCGGGCTGTACGAGCGCCTCAGCACCCGCGAATACCTGGTCTACTTCGGCGAACTGAACGGCATGAACCGCGCCGCGCTCGACCAGCGCATCGGGGAGGTGTCCGAGCTGCTGGGCATGGAAGAGATCCTGCATCGCCGCACCAAGGGCTTTTCGCAGGGCCAGCGCATCAAGGTGGCGCTGGCGCGCACCCTGCTGCACCGCCCGCGCCACCTGCTGCTCGACGAACCGAGCCGCGGCCTGGACGTGATGAGCACGCGCGCGCTGCGCACCGCCCTGAACGCCCTGCGCGCGGACGGCTGCTGCGTGATCATGGCGACCCACGTGATGCAGGAAGTGACCGCCCTGTGCGAGGACGTGATCGTGATCGCCGGCGGCCATACCGTGGCCCAGGGCTCGCCCGAAGAATTGTGCCGGCGCACCGGCATCGCCAACCTGGAAGACGCCTTCGTCAGCCTGGTCGGCACCGAGGAAGGAATCGCATGAAAACCAAGATGTGGGTCATCTACTGGAAAGAGCTGCGCGAGACGCTGCGCGACAAGCGCTCGCTCGGCATGCTCGCCATGTTCACGCTGCTGTACCCCGCCATGATCGGCCTCATGCTGCACCAGGGGATCGAGAAGAGCACCAAGACCGAGCGCGAGGGCATCGAGCTGGCGGTGATCGGGGGCGCCAAGGCGCCGACCCTGATGTCGCAGCTGGGCCAGAAGAACATCACGGTCCAGGACACCGCGCCGATGGACGAGGACGCGATCGGCGAACTGCTGCGCGCCAAGAAGGCGGTTGCGGTGCTGCGCCTGCCGGACGACTTCACCGAGAACTACTACGCGATGCGCCCGGCGCGGGTCGAGATCTGGTACGACTCGGCCTCGGACCGCGACCGCCAGCGCAGGGACGTGGAAGACGTGCTGGAGGCCTATGGCGCCAACATCGCCGGTGCGCGCCTGCTGGCGCACGGCGTGTCGCCGGTGGCGCTGTCGCCGATCCAGGTGCAGCGCTACGACACCGGCACCAACGCCTCGCGTTCGGCCGCCCTGATCGGCAGCATCATCGGCATCCTGTTCTTCCCGGCCTTCATGCTGAGCATGTCGGCGGCGGTCGACAGCACCGCCGGCGAACGCGAGCGCCGCTCGCTCGAAGTGCTGATGGCGCAGCCGGCCAAGACCTGGGAACTGGTATGCGGCAAGTGGCTGGCCGCGAGCACGCTGGGCATCGTCGGCGTTACCCTCGAACTGATGCTGGCGCACATGATCCTGCGCTGGCTGCCGCTGGAGGAGCTCGGCATGTCCTGGAGCCTGGGCTGGGGCGAACTGATGCTGGTCTGCCTGGTGACGGTGCCGCTCGCACTGCTGGGCGGTGCGCTGCACATTGCGCTGGCGATGAATTCCAAGACCTTCAAGGAAGCGCAGACCATGATCAGCATCGTGCTGATCGTGCCGATCATCCCCGGTTTCGTGGTCTCCTTCATGGACCTCAAGACCGCGGACTGGATGTACATGGTGCCGATGCTGTCGAACCAGACCCTGGTCACCGAAATGTCGAAGGCCGGCAGCCTGGGCGCCCTGCCCTACCTGATGACCTTCCTGTGCGCGGCCATCCCGGCCGTCCTGATCATCGCCTTCTCCAGCTGGCGCATGAAGAGCGAGCGCTACGTGCTGGCCGTCTAGGCCTTCTCATCCAGGGACGCCGTTACACGGCGTCCCCGTCTGCCTTACAATGTTCCGCAGTCAATCCTCAGCGGAGAAAAAGCAATGGAAGTGAAAGTCAGCTGGAACGGCCCGTCGGGCATGAGTTTCCGTGCCGAGACCGGCAGCGGCCACATGGTGACGATGGACGGCGCACCGGATGGCGGCGGCCATAACCTGGCGCCGCGCCCGATGGAGATGGTGCTGGTCGGCACCGGCGGCTGCACCGCCTACGATGTGGTGCTGATCCTCAAGCGCGGGCGCGAGGACGTGCGCGGCTGCGACGTGACGCTGCAGGCCGAGCGCGCGGAGACCGAACCCAAGGTGTTCACCAAGATTAACTTCCACTTCACGGTCACCGGCCGCAATCTGAAGCCGGCGGCCGTCGAGCGCGCCGTCAGCCTGTCGCACGAAAAGTATTGCTCCGCCTCGATCATGTTGGCCAAGACGGCCGAGATCACGCACACGGTGGAGATTGTCGAAGTCTGATCCCCGGGGCGCCGGATGCGGCGTCAGATGTGGTATGCGGTGGTGGTCATCACCTTCGACATCGCCGTCATCAGCAGCTTGACCGGCACGGGCGTGTCGGCCGCCCCCAGCGCCTGCGCCGCCGCGCCGTGCGCGATTTCATCGACCCGCATCTGGTCGACGATGGCGCGCGACTTGGCGTCCTGCGGCGGCAGCTCCTCCAGGTGCCGGTTCAGGTGCGCCTCGACCTGGCGCTCGGTCTCGACCACGAAGCCCAGGCTGTGCGGGTCGCCCAGCTTGGCGGCAATGCTGCCCAGCACATAGGAACCGGCATACCACAGCGGATTGAGCAGGCTCGGCTGCGAACCCAGGTCGGACAGGCGCTCGGCGGTCCACGCCAGGTGGTCTTCTTCCTCGCGCGCCGACTTTTCGAACTGCTTGCGGATCGCCGGGCTCTTGCCGAAGCGCGCCTGCGAATCGTACAGCGCCTGCGCACACACCTCGCCGACGTGGTTGACGCGCATCAGGCCGGCGCTATGGCGGCGCTCGTCCTCGCTCAGCTCGCAGTCGGTGGCGTGCAGGCCGGGATTCGGGCGCGACGACGATGCCACGCCGCCCACCACGCGCAGGGCCTTGTCGAAACCGGCGATCAGGCTGTCGAGGGAAGAGTTGGAACGGTATGCACTCATAAAGTTGTCGATGCGATATTCGAAAACATCATTATAGGCCTTGTGCCGGGCCTTGGGCGCCTGGCGCTCCCGCTTCCAGCTCGGCCTTGCTGCGGGCGATCCAGTCGGCCAGCGGGCCCTCCGCCTCCAGCCCCGAGATGTTCTTCGCCACCCCCAGGTTCAGCTCGAGCAGGAAGGGAATCGATGCGGGCGGCACTTCCGGGCAGTGGCGCCGGAACGCGTCCATGAAACGCGCGCACCCGACGGTGGGCATGACCCTGGCGCCGCTCATGTACTGCAGCACGCTGGTAATGGTGTGGCCCTTGCCCAGCGTGTGATAGATGAAGCGGTTGAAGCCGCGGTCGACCTTCTTGAAATCGATCGCCTCTTCGGTCATCAGCGCCGCCAGGTAATACAGGCCCAGCGCGACCCGGAACCAGTCGGTCGACTCGGTACGATCACGCCCCTCGCGCATCAGCGCCAGCAACTTGTCCTGGATGGCCTTGTTCATGCCCCCATTATCCATGTTTCCAGGCCGAATGTGCCTGTGGCGCCATGTTTATATGCGGAAACTATTGGTGCATACCGTCACCGCCCGGTCCGCCGATTATGCAGTCTGGGCCGCCAAACCTTCCGTGTGTCGCAGAGTACCCACAAACTCCAGGACAATTTAATACAATGCAAGTGTTGAAAAAGGTTTATATGCACGCTTGGGGACATGGTATGGAATTGAAAATCCGCAATTTGTCGAAGACCTACGCCAATGGCGTGGTCGCGCTCGACCGTGTCACGCTGACCATCCCGTCCGGGATGTTCGGCCTGCTCGGTCCGAACGGCGCCGGCAAATCGACGCTGATGCGGATCCTCGCCACCTTGCAGGAATGCGATTCGGGTTCGGTCTTCCTGGACGACATCGACGTCCTCGACGAAAAGGACGAGGTGCGCCGCATGCTCGGCTACCTGCCCCAGGATTTCGGCGTCTACCCGAAAGTGACCGCTTACGAACTGCTCGACCATTTCGCCCAGCTCAAGGGCCTGTCGCACAAGCACCGCCGGCGCGAGGTGGTCGACGGCCTGCTCCAGCAGACCAACCTCTGGGAAGTGCGCAACCAGCGCCTCGGCGGCTTCTCGGGCGGCATGCGCCAGCGCTTCGGCATCGCCCAGGCCCTGCTGGGCGACCCGCGCCTGATCATCGTCGACGAACCCACCGCCGGCCTCGACCCGCAGGAGCGCGTGCGCTTCCACAACCTGCTGTCCGAGATCGGCCAGGACAAGACCGTGATCCTGTCCACCCACATCGTGTCCGACGTAGCCGACCTGTGCGCCAACATGGCCATCATCAACAAGGGCCATGTGCTGCTGTGCGGCGACCCGCAAGACCTGACCTACGAGATCGAGGACTACATCTGGGCGCGCTTCGTCACCAAGCAGGAACTGCCGGTGTTCCAGAAGCGCCACCACGTCATCTCCACCCGCCTGCTCACCGGCCGCACCCTGATCCACGTGTATTCCGAGACCGATCCGGGCGACGGCTTCGAGCCGGCCCGCGCCAGCCTGGAAGACGTCTACTTCGCCACCATCGCCGGCAAATCGCTCTATAACCCCACGGCGGGAAGTTGTTAACGAATGCGTGCCAAGCGATGATCTCCCCATTGTTCGCCATCGCCGGCTTCGAGGCGCGGCAGCGGCTGCGGCTGCTGTCCACCTGGATCTACTTCGGCATGTTCCTGGCGCTGGCGATGCTGTGGATGGCCGCGGCAGGCGGCGCCTTCCGCGATGCGATCGTCAGCTTCGGTGGCCGGGTCCTGATCAACGGGCCGCGCCAGATCGCGCTCACCACCGCCTTCCTCGGCTGCTTCGGCGTGGTGGTGGTGGCCGCCGTCATGGGCCGCTCGGTGCAGCAGGACTTCGAATACGAGATGCAGCACTTCTTCTTCAGTGCGCCGATTCGCAAGGCCGACTACGTACTGGGACGCTTCCTGGGCGCCTTCGTCACCCTGGCGATCATCCTGTCGAGCATCGTGCTGGGCGCCTGGCTGGGCAGCTTCATCCCCGGCATCGACCCCGACCGCCTCGGTCCGAACGGCTTGTCCAGCTACCTGCTGCCTTACCTGCTGACGCTGCTGCCGAATACCTTCATCTTCGGCTCCCTGTTCTTCGTGCTGGCGGCGCTGTCGCGCCGCATGCTGCCGGTCTACGTGGCCAGCATCGTCATGATGATCGGCTACATCGTCGCGCCTTCGCTGGCGCGCGACCTCGACTACAAGACCCTGGCCGCGCTGATCGACCCCTTCGGCACCACTGCCCTGATCCGCCTCACAGAATACTGGCCGATCGCCGAGCGCAACACGCGCCTCGTCACGCTGGAAGGCGTGTACCTGGTGAACCGCCTGGTCTGGCTGGGATTCGGGCTGGTGGTCCTGCTGCTCGGCTACTGGCGCTTCCACACCAGCGACAACGTCGACCCGCGCCACAAGAAGGGCCAGCAGCCGGGCGACATCCCTGCCACGCCCGCGCCACCGTCGCCGCAACTGTCCCGCGCCGCCGTCGACACCCGCGAAGCACCGGACTTCGCGCGCCGCAGCCTGGGCCTGCTGCTGGGGAAGTCGGTCTGGTACAACCTGCGCGAATCGAGCAAGAACGTGTACTTCCTGGCGCTGGCGATCGCCGGCGTCCTGATCCTGGCCGCCAGCGCGCTCGACCTCGGCGCGATCTACGGCACCAATACCTATCCGGTCACCTACATGGTGCTGGACCTGATCCGCGAGGTGTTCGCGCTGTACATGCTGGTGGTGACCACCCTGTTCGCCGGCGAGATGGTGTGGCGCGAACGCGAGGCGCGCATGGCCCAGATGCTCGATGCCATGCCGGCGCCGACCTGGCTGCCCCTGGTCGGCAAGACCCTGGCCCTGGTCGGCCTGCAGGCCCTGCTGCTGGCGATGGCGATGGTGGTGGGCATGCTGATCCAGCTGTTCAAGGGCTGGTTCGTCCTCGAGCCGGGCCTGTACCTGCGCTTCCTGTTCACCGTGCTGCTGCCGCAGTATGCGCTGCTGGCGGTGGCGGCGGTCGCGGTGCAGGTGATCGTCAACAACCGCTACCTGGCCTATTTCATCCTGATCGCCGTGTACCTGGTGACCGCCACCGCGCAGGGCGTCGGCCTCGACCACCCGATGCTGGTGTACGGCAGCACCCCGCCCTTCACCTACTCGGCGATGAACGGCTTCGGCCACTACTTGCTGCGCGAGCACCTGTTCCAGCTGTACTGGAGCGGCCTGGCCCTGATGCTGATGGTGGCGGCGCGCGTGCTGTGGGCGCGCGGGGTCGACGACGGCTGGCGCGAGCGCCTGCGCCTGGCGCGCCGCAACCTGTCCAGGCCAGTGCTGGCCGGCTTCGGCGCGGGCCTGCTGGTGTTCGCCGGCACCGGCGCGCTGCTGGCCTATGAACTGGACGCGGGTGGCTACCGGACCAGCGCCCGGCAGGAAAGCCTGCGCGCCGAATACGAACTGCGCTACCGCCGCTACGCGAAGCTGCCGCAGCCGCGCATCGTCGACGTGCACCTGGAGGCCGACCTGCGGCCCGAGACGCGCTCGCTGAGCGTGAACGGCGTATACGAGCTGCTCAACCGCAACACGGTCCCGGTCCAGGACATCGTCCTGTACCAGCAGCGCGGCGCCGCGCTGGCCACGCGCTTCTCGCTGCCGGCGCGCCTGGTGCTGGCCGATCCCGAGCACGGTTTCTATCACTACCGCCTGGCCCAGCCCTTGCAGCCGGGTGCGCGCATGGACTTCCGGTTCCGCGTCGGGTATGCGCCGGGCGGCCTGCTGGACCTGGGAAGCGAGACCCCGGTGATCCGGAACGGGACCTTCTTTACCAACGAGGTCATGCCGCGCATCGGCTACCAGCCGGCCGTGGAGCTGACGGACGAGCGCGACCGCAAGCGGCGCGGCCTCGCGCCGAAAGACCCGATGGCGGCGCGCGACGACCAGGCCGCGCGCGCCAACCACAGCCTGGGCGTGGACGCCGGCTGGATCGGCTTCGACGCCGTGCTCGCTACCTCTCCCGACCAGATCGCGATCGCGCCCGGCACCCTCGAAAAGGAATGGATCGACAAGGGCCGCCGCTACTTCCACTACCGGATGGACAGGCCGATCCTGAACTTCTATGCGATCCAGTCGGCGCGCTACGAGGTGCGGCACGACCGCTGGCAGGACGTGACCATCGACGTGTTCTACCATCCGGGCCACGAAGCCAACGTCGAGCGCATGATCCGCGGCGCCCAGGCCGGCCTGGAGTACGCTGCGCGCCGCTTCGGCCCCTACCCTTTCCGCGAACTGCGCATCGTCGAGTTCCCGCGCTACGCCAGCTATGCGCAGGCTTTTCCCGGCACCATCCCGTTCTCGGAAAGCATGGGCTTCATCGCCCGCATCGACGAGGATTCGCCGAAGGACATCGATTACCCGTTCTACGTCAGCGCCCACGAGACCGCGCACCAGTGGTGGGGTCACCAGCTGGTGGGCGCCAACACGCGCGGCGCTACCGTGCTGTCGGAAAGCCTGTCCGAGTACACCGCGCTGATGGTGATGAAGCGCGCAGCCGGCGGACAGAAGATGCGCCGCTTCCTGCGCTACAACCTCGACGCCTACCTGATGGGCCGCGCCACCGAACGCCGCAAGGAGCTGCCGCTGGCCCAGAACGAGAACCAGGACTACGTCCACTACCGCAAGGGCAGCCTGGCGCTGTACCTGCTGGCCGACCTGCTGGGAGAAGACACCGTCAACGGCGTGCTGCGCGGCCTGCTCGAGAAGCATGCGTTCAAGGGCGCGCCCTACCCGACCGTGCTGGCGCTGGTGGATGCGCTGCGCGCCGTGACGCCGCCCGACAAGGCCTACCTGATCGACGACCTGTTCGAGCACATCGTCCTGTACGAAAACCGCGCCGACAGCGCCACCGTCCGCCAGCGCAAGGACGGCAAGTTCGAGGTGACGATCAAGGCGCATGCGGGCAAGGTGCGCGCCGGCGAACTGGGCGACGAGCAGCCGGCGCCGCTCAGGGACTACATCGAGTTCGGCGCCGATGACCGCAACGGCAATCCGCTGGCACGCGAACGGCGCCTGGTCGACCAGGCCAGCCAGACCGTCACGCTGGTGGTGAATGCACGTCCGGCACGGGCCGGTATCGACCCCGATAACAAATTAATCGATCGAAAACCCGCGGACAACATGGTTCCTGTCGACAACCCATAGAACTGCAGGTAATATTTGCGAAATATTAGCCGGAAGGAGCATCATGTCGAACCTGGTTTCCGAGATCGCAGAACAGATCCAGACGCTGAGCGAAGCGGACAAGCACGCCCTGGTCCGCCTTCTGCTGCAGGACGTCGATGTCGACGAGGATGCCGACGAAGCCTGGCGCAACGAGATCGTGCGCCGCGTAAAGGCGATCCGCAACGGCGAAGCCGCCATCCGCGCACTGCAGGAATGGCAGGAATAAGACCTGTCCGGCGCGTCGCGCACAACCAGAAAAACCGCGGTCATGCCGCGGTTTTTTCATTGGCTCTGTCAGCGTTAACTATGGATGAGCCCTGAACTGCTGAGCATCTCCCTGGTCGAACACCTGTCTCCATCGACAGGAAGCGGCCGTGAAAACACCCAGCTTCAAGAAATGGTTCGCGCGGCTGCCCGCGCTGAACGGGGCGCAGCGCCAACAAACACTGGCGGCATTGCATCCGGCCGCAGGGCTGGACCGGACCGTCGCCCTCATCGAGCAGATCCGCGCACCCCAACGCGCGTGTCCGCGCTGCGCCTGCACGCGCTGCTACCGGCACGGCCATGCCAATGGCCTGCAGCGCTACCGCTGCCGGGAATGCGGCCGCAGCTTCAACGACCTGAGCGGCACGCCTTTTGCGCGGCTGCGGCTGCGCGAAAAATGGCTCGACTACCTGGACGCATTGATCGGGGCCAAATCGGTGCGCCGCGCCGCCCTTGATGTCGGCGTGCACCGCAACACCGCGTTTCGCTGGCGCCACCGCTTCGTCGACCGGGTCAAGCACGACTTGCCGCAACAACTGAGCGGCATCGTCGAGGCCGATGAAATGTTCATCCTGGAATCGCAAAAGGGCGCGCGCAAGCTGGACCGGGCGCCGAGGAAGCGTGGCGGCGCGGCGCGCAAACGCGGCATCTCGAGCGAGCTCGACTGCATCCTGGTCGCGCGTGACCGCGGCAGGCAGACCATCGGCGCGCTGGTCGGGCGCGGGGCCTTGAGGGCGGTGCACCTGGAACGCTACCTGCTGCCCAGGCTCGACCGGCAAGCACTCCTGGTCAGCGACGCCAATGCCGCCTACCGGGCGTTCTCACGCAAACATGGGATCGCCCACCAGGCGGTCAACCTGCGCGCCGGCGTGCGGGTGCGCCGTGACGCTGGCAACGCCCTCCACGTACAGAATGTGAACGCCTTCCATCAGCGTCTACGCGACTGGCTGGCCCGCTTTCGCGGCGTGGCATCGCGCTACCTGCCGAATTACTTGGGTTGGCACCGGGCGCTCGACGGCGCGCGGGCAATTGCTGCGGAACAGTTCTTACGCATCGCAATCGGGGGCATCAATAGATAAAGGTAACAGCGCCTTTTCATTTGCGCCGCCAGATGCGCGGTCCGGGCAACGGTGCGACTGGGACACCGTCGGTTAGGGCCGCGCGTATTCTTCGAAGACGAGCCAAAGCCGGCAGCTTCGCCTCATTCCACCTCGGCCGCGTCGGTCGCCTCCGCGGGCGCCGGCGCCGGCGGCCGGGCTTGTGGGCGGGCCGGCTGGCGGCCACGCGGCAGCGCCGGGCGTGCCGGCGGACGCGGCAGGGCTTGCGCGGCGGCCTGCGGCGCGGCGCCGGATGGCTTGGCCAGCTGGAAGGTATCCACCAGTTGCGCCAGCCCGCCGGCCTGCTCGCGCATCGCTTCGGCGGCCGCCGTGGCCTGCTCGACCAGCGCCGCATTCTGCTGCGTCACCCGGTCCATCTGGACGATCGCACCGTTGACCTGCTCGATGCCCTCGCGCTGCTCGTCACTGGCGGCGGCGATCTCGCCGATGATGTCGGACACGCGCTTGACGCTGGCCACCACCTCGTCCATCGTGCCGCCGGCCTGGTCCACGAGGCGCGAACCGGTTTCCACGCGCGACACCGAGTCGCCGATCAGTTCCTTGATTTCCCTGGCCGCCGCCGCGGAGCGCTGCGCCAGGTTGCGCACCTCGCCCGCCACGACCGCGAAGCCGCGGCCCTGCTCGCCCGCGCGCGCCGCCTCCACGGCGGCGTTCAAGGCCAGGATATTGGTCTGGAAAGCGATGCCGTCGATGACGGTGATGATGTCGGCGATCTTGCGCGAGGCCTCGTTGATCGAGCCCATCGTCGTCACCACCTCGGCCACCACCTGGCCGCCGCGGGCGGCGGTGTCGGCGGCGCTCGCGGCCATCTGCTTGGCCTGGCGCGCATTGTCGGCATTCTGCTTGACGATCACGGTCAGCTCTTCCATCGACGAGGCGGTTTCCTCCAGCGAGCCGGCCTGCTGCTCGGTACGGCTCGACAGATCCTGGTTGCCGGCCGAGATCTCGTGCGCGGCGGTCGCGATGGCGCCGGTGCCGGCGCGCACCTTCGACACGATGGCCACCAGGGAAGCGTTCATGTCCTTCAGTGCGGCCATCAGCTCGCCGGCTTCGTCGTTGGTGCGGACCTTGACCTCACGGGTCAGGTCGCCCTGCGCCACGCTGCGCGCCAGCGCCACCGCGCGGCGCAGCGGAATGCTGATGTTGCGCCCCAGTTGATAAGCCATGAACACCGCCAGGATGGCGCCGATCAGGCCGCCGCCGACGAGGGTGCGCCGCATGGCCGACTGCAGTCCGGCGATCTCCGCCGCGTGCTGCGCCAGTTCTTCGGTTTCGGTGCGGCGCAGCTGCCCGATCGTGCCGCGCATGGCCTCCATGGCGGCCTTGCCCTTGCCGGCCTGCTCGTGCGCGATCACCGCGCCCAGGTCGGTGTCGACGGCGTCGCGGCGCAGGGCGATGGCCGGATCGACGGCCTGGGCCAGCCAGTCGCGCTGTTGCTGCGCCAGCGCCCGCAGGCGGCCTTGCTGGGCGTCGTTGCCGGCGGTCAGCTGCAAGGCCTTGTCGAGGTGCTGCTGGAAGGCCTGCTTGCCGGCGCTGTAGGGTTCGAGCGCGGCTTGCGCGCCGGTCAGCGCGAAACCGCGCTGGCCGGTCTCGATGTCCACCAGCGCCAGCAGCGCCGCATCGGCTTCGGCCAGGATGGCATGGCTGCGCGCGTTGGCTTCGTCGGCCTTGCCGAGTGCGGTGAAGTTGGCATAGGCAATGGCGACCACGATGCCGGTGATGCCGATCAGGATGCCGTAGCCGAGGTACAGGCGGGTTGCGATTTTCAGGTCGGAGAGCTTCATGGGGTTCAGACGGGTCTCGATATCGTTGTAAGTGTTGTGCCTGGTGGAGGCGGACCGAATGATGAAACTTGAGGTATCAAATACCTGACCGATTATTACGGAACAATTGATTAATGAAAAGCAAATTTTTGGGGGAAGGAAAGGAAAACCACGGCGGGGTGTGACGAATCCATGGCGAAAATGTCGTGCGCACCACCGGCCTTGTTGCGGACGGCAGGTCCAGCCAAAACCGTGCCACCTCACCGCCGGATCAGGCAACAGACTGCCGGACCTGCGCACGCGACGCCGTCACCGCCCGGTCACTGTGTCCCGAGCCCGGCTGTGGTGCGTTGGATAATGCGCATCAGGTCGTCGATATGCAAGGGCTTGGTCACGTGCTCGTCGAATTGCGCGGCACGCGTCAGGTAGCGGTCCTCATCCCGCCCCAGCCCGGTCAGCGCGATCAGCGGCAGCTTGCGACCGCTTGGCGTGTTACGAATACGCAATGCTACCTGCACGCCGCTGATATCGGGCAAGCCGAGGTCGAGGAAAGCCATGTCGAAGTGGCGCCCGGCTGCCAGCGCCACCGCGTCGAGACCGTTAAAGGCCAGCACTGCCTGATGGCCCAGGGCTTGGAGCAGCAAGGCAAGCGTCGTGGCGCCATCGATATTGTCGTCGACGACCAGCACGGTCAGCGGCCGCGAAGGCGACTCCTGGCCGGACGGCAGCGTGTCCAGGGCCGGCTCGGCGTGCTCCACACAAGGCAATACAACTGTGAAGCAACTTCCCTTGTTCACGCCTTCGCTCGACACGCTTACCCTGCCCCCGTGCAGTTCCACCAATTGCTTCACGAGGCTCAGGCCAATTCCCAATCCCCCTTGCGCATGCACACCCGTCGCATGCACCTGGACAAACAGGTCGAAGATATCGTCGACCGACGACGCGGACAGGCCAATGCCTTCGTCGCATACGCGCAAGCTCACCGAGTCTCCATCGACGCGGGTATCGATCGACACGGCCGAGCCTGCCGGAGAGTACTTCGATGCGTTGGTCAGCAGATTGCTGAAGATCTGGATCAGCCGCAATGCGTCGCCATCGAGCCAGACGGGCGACGAGGGCATGGCGCAGGTGAGCGTCTGGTTTTTGGCGTCAAGCAGGGGCTGCGTGCTTTCGATCGCCTGCTCGATGACTTGACGCAGCGCGACCGGCTTTCTTTCGATCTCCAGCTTGCCCGAGCTGATGCGCCCCACCTCCATCAAATCGTTGACCAGTTTGGACAGTTGCGTGACTTGCCGTTCGATCACCTCGCGCGCCTTGTTGCGCACCAGGCGGTCGTTGGAAAAACGGATCAGCTGGGCCGCCGACGCGATCGGCGCGAGCGGGCCGCGTAATTCGTGGGCAAGCGTCGCCAGGTATTCGTTCTTGCGATGGTCCGCGCGCTGCAGTGCCGCACCGTCTTCGCGCACCTGGCGTACGCCGCGTTCGCGTTCGGTATGGTCGCTGGAGACGGCCAGCACCGATTCTACCCGGCCTTCCAGGTCGAACGAAGGCAAGCAGCGGGCAATGAAGAAGCGCTCGTTGCCGTCCGGGTCGGTATGGCTGAAATCGAATTCGCGGCCCTTGCCATTGCGCAGTACATTGTCGAGTACCGCGCCCCAGCGCGTCGCCAGCGCGGAAGACATCCCGAATTCCGTGTATTTCTTGCCAATATAAAATTCGGCTGGTTTTCCGGTCAAGGCTTCCACGCGGGAAGACATGAACACGCAGCGGTATTCGCGGTCGAAGCGGCTGATGATGTCCGGCAGGTGCATCGCGATGATCGCCAGGTCATGTTCGCGCTGGCGTATGGCGTTCTGCGCCTGGGTGGCCTCGGTGACGTCGACGACGGCCCCGTTGATGCCGGACGGACGACCGTCGGCGCCGAGCTCGACACGGCCACTGCCACGTACGTAGCGGACCGCTCCATCGTCGAGGCAGATGCGAAAGCGCACCGAGTAGTCCGCGCCGCTGGAGAGGGCCGCGTTCACGGCGGCATCGACATTTGCCAGATCATCAGGATGGACCCGCTGACGGAACATGGTATGCGTCACGGGGATTCCCGCCGGCCAGCCGAAAATCGCGTAATGGTGTTCCGACCAGCGCACCGTATCCTGGGTCAGGTCCCAGAAAAAGGTACCGATGCCGGCCGACTCGATGACATGTTTGAAGGCTTCAAGCCGGTTTGCCAGGTCCAGACGCCGCTCAGCGGCTGTGTCACCCGGGCTTGCAGATCGCTTCTCTCGAAGCAGCCGAGGTCCAAATGCAGCCAGAGCAAGGGCAGCACCGGCGGCCAGTCGGATCGTTGGAGCTATCAGTTTTACCCATTGCATGAAAAGTCGTTCCAGGTTGATGGCGAGAGGCCGCCGCGCGCGTCCGGCGCAGCAGTGTGGCCGGCCCCAAGGCCCCCGAATGTGCGACCTTTACCAAGTAGCCATGCATGTCGAGCAGCATTTGCAGCATCGCTGACCTTCGAGACGGTCGTCCACGACCAGCGCACGGTGCTGTCATGACGACCAGCTAGCGCGCATTTCGCTCATGACTCCTTCTTTGATAAAAGCCACCCGGCGTCCGCGAAAGTCGCGCCAAGGTTTGGCAATGTATCTTCAGGACACAATTTTGACAAATCAAATTCAAAACATCAACAATTTTTGCTGAAATTGATTGAAGCGCTAGCAAGGCCAGCAGCCCGTTGAGCGAAGGAGGCATGGGTCAGCGGATCTGATTGTTTGCCCGCGCGAAAAAAAAAACGCGAACCCTCGGGTCCGCGTCCTTGTGCGATCGGCAGCGCAGCGCTTACTTCTTGCTTGCCGCCGAAGCGATCTTCTTCGCCGCCGGCTTGCGCGCCGCCGTCTTGGCGGCCGGCTTCGCCGCGGTCTTGGTCGCCGTCTTGGCAGCCGATTTCGCAGCCGATTTCGCAGCCGATTTCGCAGCCGATTTCGCAGCCGATTTTGCCGGCGCCTTGCGCGCCGCCTTCACCGGCGCCGCTGCGCCATCGGCAGCGTCGGCGCCGTCCGCGGCGCCGTCGGCCGCTTGCGCCTTGCCCTTCGCGCCCGGCTTGGCCTTGCGCTCCTCGAACTCGAAGCTGATCTTGCCGTCCTTGCCGCGCACCAGGAAGGCCTTGAAGGCGCGGCGCGTGCGCTGCGACACGAAGCCCGGCAGCAGGTCGGTCTTGCCCTCGTTGAGCAGCTTGGCCATCTGCTCGGGCAGGATTTCCTGCTGCAGGATGATGCGGCCGCTGCGGAAATCGCAGGCTTTCGGCTTGGCGACCGTCTTCTCGCACACGTAGGCCAGGCCCATCTCGTACACGCCGCTGGCGCACTTCGGGCAGGGGCCGAGCGCGGTCTGGCCGGTGAAGTCGACGCCCTCGCCGTCCTCGCCCTCGTCCTGGTCCTGGCCGAAGTCGAATTCGAGCTTGAAGTTCTGGATGTCTTCGTCGCGCACGATGCGCAGGATCGCCGCGAACGGACGGCCCATCTTCGAGCGGAAGCCCTGCAGCGGACCGATGGTGCGCTTCTCCAGCAGTTCCTCGACCTCGTTGATCTCGAACTGGCGGCTGCCCGGCGTCTTCGACATCGAGAAGTCGCACTTGGTGCAGGCGAAGCGGCGGTAGTTTTCCTTGACCACGCCGCCGCAGTTCGGGCACGGGGTCTTCAGGGTCGCGTAGTCGCCCGGGATGGTCTCGTTGTCGTATTCCTTGGCGCGCTTGACGATGATCTGCGTCATCTGCTGGATCTCGCGCATGAACTCGTCGCGCGAAATCTTGCCCTTCTCCATCTGCGACAGCTTGTATTCCCATTCGCCGGTCAGCTCGGGGGCGGTCAGTTCGTTCACGCCCAGGCCGCGCAGCAGCGTCATCAGCTGCGATGCCTTGGCGGTCGGGATCAGCTCGCGCCCTTCGCGGATCAGGTATTTCTCGGTGAGCAGGCCTTCGATGATGGCCGCGCGCGTCGCCGGCGTGCCCAGGCCCTTGCCGGCCATGGCGTCGCGCAGCTCGTCGGAGTCGACCAGCTTGCCCGCGCCTTCCATCGCCGACAGCAGCGTCGCTTCGCTATAGCGCGCCGGCGGCTTGGTGACCAGGCCATTGGCGGTGATCTTCTCGGTCTGGACCTTCTCGCCCTTCTGCACCGGCACCAGGTTGGCGCCGTCCTTGTCGTCGCCGGTGGTGTCCTTGCCGTACACCGCCAGCCAGCCGGGGTTGGTCATGACCTTGCCCTCGGTCTTGAACTGGTGGCCCGACACTTCGGTGAAACGGGTCGTCACCAGGAATTCGGCCGGCGGGAAGAACACGGCCAGGAAGCGGCGCGTGACCAGGTCGTACAGCTTTTGTTCCGGCTCGGTCAGGTTCTTCGGCACGACGCCGGTCGGGATGATCGCGAAGTGGTCCGAGATCTTGGTGTTATCAAAAATACGCTTGTTCGGCTTGACCCAGCCGTTCTTGGTGATCTGCTTGGCGAAGCCGTTGTAGTTATTCGTGTCCGCCAGCGCACCCATCGTGTCCTTGACGGTCTGGATGTAGTCTTCCGGCAGGTGGCGCGAATCGGTACGCGGGTAGGTCAGCACCTTGTGCTTCTCGTACAGCGCCTGGGCCAGGCCCAGCGTGTTCTTGGCCGAGAAGCCGAAGCGGCCGTTGGCCTCGCGCTGCAGGCTGGTCAGGTCGAACAGGGCCGGCGCCATCGAGGTGGTCGGCTTCGATTCCTCGGTAACCACGCCCTGCTTGCCGCGGCAGGCGGCGGCGATCGAATCGGCGGCGGCGCGGCTCCACAGGCGCTCGGCGCGCTTCTCCGGGTCGTTCTCGTCCTTCTTGAAATTCTGGTCGAGCCAGCGTCCTTCGTAGATGCCGGCGGCGCACACGAACTCGGCGCGCACCTCCCAGTAGTCGCGCGCGACGAACTTCTTGATCTTCTCTTCGCGCTCGACCACGATCGACAGGGTCGGGGTCTGCACCCGGCCCACGGTGGTCAGGTAGAAGCCGCCCTCTTTCGAATTGAAGGCGGTCATGGCGCGGGTGCCGTTGATGCCGATCAGCCAGTCGGCTTCGGAACGGCAACGCGCGGCATCGGCCAGCGGCAGCATCTCTTCGTCGCTGCGCAGGTGGGCGAAGCCTTCGCGGATCGCATTGGCCGTCATCGACTGCAGCCACAGGCGCTTGACCGGTTGCTTGGCCTTCGCGTTCTGGGCGATCAGGCGGAAGATGAGTTCTCCTTCGCGGCCCGCGTCACATGCGTTGATCAGGGTGGTGACGTCCTTGCGCTTGATCAGCTTGTTGAGCACCTTGAGGCGCGATTCGGTCTTGGCGATCGGGTTCAGCGCGAAGTACGGCGGAATCATCGGCAGGTGCGTGAAGCTCCATTTGCCGCGCTTGACGTCGTGCTCCTCGGGCACCGCGATCTCGAGCAGGTGGCCGACGGCGGACGACAGGACGTATTCGTCGGATTCGAAGTACTCATCGTGCTTGGTAAAGCCGCCCAGCGTCTTCGCGATGTCGTTCGCGACCGACGGCTTCTCGGCGATGATGAGGGATTTGGTCATAGTGTTTATCGGGTGCTCTATATATAAGTGGCTTTTGCCCGCGCATCATACATGCTCCGGGGCTGGACGGTTGTGAAAGCCGTAGTGTCCGTATAGTAACAATCTGGATTGAGCGGCCAATGATAAGCGCGATGGCGCGCCGACTGCAAGTGTGCCGGCCTGCCCTTACAACCTGGAACAGGCCGATATTGCCGTGTGTTTCGGCATGGCGCCGCCCGGTGTGCCACCAGGCATCCGCACTTCAGGACGAAAAGCGTCACATGCCAATCGAATGAATGTTACAAATTTTCTGGTCTATCAACGCAGGGCGGGCATGGGCGAATTCTTTCCCGTGCCGAGCGAAGACGACATTGCGCGATGCCCGCCTCTCGTGCCTGGAAGCGGCAGCTTCCCGGTCGTGGTCTACGCGCCGAGCCTGTCCGCCTCCGCCATGGAAAACAGCGGTTACCGGCGCGTGCTCGAACTGAATCCGCAGCATGCCGCCGCGGCAGCCTGCGTGCGGGCGCACGGCGGCGCCGAGCCGCCGAAATGCAAACGGGGCCTTGCGGCCCCGTCGATGCGTCGGTGGTGCGTGTGTTCAGTGCAGCAGACGCGGTTCCTGCTCGTCGTCGTCGCCGAACAGGTCGTCGAACATGAGCGCATCGGGCTCCTTGCCCTGGCTCCACAGGACCATCAGCACGATGATCTTGAGCTTGCCCAGCGCCACCGGCGACTCGTCGCAGGCCAGCGCGCGCTCGATGACGATCTCGCGCTGCGTCGGGCTGAGCACCTTGGCGCTCTCGAGGAACTGGATGAAGCCGATGGCTGCACTGCCCAGCTCGATGTATTCCTCGTCCACGTAGTAGCGGATGCCGGTGCATGCATCGATTGCGTCGGAAACTGCCGCTTCGGTCAGCCCGGACAGCCAGTCCAGCGCCTCGGAAATCTCGATATCATCGAAACCGACGGCGGACAGCTTGCGTGCCAGGGCCGCCGGCTCGGGGCAGGCGTCAGGACGATAGTACGTCTCGTAGAGGTAGACCAGGATGTCGAACATAGTGACGCTACTGTAGCAGCTAAGCTCGCCGAGGCACAAGTGCGACACGCGCGACCAGGTGTCGCCGGTAAAAAACGTTGTATGACGGCCTTATCGGTTCATTCAGTTTTGTCGATATTTAACAAAATTCAGGTCAAACATTTCACAAATATATCTCAAGAAGAATACTCTTTTTCGTATTGCCTCATGCAACATGCATATGCGAGAACAAGCATACTTTTGGGAATCAGGGTGCGCAGGCTCGCTCAGGCTGTTTGCACGACACGTTGCACCCGGCCATCGGGCAAGCGTTCGAGCAGCCCCGCCAGTTCGAGCGCCAGCAGTTCGCCGGCCAGCCGGCCGGCATCGCCGCCAACACAATCGAGTAATGCATCTGCCTGCACCGGATCGTGGCCCAGCGCGGCCAGCAAGGCGTCGTGGCCCGCGCCGCCCCGCGCCGGCGCCATGGCAGGCCGCGCGAGCGGCGACGCCCGCATCGCTTGCAATACCTCGTCCACCGTCTCGACCAGGTGCGCGCCTTCGCGTATCAATCGATGGCAACCCTTGGCCAGTGCCGAATGGATCGAGCCAGGCAGCGCGAACACTTCGCGGCCCTGCTCGGCCGCCATCTGCGCGGTAATCAGGGAACCGGACTGGGCCGCTGCCTCGACCACCAGCACGCCGGCTGCCAGGCCGCTGATGATGCGGTTGCGGCGCGGGAAGTTGCCGGCGACGGGCGGCGTGCCGAGCGCGTATTCGCTGACGATGCAGCCCGCCTCGGCGATGCGATGCGCGAGCGCACGGTTGCGTGCCGGGTAGACCCGGTCGGGGCCGGTGCCGATGACCGCGATGGTCGACCCCGGTCCGCGCAGCGCGCCTTCGTGGGCGGCGGTATCGATGCCGAGCGCCATGCCCGACACCACGCACAGGCCGGCGCGCGACAGGCTTTCCGCGAAGCCTTCCGCATTGGCCCTGCCCTGCGTGCTGGCATTGCGGCTGCCGACCACGGCGATCATGGGCGCAGGCAACAGGTCGCGCCGTCCGTTCAGGTACAGCAGCAAGGGCGGATCGGGAATGTGCCGCAGGGCGTCCGGGTAGTCGGCGTCGTGCAGCGTGAGGATGTGGTGATGCGGTGCGGACAGCCAGGCCAGGGTCAGGTCGACCTGGCGCGCGCCTTCCGGCGTGATGGGTGCGCACAGCGCGGCGGCCTGCGCGGCCGGGACCTGTGCCGCAAGCGCCGCATAGCCGGCACGGAAGATGGCCGCGGGGGAACCGAATGCGCCGAGCAGCAGCTTCGCGGTCCGGCAGCCCACCCCGGCCGCCCCGTCCAAACGGATCCAGTCGGCAAGGGCGCAGGCGTCTGGCGGGCTGGATGGGTGGGGGGCCGTGTCCTGCACGGTAGGGTTTACTCCGGTGAGCGCGCCACGTCGCCGACTTCCACCGGCGCCGTCACTTGCATGATCAGGCCATACGATACATTGCTGAACACGCGGAAAATGAACAGGCTGCCATATTGCTCGTCGGGCAGCTTGATCTGCTGTTTGCCGAAGCCGAGCATGCCTTTACTGGCAGGGTCCGGCACCGTCTTCCCGAGATGATAGAGCTGCAGCACGGCGCCGACATCGAGCCCGTCAACAGAACCGCGATTGACAGTGACCACCTGGCTCTGGCCGGCATAGCTCACGCCCGCGTAGATCGACATCACGCGCGCATCGACAGGCTGGGCCGGCGCATGCGGCATGTAGTTGCGCACCGGCGTCGGCGGCATCGGCACCAGCAGGTCGCCCACGCCCATTTCCTGGCGCGTCTCGGTGACGCGGAAACTATGCGCATCCACGCCCGGTGCCGCTTCGCGATCGAGGCTCACGCTGCCCAGGTAGGCAGCTTCGTAGGCCAGCACCTTGCCGGTCTGCGGATCCTTCAACGGACCGCTGGGGCGGAACACCTGGAAGCTCTTGCCGCCGCCCAGGTTTCCCTTGACGTAGACGCGGTCGCCGGTGCCGAGATAGACCCGGCCTTCCTGCGAGGCCACGATGCGCGGCGCGCCGGCCAGTGCGTCGGCCTCGACCACGAGCGGCTGGGTCAGGTAAGGCTCGATCATGCCGGCCGGAATCGACTGCACGGCGTCGCGCTCGAGCGACTCGCTGCGCAGTTGCGGCGACAGCTTCGTGAGTGGCGGGAGGCCGCGGCCGTCGCCCTGCCCCGGACGGGTCAGGGACAGGCGGCCGCGGGTGCGGTCGAAATAGATGACCTGGCCGGGATAGATCCAGTGCGGGTTGCGGATCTCGTCGCGGTTCATGCCCCAGACCTGGGGCCAGCACCACGGATTCTGCAGGAAGGCGCCCGAGATATCCCAGAGCGTATCGCCCTTGACCACGACGTGCTGGTCGGGCGCATTCGGACGGAATGCGCACGATGCCGCCTGGACCGGGCTGGCCGCGGCACACGCGACCAGCGCCGCCGCAGCAGCGCGGGTCACGACTGTGCTAAAATTTTTCATTGCATACGTCCGTCATTGCGTCCGCTGTTGCGTACTTGGATTGCGGCTTTGACACCGGATGGCTGGCAGCGCACCGCTCTTCTGGAAGAAACAGCACGATAAACAGCACGATAGAAACAGCGATGACTACGCCTGATCGACAAAAGGTTGCCGTACTGAATCAAATTCTGCACACAAATCCCTGAACTAGCAAGACAAAACGCGTCTTGCCAGCCCCTGGATGTGTTGCATTTCTGTCCGTGCGCGCCGGCTTGCTGAACTCCTCATTGAACTGATACCCCCTGGAATTGCCCGACCATGGCCTTACTGAATATCCTCCGCTATCCTGATCCACGCCTGCACAAGCTTGCCAAGCCGGTCACCGAATTCGGCACCGAGCGCCTGCGCCAGCTGGTCAAGGACATGGCCGACACCATGTACGACGCACCCGGTGTCGGCCTGGCCGCCTCCCAGGTCGACGTGCACGAACGCGTGGTCGTCATCGACGTCAGCGAAACCTCCGACCAGCTGATGGTCTTCATCAACCCGGAAATCACCTGGGCCAGCGAAGAAAAGCAGGTTTACGACGAAGGCTGCCTGTCGGTGCCCGGCATCTACGACGGCGTCGAGCGTCCATCCCGCGTCAAGTGCAAGGCCTACGATGTCGAAGGCAAGGAATTCGAGGTCGACGCCGACGGCCTGCTGGCCGTCTGCATCCAGCACGAGATGGACCACCTGATGGGCAAGGTCTTCGTCGAATACCTGTCGCCGCTCAAGCGCAACCGCATCAAGGCCAAGCTGCAGAAGGAAGAACGCGGCATGGAACGCGAAGCCGCCCTGCGCGCTGCGCGCCGCTGACAGGCGGTCGATGAGAGTCGCGCCTAAAGTTGTCTTCGCCGGCACCCCCGAGTTCGCCGCCGTGGCCCTGCGTGCCCTGCACGAGGCCGGCTTCGAGATTCCCCTGGTCCTGACCCAGCCCGACCGCCCGGCCGGGCGCGGCATGCAGCTGCAAGCCTCCGCGGTCAAGCAGTATGCGCTGGCCCATGGCATGCCCGTGGCGCAGCCGCTGTCGCTGCGCATGGACGCCAAGGATCCGCAACGCGCCGAGGAGGCACGCGCCGTCCACGCGCGCCTGCTGGCGCTCGACTACGACGTGATGGTGGTGGCGGCCTATGGGCTGATCCTGCCGCGCAGCACGCTCGACATCCGCCCCTGTATCAACATCCACGGCTCGCTGCTGCCGCGCTGGCGCGGCGCCGCGCCGATCCACCGCGCGATCGAAGCCGGCGACGTCGACACCGGCGTGACCATCATGGGCATGGAAGAAGGCCTGGATACCGGGCCGATGATGCTGATCGAGCGCATCGCCATCGCGGACACCGACACCACCGGCAGCCTGCACGACAAGCTTGCCGCGCTGGGCGGCCGCATGATCGTCGACGCGCTGCGCCGGATGGAAGCCGGCCAGCTGGCCTCCGTGCCGCAGCCGGAAGCGGGCGTGACCTACGCCGCCAAGATCAGCAAGGAAGAAGCGAAGCTGGACTTCGCCCTGCCGGCCGGGCTGCTGTGGCGCAGGGTGCGCGCCTTCAATCCCTTCCCGGGTGCGCACGGCCTGGTCGACGGCGTGACGGTCAAGGTATGGAATGCGGAACTGGCGCCCGGCAGTGGCAAGCCTGGCCAGGTGCTGGCGGCGGATGCGCAAGGCATCGTGGTCGCCTGCGGCGAAGGTGCGCTGCGCATGACCGAGCTGCAAAAACCGGGCGGCAAGCGCCTGGCGGCGGCGGAGTTTCTCAAGAGCTTCCCGCTGGACGGAAAGCGCTTTTCGTAGGGTGGACGGGTTCCCCGTCCGCGCGTTCAACTATCGGATGAACAGCCGCGCGGGCCGCATTACCGTGATGTGAACGCGCGGACGGCATAGCCGTCCACCCTACGGCAAGTCTCGACCCCAAAAGAAAATCGGGGCATCCGCCCCGACCATTTACTGCATCACTTCTCTTGCGACCCGGCTGTGCGCTGCGCGTCCATGTACTCACGCAGCACCTGGTTGATACGGGTCTGGTAACCCGGGCCAGCCGACTTGAACCAGTCGAGCATGTCCACGTCCAGGCGAATCGTCACGATCTGCTTCACGCCGTTGATGGTTTGCGGCTTGACGGCGACAGCCGGTTCTTCGATGCGGCTCACCGCTTGATCCCAATCCGGCTCATATTCTTTGTTCATGCAATCATCCCGTTAAAAGCTCCGCCAACACTGTGGCGACGGGGTAATTGTCGTCCGTGTATGTAACGTAAAGATTGCGGATACACCGGGTTTTGTAACGTCATGTATCAGTTTGCGATTTCCATACATAAAGATACATACACGAAACTGCCTTTTTGGCCCCGCCGGAAGCATCCAGCGTCATGACGTATAATCGTAGACCGCCCATCAGTAAACGGCCTGTAAAGCCGATTCTAGAAAGACGACAACATGAATGCCCCTCTCCGCACCATCTCCCCGATCGACTCCCAGCTGCGCGACATCCTGAAGCGCCGCATCATGATCCTGGATGGCGCGATGGGCACCATCATCCAGCAGTACAAGCTGGACGAAGCGGCCTACCGCGGCGAACGCTTCAAGGACTTCAGCGCTCCCGGGGGTTCCAGCCAGCGCGAGCTGTTCGTGAAGGGTAACAACGAGCTGCTCACCCTGACCCAGCCGCAGATCATCCAGGAGATCCACGAGCGCTACCTGGCCGCCGGCGCCGACCTGATCGAAACCAATACCTTCGGCGCCACCGGCGTGGCGCAGGACGACTACCACATGGCGCATCTGGCCTACGAGATGAACGTCCAGGCCGCCAGGCTCGCGCGCGCCGCCTGCGACAAGTACAGCACGCCGGACAAGCCGCGCTTCGTGGCCGGCGCCCTCGGCCCGACCCCGAAGACCGCCTCGATCTCGCCCGACGTGAACGACCCGGCCGCCCGCAACATCAGCTTCGACCAGCTGGTGGAGAGCTACCACGAGCAGGTGCGCGGCCTGGTGCTGGGCGGCGCCGACGTGCTGCTGGTCGAGACCATCTTCGACACCCTCAACTGCAAGGCCGCGCTGTTCGCGATCGACCAGTACTTCGACGCGCACCCCGAGGTGCCGCGCCTGCCGATCATGATCTCGGGCACCGTCACCGACGCCTCGGGCCGCATCCTGTCGGGCCAGACCGTGGCCGCCTTCTGGAACTCGGTGCGCCACGCCAGGCCCATCACCATCGGCCTGAACTGCGCACTGGGCGCCGCCCTGATGCGCCCGTATGCCGAGGAACTCTCGCAGATCGCCGACACCTTCGTGTGCATCTACCCGAACGCCGGCCTGCCCAACCCGATGAGCGACACCGGCTTCGACGAACTGCCGGCCGACACCTCGTCGCTGCTGGCCGAATTCGCCGACGCCGGCTTCGTCAACATCGCCGGCGGCTGCTGCGGCACCACCCCCGAGCACATCGCGGCGATCGCGCAGGTCCTCGAAGGCCGTGCTCCGCGCCAGGTGCCTGACATCCCGGTCGCGATGCGCCTGTCGGGCCTGGAGCCCTTCACCATCGACGACAGCTCGCTGTTCGTCAACGTCGGCGAACGCACCAACGTGACCGGCTCCAAGGCCTTCGCGCGCATGATCCTGAACGAGCAGTTCGACGAGGCGCTGTCGGTGGCGCGCCAGCAGGTCGAGAACGGCGCGCAGGTCATCGACATCAACATGGACGAGGCCATGCTCGACTCGCAGGCCGCGATGACGCGCTTCCTGAACCTGATCGCCTCCGAACCCGACATCTCGCGCGTGCCGATCATGATCGACTCCTCCAAATGGAGCGTCATCGAGGCCGGCCTCAAATGCGTGCAGGGCAAGGCCATCGTCAATTCGATCTCGATGAAGGAAGGCGAGGAAGAATTCATCCGCCAGGCCAGCCTGTGCCGCCGCTACGGCGCGGCCGTCATCGTGATGGCCTTCGATGAACAGGGGCAGGCCGACACCTTCGCCCGCAAGACCGAGATCTGCGGCCGCGCCTACAGGGTACTGACCGAGCAGGTCGGCTTCCCGCCGGAAGACATCATCTTCGATCCGAACATCTTCGCGATCGCCACCGGCATCGAAGAGCACAACAACTACGCGGTGGACTTCATCGAAGCCACCGCCTGGATCCGCAAGAACCTGCCGCATGCGCAGGTGTCGGGCGGCGTGTCGAACGTGTCGTTCAGCTTCCGCGGCAACGACCCGGCGCGCGAGGCGATCCACACCGTGTTCCTGTACCACGCGATCAAGGCCGGCATGAGCATGGGCATCGTCAACGCCGGCATGATCGGCGTCTACGACGACCTGTCGCCCGAACTGCGCGAGCGCGTCGAGGACGTGGTGCTGAACCGCCGCCCGGACGCCACCGAGCGCATGATCGAGTTCGCCGGCACCCTGAAGGCCGGCGGCGGCAAGCAGGAGCAGAACCTCGAGTGGCGCAACACCCCGGTCGAGAAGCGCCTGGCGCACGCGCTGGTGCACGGCATCACCCAGTGGATCGTCGAAGACACCGAAGAGATGCGCCAGCAGGTACTGCGTGCGAACGGCCGCCCGATCCACGTGATCGAAGGCCCGCTGATGGACGGCATGAACATCGTCGGCGACCTGTTCGGACAGGGCAAGATGTTCCTGCCGCAGGTGGTGAAGTCGGCGCGCGTCATGAAGCAGGCGGTGGCCCACCTGGTGCCTTTCATCGAAGAAGAGAAGGCGGAAGAAGAACGCCGCACCGGCATTGTCGCCAAGCCGAAGGGCAAGATGGTGATCGCGACCGTCAAGGGCGACGTGCACGACATCGGCAAGAACATCGTTTCGGTGGTCCTGCAGTGCAATAACTTCGAGATCGTGAACATGGGCGTGATGGTGCCCTGCGCCGACATCCTGGCCAAGGCCAAGGAAGAGAACGCCGACATCGTCGGCCTGTCCGGCCTGATCACCCCGTCGCTGGAAGAAATGGCCCACGTGGCGCGCGAGATGCAGCGCGATCCGTACTTCCGCGAGAAGAAGATTCCGCTGCTGATCGGCGGCGCCACCACCAGCCGCGCGCACACGGCCGTGAAGATCGCGCCGCACTACGAAGGCCCGGTGGTGTATGTGCCGGACGCCTCGCGCTCGGTATCGGTGGGCCAGTCGCTGCTGACCGAGGACACGCGCGACGCCTACATCATCGAACTGGCGCAAGACTACGAACGCATCCGCGTGCAGCACGCCAACAAGAAGGCGCTGCCGATGCTCACGCTCGAGCAGGCGCGCGCCAACAAGGCCAAGCTCGACTATGCCCCGGTCAAGCCGAAATTCATCGGCCGTCGCCTGTTCAAGAACGTCGACCTGGGCGAGCTGGCGCGCTACATCGACTGGGGTCCGTTCTTCCAGACCTGGGACCTGGCCGGCCCCTACCCTGCCATCCTCAGCGACGAGGTGGTGGGCGAAGCGGCCTCCAAGGTGTTCGAGGAAGCCCAGGCCATGCTGAAGAAGATCATCGAGGGCCGCTGGCTGACGGCCAACGGCGCCATCGCGCTGCTGCCGGCGAACGCGGTGAACGAGGACGACATCGAGGTCTATACCGACGAATCGCGGGAGGAAGTCGCCTTCACCTGGTACGGCCTGCGCCAGCAGGGCGTCAAGCCGGTGGTCGACGGCGCGCAGCGCCCGAACCAGTGCCTGTCCGACTTCGTGGCGCCGAAGGCGTCCGGCGTGGCCGACTACATCGGCATGTTCGCGGTCACCGCGGGGCTGGGCATCGAGAAGCACGAGCAGCGCTTCGAGGCGGCGCACGACGACTACTCGTCGATCATGCTCAAGGCCCTGGCCGACCGCCTGGCCGAGGCCTTCGCCGAATACCTGCACGAGCGCGTGCGTACCGACCTGTGGGGCTATGCCAGCGGCGAAGACCTGTCGAACGAGGCATTGATTCGCGAGTCCTACCAGGGCATCCGCCCGGCGCCGGGCTACCCGGCCTGCCCGGAACACACGGTGAAGGCCGAGCTGTTCCGCACGCTGCAGGCGCAAGAGATCGGCATGGAGCTGACCGAGTCCTTTGCGATGTACCCGGGTGCGGCGGTATCGGGCTTTTATTTCGCGCACCCGGACTCGAAGTACTTCGTGGTCGGCAAGATCGGCGAAGACCAGCTCGAGGACATGGCGCGCCGCCGCGGCATGGACAAGAGCGAACTCGAACGCTACCTGGCGCCGAACCTGTCGTAATCCGCTGTACAGCCCCCTGCGCCGCCGCACTGTCCTCAGGACGGTGCGGCGGCCGTCCCTCCGCCTCCTCCAAACTTCTGCCCGGGCACATTGTCTAAAGCAGTGTGTGATCCTGGCTCGAGAGGAGAAAATCATGGCCATGCATTTCGCATCCAGACGCTGGCAAGACCAGCTCATGGTGCTGGTCGGCGTCTGGCTGTTCGTCTCGCCGTGGGCGCTCGGCTATCCGTCGTATTCGCCGCCGGCCACGAACGCGTATATCGCCGGCGCGATCATTGCGCTGCTGGCTGCGTTCGACCTGGTCCAGACCCGCGTCTGGGCCGTGCTGCTCAACATCGTCGTGGGGATATGGGTGGCGGTCTCGCCCTGGCTGGTCGGCGTGGTGCGCGACCCGGCCATGACCTGGAGCCTGGTCATCGCGGGCCTGGCCACGATCGTGCTGGGTGTGTGGGAACTGCGCAGCGATCCGGAGCTGCACCGGCAGTGGACCCATTCCGGTACGCCCGGGTAATCCCTGACGCCGCATTTGTAGGGTGGTCGGCTCCGCCGACCGCGCGTTCAGCCAAACGATGCGCCGCCACAGTGCATGCGTGATTTGAACGCGCGGTCGGGCAAGCCGACCACCCTACGAATCGACGCGATCGTCATCAAATCGCGTAACGAACGACCTTGTCGCTCCACTCGAACGCCGACACCTCGAGCTCGGCCAGGTCGTCGCCGTCCATCGACAACTCGTGCAGCGCAGGCATCACCTCTTCCTGGGCGTCGTCCATGCGCTCGATCGATTCGGCCAGGCGCAGCAGCTCGCCGAAGAAGCCGCGGCGCACCAGCAGCGCGTGGCGCACTTCGTCGATCACCGGGATCTGCTCCACGATGTCCTGCATCGGGATGCAGAACAGCGTGTCCATCAGCGACATCATGCCCACCGTGAAAGCGATGTCGGCCACGTTGCGCTGCGCCGGGCGCAGGCGCTGCGCCAGCAGTTCCATCAGGCGCGCGCGCGTGGTGGCCAGCATCAGCAGCGGGCTCAGGTTGTGGCCGCGCACGCCCGGCTCGGCGTACAGCAGGATCTGCAGCCAGCGCTGCAGCTGGCGGCGGCCCAGCAGCATCAGGGCCTGGCTGACCGATTCGATGCGCCGCCCGGCGCCGGCCGCCGGCGTGTTCACCAGGCGCAGCAGGTTCAGGCCGAGCGTCACATCCTTCTTGATCGCGCGCTCGATCTCGGCGTTGTCGGCATCCGAGGTGACCAGGTTCATCAGGTCCAGCACCGTCGCCTGCGAAGGCGACAGCTTGCGCCCGGCGATCACCGTCGGCTTGGCAAAGTAATAGCCCTGGAAGTAATCGAAGCCGATGTCCAGGCAGGTGCGGTATTCGTTGTGGGTCTCGACCTTCTCGGCCACCAGGCGCTTGCCGGTGCCGCGCAGGCGCGGCGCCAGCGACAGCAGGGTCACCACCGGCAGTTCGCGCAAGTCCATCTTGACGTAGTCGATGACCGGCAGCAGGCGGGCCAGGCTGGCGCCGTGCGCCGAGGCTTCGGCCGCGAAGCGGAAGCCGTGCGTGGACAGTTCGGTCATGCGCCGGATCACGGCGTCGTCGGGCTCCACCGAACGCACGATCTCGAGCACCGTGCGTTCGCGCGGCAGGAAGGCGAACATGTCGCTCATGAGCACGTCGGTGTCGACGTTCAGGAAGGCGGTCGCGTCGCCGATCGCGCGCGGCATGCCCAGTTGCGAGGCATGGTGGATCACGCTGGCGCTGGCCGACAGGCCGGAATCGATCTGGGCCGCGCCTTGCGCGCTGCCGCGGAACAGCAGCTCGTAGCCGAACAGCGCCTGGTTACGGTCGAGCACCGGCTGGCGCCCGAGGTAGAAATTGCGCAGTTTCAGCGGCTGGGAAGCCTGGTCGGTGCTGGCGGTATCGGTCATGTCGTGTGGATGGGCTCGCAAACAGTCGTACTGTAACGTATTCGCCAGATTTAGTGGATTTATAGCACTAATTTATTAGCGGAACGATATTACTTTGTCATGATTGTGGCAAGCCGTCCACGAACAGCTTCAGTTCGCCCGGTGCGAAGCGGGTCCAGGTTTCGTTGGTGGTCAGCGGTTCGGTGACGATGATGGCGACCCGGTCGTTCGGGGTCGTCACCTGCGAAAAGTCGACCGACAGGTCTTCGTCCGACAGGGAGGCGGCGGCAAACGGATACTGGCGCACGATGTAGCACAGCTTGGTGGAGCAGTGCGTGAACAGGGCGGTGCCGTCCGACAGCATCATGTTGAAGGTGCCGTGCGCGGCGACCTGCGGCACCAGGCGCTCGAGCGCCATGCGCAGGTCCGCCAGGGCGGGCGCGGTGTCGCCGAAGGTATTGCGCAGCTCCTGCATCAGCCAGCAGAAGGCCAGTTCGCTGTCGGTGTTGCCGACCGGGCGGAACGGCCCATGCAGCGCCGGCGCAAAGTCCTTCAGGTCGCCGTTGTGGGCGAACACCCAGTAGCGGCCCCACAGCTCGCGCACGAAAGGGTGGCAATTCTCGAGCGCGACCTCGCCTTGCGTGGCCTTGCGGATATGGGCGATGACGTTGGTGGACTTGATCGGGTAGCGCTTGATCAGTTCGGCGATCGGCGAGGCGATCGCGGCCTGGTGATCGACGAAGTGGCGTACTCCCTTGCCTTCGAAAAAAGCGATGCCCCAGCCGTCGTGATGGGTGTCGGTGCGTCCGCCGCGATGGGCGAAGCCGGTGAAGGAGAAGACGATGTCCGTGGGGACGTTGCAGTTCATTCCGAGGAGCTGGCACATGGCGCGCAGCTTACCACGCCTAGAGGTGCCGGTGCGCTACTACGTCTCGGACCGCAGTAGCGTTTTCCTGGTGAATCAGTGCAGCACGACTGGCTGGCTCATCAGGGTATCGTAGGAACCCAGGAAGTCGTCGATTTCATCCATGGTCGGCTCGCTCGCGATGAGATTGTTCACATCGCGACGGAAAGACTGAGCCAGTTTGCCGCCGATGAACGCTTCGCGCCGGCCGGCCTTGTCGACGATCTCGTATCCGCCGAAGCGCAGGGCTTCGAGGTCGCGATCAACGCCAAACTCCACGACGCTGTACTGTTCGCTGTTATAGATCATGTTCATGATGACTCCTTCTCTCGATCAGAATGGTGGCGTCTCGAAAAACCCGCTGCGCGTTGCGGCGGCAGCTTGCGGCGGTCTTCCGGGCCGCCCGGTTGTCCAATCAGGCGCGCGGCGGCGGGCGCATGATTGATCACTTCGTTTAAGAGGTGGGGCTCGCTGGACCGATTTCAAGTACGCACGACGGCGTTGAAGATGTCAGGCGCGTACGGTCGGATTCAGTGCCAACAGCTGATCGTATGGCGCTTCTTGCAGCCACGATCGCAACTGATCAAGGTGCTCACTGTTCGCCACACCGATGAACAGGCGTTCCGGGCCTTGGCGTAACAGTCGATTTAATGTTACACGCAAAACCAGATTCCCGGAGCAGCACATACACCCGGGCGCGAGTCGGACAAGTCTTACGGAAGAGGCATCGGGGATGGAGCTGCTGCCTGGGGCGAGCCCTTCGAGGATGACGGCGCTGAAACCGTCAGGAGAACACGGCGTCTCGAGCAGCGCGGCAATCGCCGCCTCGCGTACGGACGCCGCCGCGCCGGTAACCAGGGTGGTCGCGACGCGTTCGCGCAATGCGGGCAATCAGACGCCTTTCTTGGCCAGTTTGCCGGGTTCGACGCCGAGTTGCTTGAGCTTGCGGTACAGATGGGTGCGTTCCAGGCCGGTCTTCTCGGCCACCCGCGTCATGCTGCCGCCTTCGCGGCCCAGGTGGTGTTCGAAGTACATGCGCTCGAAGGCGTCGCGCGCTTCACGCAGCGGCAAGTCGAAGGACAGGGTGTAGCCGGTGCCCTCGCCTTGCGAAATCGCATGCACCAGGCGCGATCCGTTGGCCGCCTGTGGCGCGGCGGGCGCATACATGGGGACGGCCGCGGGGGGCAGGCCGACGCCGGCGTCGGCCACGGGAAGTGCAGCGGCGGCAGCGAGCGGACGCGGCGGCACCAGGGGGGCGCGCGCCACTTCCTGTGCGCGGGTCAGGCCCTGCTGCACGGCCTTGAGCAATTTCTGCAGGGCGATCGGCTTCTCGAGGAAATTCAAGGCGCCGATGCGGGTCGCCTCGACGGCGGTGTCGATGGTGGCATGGCCGGACATCATGATGACCGGCATGGTGAGCAGGCCGTCGCGCTGCCACTCCTTGAGCAGGGTCACGCCGTCGGTATCCGGCATCCAGATGTCGAGCAGCACCAGGTCGGGCGCGCCGCCTGCGCGTGCCTCGCGTGCCTGCTGTGCGTTCTCCGCCAGCGTGATGGCATGGCCTTCATCGCCCAGGATTTCCGAGAGCAATTCACGGATGCCCATTTCATCATCAACTACGAGTATGTTCGCCATCTCTTAACCTTCCTGATCTCTTACCCGTTGATCGCCGTACAAAACCCCCATGCCCGCCTTGCATCGTCTTGCGCCGGGGGCTTTGTAAGACAATCTTATTGGCCTGCCGCGATTTTATGCCGTCTTTTATATTTCGGACAAGTTCGCCTCAGGGGCTAACTTTAACAGCAAAATGAATACCGACGCGCCACATCCGTCCGGATGATTCCCGATATCGATCCTGCCACCGTGTTCATCGATGATCTTTTTTACCATCGGCAGGCCCAGGCCGGTGCCGCGCGCTTTCGACGTGACGTAGGGTTCGAAGGCGCGCGCCAGGATGCGCGGCGAGAAGCCGGGGCCGTTATCCGTGATCGCCAGCCGCACCGCGGTGCCGGCGCCGCCGTCCGCGCCTTCGTAGTGGATGGCCTCGGTGGTGACGTCGACGCGCGGGGCCGGCATACCCGGGGCGCGGTCGACCAGCGCATCCTGCGCGTTCTGGAGCAGGTTGTGGATCACCTGGCGCAACTGGGTGGCATCGCCCATCACCTGCGGTAGGTTCGGGGCCAGCGCGGCGTGGATGATATCGGAATCGTCCTCGGCCAGGTAAAGCTGCAGGATCTCGTCGATCAGGCCGTTCAGGTCGAGCGGCTCCAGCACCGCCGGCGGCGTGCGCGCATAGTCGCGGAAATCGTCGACCATGCGCTTCATGGCGTCGACCTGGTTGACGATGGTCGTGGTGCTCTTCTTGAGCAGTTCGGCTTCAAGCGGCGGCAGGCTCGACTCGAGCTTCATCTGCAGGCGCTCGGCCGACAGCTGGATCGGGGTCAGCGGGTTCTTGATCTCGTGCGCCAGGCGGCGCGCCACCTCGCCCCAGGCCACCGAACGCTGGCCCGAGATCACGTCGGAGATATCGTCGAACACGACGATGAAGCCGCTGCCGGTGCCCACCGGCAGGCGCGAGCCGCGCGCCAGCAGCGTGATGTCGTGGTCCTGCTCTTCGCCGCTGCCGCGGCGCGGGATCTCGATCTGCTGCTGCCAGTGGGCGCGCTTGCGCCCGCCGGCGTTGCCGCTGCCGGCGGCGCTCTGCGCGCTTTGCGCCGAAATCGCGCGCGTGATGCAGTTGTAGAAGGTTTCCAGTCCGGGAATGCCCGCCAGCGGTCCGCTGAGCGCGCCGGGTTCCACCTGCAGGATGCGGTAGGCCGCGTCGTTCGAGTTCACCACCCGCCCTTCGGCATCGAGCACGAGCACGCCCGCCGACATATTGGCCAGCACCGATTCCAGGTGGGCCTTGGCGTTCTGCAGCGCCGTGCGGTTG
The DNA here is from genome assembly GCA_015277795.1 of Massilia sp. UMI-21. Lineage (NCBI taxonomy): Bacteria > Pseudomonadati > Pseudomonadota > Betaproteobacteria > Burkholderiales > Oxalobacteraceae > Massilia > Massilia sp. UMI-21. The sequence goes on along the minus strand of CP063848.1, from coordinate 1,118,197 downwards.
CGCTCGACCGCGCTGCGCGCCTCGAACAGCTGGCCGGTCATGGCGTTGAACGAGCGCGTCAGGGTGCCCAGTTCGTCGTTGGTCTCGACGGTCGGACGCGGCGACAGGTCGCCTTCGGCCACCGCCTGGGTGCCCTCGGCCAGCACCAGCAGCGGCTGCGCCAGGTTGCCGGCGATGAGGAAGGCGCTGCCGATCGCCCCGAAGATCGCCAGCAGCAGCGTCAGGGTGAGGGTCTCGATGTACATCTTGCGCAGGCCGGTGCGCTGCAGCGAGCGCGAACGGTATTCCTCGGACGCGCTGCCCAGCACCACCGCGTTCGAGGCCAGGTTCACCGGCACCGCCTGCAGCAGCTGCAGGTAGCGCGGCTCCATCCCCGCCGTTTCCGGCACCGCCAGCAGGACCCGCAGGCGCAGGCCGGTGGCCGCATCCAGGCCGGTTTCGCTGTCCTGGCGGTTCTGGCCCGTCGCCTGCCGGTTGATCGTTCCTTCCGGCCGCGCATAGCCGCCCGGCAGCGCGGCCGACTTGAGCATGTCGGACGAGGGCCGGTCGGCGTCCAGGCTGGCGTCGCGCTCCGGCGCCGCCGACGCCAGCACGGTGCCGTCCGCGGTGAGCAGCATCGCGCTTTGCAGGCCGCTGATGTCGTTCACCAGGCCGCTCAGCACGCCCTGCACCGTCACCGCGTCCTGGCCGGCCAGCGTGGTGGCGGCGGTCTGGCCGGTCGCGCCCAGTTCGGCCACCGCTTCGTCGAGCGCGGCGCGGCCCAGGTTCAGGCCGGACTCGATCGCGGCCTCGATCTTGACGTCGAACCAGCTGTCGATCGAATGCGACACGAACATCACCGAGACCATGAAGATCACCAGCCCCGGCAGGATGCCGATGCCGGCAAACAGGAGCACCAGGCGCGCCACCAGGCGCGAGCCGAACTTGCCGGCCTTGTAGCGCGAATACAGGCGCGCCAGCGCGACGATCACGAGGATCAGCAGCAGCGCCGCCATGCCGGCGTTCAGGCCGAGCAGCCAGATATAGTAGCGGTCGAAGAAGCCCGAGTTGTCGGAGACCGAGGCGAGCAGGAACAGCAGGATCGAGACGATCGCGCCGCCCACCACGAGCGCGTAGCGCAAGGCCCGGTTCACCGACTTGCCACGGATGGCGCTACTCAGCACGGTAGGTGAAATTCTTCCGGTTCGAGCTCAAGCGCCAGCTCGAATCGTTGATGGCATTGACCTGCAGGGGCTTGGACAGGTAGTCGCGGTCCATGAACATGCGCACCGAGACGTTGTAGACCTCGCCCTGCTTGAGGGCGCCCTTGGGCGCGATCAGCCAGCGCGCCGGCCGCCGGATCAGCGACAGCGCATCGTCGAGGGTATTGAAGGCCTGCGGCACGCTGCCGCCGATGGTGACGATGTACTGGCGCGTGAGCATGTCGTAGGAGATGCCGATGGTGCGCTTGGAGAATACCGCCTTCTCGTCGCGCCACCACCAGCGCGGGCGCGTCATGTCGATCTCGGTGGTGAAGTGCAGCTTGATGCCGTGCTGGACCGCGTCCTGCAGTTCGTGGTTCAGGTCGAAGGCGAAGGCCGTATTCAGGCGATAGCCCTCCTCGCTGGACTGGATTTCGGCCTTGAGGATCTCGATCGTGTCGGCCGCCCGTGCCTGCGCGCACGCGAAGACCAGCAGCAGCTGGCAGGCGAGGAGGCAAAAAAATCGTAAGGTCACGGGTGCGGCGGAGCCTAAAAGTGTATAGCCGAGGGTTGAAGCCGGTGCATGTTCATCGTGAATGGATCATCACGCAGCTGTCTTCTTCTGGAACAGCGCATAGAACAAGCCGTCATGATCCTGCCCGGCACCGCTGGCTGGCAGCAGCTGGCCCGGCGCGTCGAGGCGGATGGCGTCGTGGCGCGCCGCGAAGGCGGCTGCCTGCGCCTCCGATTCCTGGGGCCAGAGCGAACATGTCACGAACAGCAATTTACCATTGGGCAGCAGCATCTGCCAAAGATTGTCGAGTATTTTGCTGGAAAGTGTTGCAAGTTGGAGCGTGTCCGACTTGCGGCGCAGCCAGCGGATGTCCGGATGGCGGCGCACGATGCCGGAGGCCGTGCAGGGCACGTCAGCCAGGATCCGGTCGAAGGGCCGGCCGTCCCACCAGCCGCTGTCCTGGGCCTCGGCCGCAATCGTTGTCGCCCGCAGTCCCAGGCGTCCCAGGTTGTCGCCGACCCGCGCCAGGCGCTGGGCATCGGCGTCGACCGAGGTCAGGTCGACCTCGGCCGTCTCGAGGATGTGGCCGCTCTTGCCGCCGGGCGCCGCGCAGGCGTCCAGCACGCGCATGCCATCATGCAGGTCGAGCAGCGGCGCGGCCAGCTGGGCGCCGGCGTCCTGCACCGACACCAGGCCGTCGTGGAAACCGGGAATCTGGCTCACGTTGACGGCCTGGGCCAGGCGCACCGCGCTCGGGCCCACCTGCTCCGCCTCGAAACCGGCGTCGACCAGGGTCGCCAGGTAGGTCGCGACGTCGGTGCGGCGGCGATTGACGCGCAGCGTCAGCGGCGGGTGCGCGTTGCCGGCCGCCAGGATGGCTTCCCACTGCAACGGATAGGCGGCGCGGGTGCTGTCGATCCACCATTGCGGGTAGTTCCAGCGCGCCAGCGGCTGCTTCAGCGCCTGCGCCACCAGCGCCTCGCGCTCGCGCAGGAAGCGGCGCAGCACGGCATTGACCATCGCCTTGGCATGGGCGAAATCCGGGTGGCTGGCCGCCGCATGCACGGCCTGGTCGACCACGGTGAAGGCTTCGTAGGGCGCATCCGCTCCCTGCGGCGGGTCGAGCAGGCTCAGCGCCGCGCACAGCAGGCCGCCCAGCATCGGCGGTTCCGGCGCCTTGCTCGTCATCAGGCCCAGCAGGGTCTCGCTGCGCCCCAGCTGGCGCATCGTCCGGTAGGCGATGTCCTGGATCGCGCCGCGCGCCTGCGGGGTCACCTCATAGGCCGCGAACACGGCAGCCAGGGCCTGCGGCAGCGCGGCGCCGCCGCGCACGCGCGCCACGGCGCTGGCAGCGCCCAGCAGCGCGAGCGCCAGCGAATCGGCCTTCAGGTCGGGGCGGTAGTCGCGCTGCGGCGCCACCTTCACTTCGTGGCTGTGGCGCAGGCGCGCGCTGTCGCGTCCTGCATGGCGCTCGGCCTCCGGCCGCTCGCGGCGCGCGGCGGCGGCTTCGCGTTCGGGCGAGGGGCGGTAGGTCGGCCTGGAACCGGCGGCATCGCGCTCCTGCTCCGCCTTGGCGGCAGGCCGCGCCGGCTGCGCCCCGTTGCGCGGCGCAGGAGAACGCGCCGGCCTGGCTGTCGGTTTCAGGGTGAGCGTCGGGCGCTTGTCGGTCATGGCAGGGTCAATACGGTCGAAAAAGACGCTCATTGTAACGGCTTAGCCTTTGGTACCGCTTAAGCAATCATCAGTTGCGCATTCGTCACTTGCGACGAGTGAACTTATTCCATGCATCCCTGAACCAGGCATTGCCGATTCAGTATAATGGCAGCTGTTTGCCTGCTTCCAGGCCCTGCCTCATCGTCCGCACCATTATCAGACCGACATCCCATGCTCGTCCAACAAAAACAACACATCGTTGCCCTGTTCCAGGCCGCCCTCGCGCCGATCGTCGCCGGCACCGATCTCACGCCAAACGTCGTATTGGAGCGCCCGCGCGACCCGAGCCACGGTGACATCGCCTGCAACATCGCGATGCAACTGGCCAAGCCGCTCAAGACCAACCCGCGCGAACTGGCCACCCGCCTGGTCGCCGCCCTGCTCGCCGAGCCGGGCGCCGCCGGCCTGGTCGAGTCGGCCGACGTGGCCGGTCCCGGCTTCATCAACCTGCGCGTGGCCCCCCAGGCCAAGCAGTCGGTGGTCAGGATCGTGCTCGAGCAGGGCCAGGCCTTCGGCCGCGGCGCTTCCGGCCAGGGCCACCACGCGATCATCGAATTCGTGTCGGCCAACCCGACCGGCCCGCTGCACGTCGGCCACGGCCGCCAGGCCGCGCTGGGCGACGCCCTCTCCTCCCTGTTCGAAGCGCAGGGCCACGAGGTGACCCGCGAGTTCTACTACAACGACGCCGGCGTGCAGATCGCCACCCTGGCCGCCTCGGTGCAGGCGCGCGCGCGCGGCTTCCGTCCGGGCGACCTCGAGTGGCCGGAATCGGCCTACAACGGCGACTACATCCAGGACATCGCCGACGACTTCATGGCGAAGAAGACCGTGTCGGCCAGCGACGGCGCGCCAGCCACCGCCAGCGGCGATACCAACGACATCGAATCGATCCGCCGCTTCGCCGTGACCTACCTGCGCAACGAGCAGGACCAGGACCTGCAGGCCTTCGGCGTCAAGTTCGACAACTACTACCTCGAGTCCTCGCTGTATGCCGACGGCAAGGTGGACGCGGCCGTGCAGGCGCTGGTCGATGCCGGCGTCACCTACGAGAGCGAAGGCGCGCTGTGGCTCAAGACCACCGACTACGGCGACGACAAGGACCGCGTGATGCGCAAGTCCGACGGCACGTACACCTATTTCGTGCCGGACGTGGCCTACCACATCCAGAAATTCCGCCGCGGCTTCGACCAGGCCATCAACGTGCAGGGCAGCGACCACCACGGCACCATCGCGCGCGTGCGCGCCGGGCTGCAGGCGGTGAACATCGGCATCCCGCGCGCTTATCCCGACTACGTGCTGCACAAGATGGTCACCGTGATGAAGAACGGCGAAGAGGTCAAGATCTCCAAGCGCGCCGGCTCCTACGTCACCGTGCGCGACCTGATCGAATGGTCGGGCAACGGCGACGTCACCCGCGGCCGCGACGCGGTGCGCTTCTTCCTCATCTCGCGCAAAGCCGACACCGAATTCGTGTTCGACGTCGACGTCGCGCTCAAGACCTCGGACGAGAACCCGGTCTACTACGTGCAGTACGCCCACGCCCGCATCTGCTCGGCGCTGGCCAACTGGGGCGGCGACGAATCGCAGCTGGCGCGGGCCGACCTGTCGCTGCTCACGGAGCCGCACGAAGCGAGCCTGCTGGCCAAGCTGTCCGCCTTCCCGGAGATGCTGGAACGCGCGAAACTCGAGCTGAGCCCCCACCACGTCGCCTTCTACCTGCGCGAGCTGGCCGGCGAGCTGCACAGCTACTATTTCGCCCACAAGTGGCTGCTCGACGACAACGAGCCCTTGAGGCTGGCGCGCCTGGCCCTGGCCCTGGCCACCCGCCAGGTGCTGCGCAACGGCCTGGCCCTGATCGGCGTGTCCGCCCCGGCCAAGATGGAACGCGCCCCGACCGATACCCCCACCGAAGACCAGGCCTGACCCCGACATGAAGCGCAACATGACCGCTCTCCGCTCGTTTTCTCCGCTGCGCCAGCGCGGCAGCACCCTGACCGGCATCATCGTCGGCCTGATCATCGGCCTGGCGATTGCCGTGGCGGTCGCGCTCGTGATCACCAAGGGCCAGTCGCCGTTCACCGACCGGTCCAACAAGATGGGCCGCCCGGCCGACCTGGCGCCCAGCCAGGCCAACGACCCGAACAAGCCGCTGTACGGCAACCGTGACGCGGCGCGCGAAGCGAACCGCCAGATCGCCGAACGCGCCAGCCGTCCGGCGCCGGCCGCGCCGGAGGCGCCCGCCGAAGCGGCCGACCCGCTGGGCCAGGCCATTGCCGGCATGCAGGCGGAGCCGGCCCAGTCCGCCGCGCCGGCAGCGCCCGCACCCGCCTCCGCGCCCGCCCCTTCGGCGACCGCCGCGGTCCCGGCCGGCGCCGACGGCTATATCTACTACCTGCAGGCCGGCGCGTTCCGCGAGATGTCCGACGCCGAGAACACCCGCGCCAAGCTGGCCCTGCTCGGGTTCGAAGCCGCGATCAGCGACCGCAGCACCGACAGCGGCGTGCTGCATCGCGTACGCGTCGGCCCCTACAGCGGACCGGAAGCCATGAACAGGGCGCGCGCCAAGCTGCTCGACAGCGGCATCGACGTCGCCATCGTCCGCAACCAGCGCTGATCCATCCCGCCACCGAGGAATCGCATGAATCCGCTTCGCCGCCTGCTGTGCTGCTCCGCCCTGCTCGCCCTGTCCGGCATGGCAGCAGCCGCCCCTGCCTCCGGCACGCCGGACCGGCCCAGGGAAGGCGCCGAGTACCAGGCCTTGCCCGAAGCGCAGCCGACCGACAGCGGCCGCAAGGTCGAGGTGCTGGAATTCTTCGCCTATTACTGCCCGCACTGCTACGCGTTCGAGCCGCAGCTGGCCGAGTGGGTCAGGAAGCAGGGCGACAACATCGTGTTCCGCCGCGTGCACGTGCCGCGCGGCGCGGCCGTCGCGGCGCAGCAGCGCCTGTTCTTCACGCTCGAGTCGCTCGGCCTGCTCGACCAGTACCACGGCAAGGTCTTCGATGCGATGCACGTCGAGCGCCTGCCGCTGGCCCAGGACGAACAGGTGTTCGACTGGGCCAGCCGCGCCGGCATCGACCGCGCGCGCTTCATCGACACCTACCGCTCGTTCGGCGTGCAGGCCAAGCTGCGCCGCGCACAGGCCATGATGGAAGCCTACCGCATCACCCACTGGCCCATGATCGCCATCGACGGCCGCTTCCTGACCTCGCCGGGCATGGTGTCGGAAGCCGGCACGCCGGGAGAGGCCGCGCTTGCCGGAACCCTGCAGGTGATGGACAAGCTGGTCGCACGGGCGAAAGCAGACAGGAAATGACCCGCATGCCGGGCCGCGCGGACCGGGTGTTCATCACCGGCGCATCGAGCGGCATCGGCGCGGCACTGGCGCGCGAATACGCGGCGCGCGGCGCCTGCCTGGGCCTGCTGGCGCGGCGCCAATCCCTGCTCGAAGAACTGGTCGCCGGCCTGCCCCACCCGGAACGCCACCGCATCTACGCGGTGGACGTGCTCGAGCGCGACGCGCTCGCCGCCGCCGCCGCCGACTTCATCGCCGCCCATGGCGGCGCCGACATCGTCATCGCCTGTGCCGGCATCTCGCACGGCACGCTCACCGAGCGCCCGGCCGACCTGGCGGTATTCGACGCCGTGTTCGCCACCAACGTGAATGCCACCGTGTCCACCTTCGCACCCTTCATCGCCACCATGAAAGCCCAGCAGGGCCCGCGCCGCCTGGTCGGCATCGGCAGCGTGGCGGGCATCCGCGGCATGCGCGGCGCCGGCGCCTACTGCGCGTCGAAAGCGGCCGTGCACGGCTACTGCGAATCGCTGCGCCTGGAGCTGCGTGCGTCCGGCATCAAGGTGGTGACCATCGCCCCCGGCTACATCGACACACCCATGACCCGCAACAACCGTTTTCCCATGCCTTTCCTGATGCCCGCCGAGCGTTTCGCCTTTCGTGCCGCCAATGTGATCGCGCGCGGCGCCAGCTACCGCGTGCTGCCCTGGCAGATGGGCGCCGTGGCCAAGCTGCTGCGCCTGCTGCCCAACCCCCTGTTCGACCTGGCGTTCTCGCGCGCGCCGACCAAGCCGCGCCGGGAGCAGGCATGAACGGCGCCCGGATCGCTTCGCTGTCCCGCGCGGGGATACAGGTCGAGGTCGTGCCGGAGACCGGCTCGACCAACGCCGACCTGCTGGCGCGCGCGCCACAACTGGCCGACCCCGTGCTGCTGGTCGCCGAGCGCCAGACCGCCGGGCGTGGCCGCGCCGGGCGCAGCTGGCTGTCCTCCAGCGCGGGGGCGGGAAACTTCGCGCTGACCTTCTCGCTGGCCTGGAAGTTCGACGGCGGCCCGCACAAGCTCACCGGACTACCACTCGCGGTCGGCGTGGCGCTGGCCGACGCCCTGGGCCAGCTGGGCGTGCAGGTCCAGCTCAAGTGGCCGAACGACGTGCTCAAGGACGGCGCCAAGCTGGCCGGGATCCTGGTCGAGACCCAGTCCGCCACGGGTGGCGGCACCTGGGCCGTGATCGGCATCGGCCTGAACCTGGTCATGCCCGACGAAGTCGAGGCGACCCTCGGCCGCAGCGCCGCCGGCGCGCCCTGGCTGGCGCGCATGGACCGCGACGTCCTGATGGCGGCCCTGCTCGACGCCCTCGCCGACGCGCTGCGCCTGTTCGCGCGCGCGGGTTTCGGCGCCTTCAGCGCGCGCTGGAACCTGCGCCATGCCTGGCAGGGGCGCAGCGTCGTCATCCTCGACCACGGCCGGGTGCTGCAGGAAGGCCTGGCCGCCGGCGTCGACGACACGGGCCGGCTGCTGCTCGACACGGCCGAGGGTCGCTTGCCGGTGCTGGCCGGCGACGTCTCATTGCGTGTGAAGGAGTGAGCATGCTGCTGCTGGTCGACGCGGGCAATACCCGCATCAAATGGGCGATCGCCGCGCCGGAGGCGGCGCCCGGCGCGTGGACGCTGCATGATGCGGTCTCGCATGCCGGGCTCGGGACTGCGGCCGCGGCCTGGCGCCGCGCCGGCGTGGCGCGCGCCATCGTCTCGAACGTCGCCGGCATGGCCCTGCGCGAGCGCATCGCCGCGGCCCTGCCCGAAGGCGCGCAGGTCGAATGGTTCGCCGCGAGCGAGCAACGCGCCGGACTGCGCAACGGCTACCGCAATCCGGCCCAGCTGGGCTGCGACCGCTTCGCCGCCGCCATTGGCGCCCGTGCGCTGGCGCCCGGCCAGGACCTGATCGTGGCCACCTGCGGCACCGCGACCACGGTCGATGCCGTCACTGCCGACGGCCGCTTCATCGGCGGCATGATCCTGCCCGGGCTGGCGCTGATGGCCGGCTCGCTGGCCCGCAATACGGCCCAGCTGCCGCAGGTGGCGCCTGGTGCGGCGCCTCCTCCGCTGTTCGGCGACAACACCGACGACGCGATCGTCTCGGGGGTCCTGTCGGCCCAGGCCGGCGCGATCGAGCGCGCCTGCGCGGCGCACGGCGCGACTGCCTGCATCGTGTCGGGGGGGGCGGCGCCGTATATCTCGCCGGTGCTCAAGTTTGCGCACCGGGTGGTCGATAACATCGTGCTGGTCGGCCTGCACGCGGCGGCCACCCCATCGAAGGGAGAGCACACTTGTTGAAATTCGTATTCTGGGCCTTGCTGGCGGCGAACGCCGCGCTGTTCGCCTACGGCCAGGGCTACCTCGGCAAGGTCCAGGGCGGCGAGCGCGAGCCGCAGCGCCTGAAGAACCAGCTGGCCCCCGGGCGCATGGTGATGCTCAGCGCGGCCGAGGCGCGCGCGGCGGCCGAGGTCCCGGCAGCGGCGCCTGCGCAAGCCGCGCCGCCGGCGGAACCAGCGCCGCCCGCCCAGGCGCCGGTGGTCCAGACCATCGCCTGCACCCAGGCCGGCGCCTTCGCGGCCGGCGACGCGCGCCGCTTCGAGACCCGCATTGCCCGCCTCGGCCTGGGCGAGCGCGTGTCGCGCACCAGTGTCCCCTTCCAGGAAGTCACCAGCCACCTGGTCTACCTGCCCCCGAGCGGCGGCAAGGAAGGCGCCGACCGCCGCGTGGCCGAACTGAAGGACCAAGGCGTCGAGAACTTCTTCGTGATGCAGGGCGACTCGCCGCTCAGGTGGGCGGTGTCGCTGGGCGTGTTCAAGACCGAGTCGGCCGCGCAGGGCCTGGCCACGGCGCTGGCGAAACGGGGCGTGCGCGGCGTGCGCGTGCTGCCGCGCGGTCCGCAGGGCACGCGCGCGGCCTGGCGCTTGCGCGACCTGACGCCGGAAGAACGGTCGCGCGTGGCGCGGATTGCCGACGATTTTTCGGGCGTCCAGCTCAGCCAGTGCAAGTAAGCAGGTGTCCGGTGGTGCCGCCCCCTGGCAAGGGCTGCAAGCCTAACGCTTGACCACGATCGGCTTCAGGCCGAATGAAGACGGTACCGCGCGCGCCGCCTCCAGCGCATGCTCGCGGCTCTCGAACGGCCCGCCATACAGGCGGTTCACCGCACCGACCTTCACCACTTCCAGCTTGCCGACTTCGACGCCGGCGCCGGCCAGGCGCTCGCCGATGGCTTGCGCCGTACCGGCACGGCCGTAAGCACCGAGCTGCACGTAGAAGCTGCCGCGCGGCACCAGCTTGGGGACGAGCTGCGTCACTTGAGCCACTGCCGCGCTGTCGGTGCGCACCCGGTCTTCCAGCATCAGCGCGGCGATCTCGGGCGGCGCCGACTGCGCTTCGGAGGTGGCGCTGCGGCGCTCGGAGGCCATGCGGATGGGGTCGTCCGGGAACAGGCGCACCAGCTCGACCTCGTGGCTGCCCTTGCCCAACAGGCCCAGTTTCAGGGCGGCCGTGTAGGAGACGTCGACGATGCGGCTGGCATGGAAGGGCCCGCGGTCGTTGATGCGCACCACGATCGACTTGCCGGTTTCGAGGCTGGTCACGCGCGCATACGAGGGAATCGGCAGCGTCGGATGGGCCGCCGTCATCTTGTACATGTCGTAGAGCTCGCCTGACGAGGTCTTCTGGCCGTGGAACTTGACCCCGTACCAGCTGGCGACGCCGCGCTGGACGAAGGGGTCGTCGTGCAGCATCGGGGTGTAGGTCTGGCCGAACACCGAATACGGGCGGTTGGCCCATTTGGCATAGGGTTCGGCCTTGACCACGGCGTCGGGCAGGTCCATCAGGCCGGCCGGCGGGTTCAGGCCGGGCCCGTCGTCCTTGTAGTAGCCGCCGCGGCCGGAACTGGCCGGCGGCAGCTTGGGTACGTCGGCAACTTTTGCCTTGGGATGCTTCCAGGGCAGCGGGATGAGGCTCTTGCGCTCGCCGCTGTCGGTGGTGCTGCAGCCGGTGGCGAGGCTTGCCAGTGCAATGACCGCGGTAATGGTCGTAGCAAGTTGTTTTCTTGGAACGGCCATGCGCGATCCTTGTTAAATTACGTCTGCACTAGTTTACGATGTCTTTGGATACTCATCAATATACCAGCGCCGAGGCCGAGCGTGATGAAGGCTGTTCCGCCATAGCTCATGAGCGGTAGCGGAACGCCGACCACCGGCAGGATACCGATCACCATGCCCATGTTGACGAAAGCATACGTAAAGAACATCATCGTGATCGCACCGGCCAGCAGGCGCGAGAAGGTGTTCGGCGCGTTCGCCGCGATCATCAGGCCACGGCCGATCAGCATCAGGTAGACGAACAGCAGGAACAGGTTGCCGACCAGGCCGAACTCCTCCGAGTACACGGCGAACACGAAGTCGGTGGTCTGCTCGGGAACGAATTCCAGCGCGCCTTGCGTGCCCTGGCCGTAGCCCTTGCCCATCAAGCCGCCGGAGCCGATGGCGATCTCGGACTGGATGATATGGAAGCCCTTGCCCAGCGGGTCGGAGGTGGGGTCGATCAGGGTCATCACCCGCTCGCGCTGGTAGTCGTGCAGCATCGACCAAGCGATCGGCAGCGCCGCGGCGCCCGACACCGCCAACGCGGCGATGGCCTTCCACGGCAGGCCTGCCAGGAAGATCACGTAGAAACCCGAGGCGAACACCATCAGGCCGGTGCCGAGGTCGGGCTGCTTGGCGATCAGGGCGAACGGAATCAGGAGCAGCGCCGCGGCCACCAGATAGGTCTTCCAGGTGTTGGCGTTGGCGCGCTGCTGGAAATACCAGGCCAGCATCAGCGGTGTCGCGATCTTCAGGATCTCGGACGGCTGGATATCCACGCCGACGTACAGCCAGCGCCGCGCACCCTTCTTGATGATGCCGAACAGCGCCACCGCGATCAGCAGCGTGACCCCGAGCGTATAGATCGGCACGGCGAGCCGCATCAAGGTCTGCGGCGGCACGTTGGCCGCGATCCACATGATGCCGAAGGCCAGCATGAAATTGCGGATCTGGTGCTCGACGCGGTCCGGGAATTCGGCGCCGGCCGAGGTCATGGTGATCACGCTGGTCATCATCAGGATGAACAGCACCAGGCCGAGCGGCCAGTCGAACACGGTGAAGTACGGACGCAGGCGGCGCCGCAGCGAGCGGCGTTCTGGAATGTGCGCCATGGCTTATTCCTTTCTGGTGGCGGGTGCGGACGACCTGGCCGGCACGGCGGCGGCCTGGACGATCGGCGCGGCGGGGGCGCTGCCCGCCGGCCTGGCGACGACTGGCGCCTCCTTCGGCTTGGGCGGCGCCGGACGCTTGCCCAGCAGGTAGTAGTCGAGCGCCTTGCGCGCGATCGGCGCGGCGGAAGCGGCGCCGAAGCCGGCGTTCTCCACCACCAGCGCCAGCGCGATGCGCGGATTCTCGGCCGGCGCGAACGCGACATACAGCGCATTGTCGCGGTGGCGCTCGTCGATGCTGTTGGCGTTGTACTTGCCGCCGCGCAGGCCGATCACCTGCGCGGTACCGGTCTTGCCCGCCGAAACATAGCCGGCGCCGGCGAAGGCGCGGAACCCGGTGCCGTTGGATTCCTGGGTCACGCCGACCATGGTGCGCTTGATGAAGTCGATGTTTTCCTGCTTGAGCGCGATGCGGCGGGTTTCCTTCGGCACCGTCTCGGCACGCTGCTTGATGGCGCCGTCCTCGATCAGCTTGACCAGGTGCGGCTTCATCACCACGCCGTCGTTGGCCAGGTTGGCGACCGCGTGGGCCAGCTGGATCATGGTGTAGTTGTTGTAGCCCTGCCCGATCGAGATCGAGATGGTGTCGCCGCCTTGCCACCTGCTGGCGGCGCGGGTCTTGAAGCGCTTCGCCTTCCACTCCTTGGACGGGCGCACGCCGGTCTTTTCGTGTTCGAGGTCGATGCCGGTCAGCTCGCCGAAGCCGAACTGCTGCATGAAGTTCGAGATGTTGTCGATGCCCATCTCGTTGCCGAGCTGGTAGTAATAGGTGTCGCAGGATTCGACCACCGACTTGTACATGTCGACCACGCCGTGGCCGCCGGGCTTGTCGTCGCGGAAGCGGTGGCCGCCCAGCACGTAGAAGCCGGGATCGCGGATGGCGTCGGATGGCTTGCGAAAGCCCATCTCGAGCGCGGCCAGCGACATGAAGGGCTTGAAGGTAGAGCCCGGCGGATAGGTCCCCGACAGCGGACGGTTCATCAGCGGACGGTCGAGCGAGGTGTTCAGTTCGTTCCAGCTCTGGGTGTCGATGCCGTCCACGAACAGGTTGGGGTCGAAGCCGGGGCGCGAGACATAGGCCAGCACGTCGCCGGTGGCGGGCTCGATCGCCACCAGCGCGCCGCGCTGATCGCCGAAGGCTTCCTCGATCACCCTTTGCAGTTCGATGTCGACCGACAGGATCAGGTTGCTGCCCGGAACCGGCGCGGTACGCGACAGCGTACGGATGGCGCGCCCGCCGGCGGTACGCTCGACCTGCTCATAGCCGGTGGTGCCGTGCAGGTAGCTCTCGTACTTCTTCTCCAGGCCTTCCTTGCCGATATGCTCGGTGCCGTTGTAGTTGGCATCCTGGCCATCCTCTTCGAGCCGGGCCGCCTCTTTCTGGTTGATGCGGCCGATGTAGCCGATCACGTGCGAGGCGCTCTCGCCCAGCGGGTACTGGCGGAACAGGCGCGCCTGCACATCCACGCCCGGGAAGCGGAAGCGCTGCGCGGTGAAGCGCGCCACCTCGTCGTCGCTCAGGCGGGTGCGCAGCGGCACGCTGGCGAAGCTGCGCGACTCTTCCACCAGGCGCTTGAAGCGGCGCCGGTCGCGCGCGTCGATCTCGACCAGCTTGGACAGCTCGTCGATCACCGATTCCATGTTGGCCTGCAGCTTGGACGGCGTGATCTCGAGCGTATAGCCGGATTCGTTGCGCGCCAGGACCACGCCGTTGCGGTCCACGATCAGGCCGCGGTTGGGCACGATGGGCACCAGCGCGATGCGGTTGCCCTCGGCCTGCAGTGCGAACTGGTCGTGGCGCAGCACCTGCAGCCAGACGAAGCGCGCCACCAGCAGGCCGAAGCAGATGAAGACAAGACCCACCAGCGCCGTCAGGCGCATGCGGAACAGGTGGATCTCGCGGTCGTTGTCCTTGAACTCGGTCACGGCGTAGCTTGAGGTATCAGATCGGACGGGTATGGTCACGGTCGACGGCGCGGCGCTGGGGCGCCAGCAGCAGCCAGGTAATCACGGGCCACAGGGCGACGGCAACCACGCTCTCGGCGAAGTGCAGCAGGCCCGGAAAGCGGCCCGAGGCCGTGAAGTGGACGAAGGCCTGCACCGCCTGCGTCAGCAGCAGCAGCGGGAACACGTGCATGGCCTGGGTCATCACGGGGAACCACAGCACGCGGCGGTGGATCATGATGGCCAGGTAGGACAGCAGCGTGTAGGCCAGCGCGTTCTCGCCCAGCAGGCTGGCGTCGTGCACGTCCATCAACAGGCCCATGACGAAGGCCACGCCGATGCCGACCTTGCGCGGCTGGTGGATGCCCCAGAACACCAGCACCAGCGCGACGAAGTCGGGCGCACCCACCCAGCGGCCGAGCGGCAGCAGGTTGAGCATGAAGGCGCAGACCAGGCTGAAGGTGATGAACAGCGGGCTGACGGGCAGCAGGATGTAATGTGGACGGTTACCGGGCATTGGTCGTGCCTCCCTGTTGGACCGCGGCGGCCGGCGCGGCGGGACGCTGCTGGGCCGCAGGCTGCGGCTGGGCCGGCAGCCCGCTAACGCCGTTGGCCGGCGCTGCGGCCGTGCCCTGCCCCGCCGGCGGCGCCTGCGGCGGCAGCGGATTCGGCGCCAGCGGCAGCGGCGGCAGCGGCGCCATGTCCGGCAGCTTGCGGCGCGCGGTGGTGGCCGGAATCTGCGCTGCCGCCTTCGGCTTGGGCGGCAGGTTCGACTGCGACATGATGATCAGGAGCTGGCGGTGGCGGTTGATGCCGGCCAGCGGCTGGCAGACCACGCGCCCGAACGCGCCGGCGGCGACGTTCTCGACCTGCACCACCGTGGCCACCGCCAGGCCGGCCGGATACATGCCGTCCAGTCCGGAGGTGACCAGCACGTCGCCGACCTGGATGTCGGTGTTGGCCACCACGAAACGCAGGTCGAGCAGGCCGGACTGGCCGCGGCCGTAGGCGATGCTGCGCAGGCCGCTGCGCAGCACCTGCACCGGTATCGCCTGGTCCTTGTCGGTGAGCAGCGTGACTTCGGAGGTGAACGGGAACACGCGCGTGACCTGGCCGACCACGCCGGCATGGTCGATCACCGGCAGGCCCAGCACGACATTGTCGCGCGAGCCGCGGTCGACCACGATGCGGCGGGTCGACGGATCGCGCGCGTCGTACAGGATCTCGGTCATCTGGGCCTGGACCGGCAGGTGGGCGCGTGCATCCATCAAGCGCCGCAGCTGGGCGTTCTCGGCCATCTGGAGCTGCGCCTGCTGCAGGATCCTGGCCTGCGCCAGCTGCTGGGTCTTGAGATCGCGGACTTCCTTCTGCAGGGTGGAGATCGACGAGAAGTAGCCGGCCATGTTGCCGAGCGCTTCGCGCGGCAGCAGGGCGGCCATCTGCAGGGGGTACAGGACGGTGGCGGCCACCTGGCGCACCGAACCGAGGGTGTGGTAGCGCGCGTCGACGACCAGCAGCAGCACCGAAATCAGGGCGAAGACGATCGCCTTGACCCGTGCCGGGGCTCCCTGTTTGAAAAGCGGCGGAGGACTGTATTCCATGTCCTGGTTGGCGTCCTGTCTAGACTGCGCGGCGTGCCAACGTCAAGGCGGGCAGACGCGCGCGACATGCCGCACGCCCTGCCCGCCTTGATATCGGCTGCACCACCGATGTTGATCGTTTTTTATTCGTACGAGAAGATCGAGCCCAGCTTGTCCATGCGCTCGAGCGCCATGCCCGAACCGCGCACCACGCAGGTCAGCGGGTCTTCGGCCACCAGCACCGGCAGGCCGGTCTCTTCCATCAGCAGGCGGTCCAGGTCGCGCAGCAGCGCGCCGCCGCCGGTCAGCATCATGCCCTTCTCGGCGATGTCGGCGCCGAGTTCCGGCGGAGCCTGCTCCAGCGCGTTCTTCACGGCCGAGACGATCTGGTTCAGCGGGTCGGTCAGGGCTTCCAGGATCTCGTTGCTCGAGATGGTGAACGAGCGCGGAATACCTTCGGACAAATTGCGGCCCTTGACTTCCATTTCCTTGACTTCCGAACCCGGGAAGGCCGAGCCGATGGCTTTCTTGATCGCTTCGGCGGTCTGTTCGCCGATCAGCATGCCGTAGTTGCGGCGGATGTAGTTGACGATGGCTTCGTCGAACTTGTCGCCGCCGACGCGCACCGAGCCCTTGTAGACCATGCCGCCCAGCGAGATGATGCCCACCTCGGTGGTGCCGCCGCCGATGTCGACCACCATCGAGCCGGTCGCGTCCGAGACCGGCAGGCCGGCGCCGATCGCGGCCGCCATCGGCTCTTCGATCAGGTAGACCTGCGAGGCCCCCGCTCCCAGCGCCGATTCGCGGATCGCGCGGCGCTCGACCTGGGTCGAACCGCAGGGCACGCAGATGATGATGCGCGGCGACGGACGGAAGAACTTCGAGTCGTGCACCATGCGGATGAATTGCTTGAGCATCTGCTCGGTGACGGTGAAGTCGGCGATCACGCCGTCCTTCATCGGACGAATGGCTTCGATGTTGCCCGGTACCTTGCCCAGCATCTGCTTGGCTTCCTTGCCGACTGCCTGGATCGTCTTCTTGCCGTTCGGGCCGCCTTCCTGGCGGATCGCGACCACCGAGGGCTCGTCGAGGACGATGCCCAGGCCGCGCACATAAATCAAGGTGTTGGCGGTGCCGAGGTCGATCGCCAGGTCATTCGAGAAGTAGCTGCGTAAAAAACCAAACATGTGTGTCCTGATTGCGCGTCGGGGCGCGCGTCAATAGTGATCGGGATTGTTCTCGCCGCGCCCGCCCGGCTGGAGCCTGTGCGGCGCGGTCTTTTCCTGCGGCGGGCGCCCTTTCAGCCCGACAGCGCATTAGCCCGCCATTCTACCTTATAATTTGTTGATTAAATGCTGAATACGGGGGGTTTTCGACCCCATTTCCACAGCGAGATCGACGGTGTTTCCAAGGTTTTATCGGACGTAGCGCGCCGTTCGCTGACCGCTTGCCAACATTCGTTATTAGCCCAACCACATTTTGCACGCGGCGCCAAGCCGCGCTCTTTGCCATGTCCCTGACACTTTCAGACGTAAAACGCATCGCCAACCTGGCCCAGCTCGAAATGGATGAAGCCCACGCGCAAACCGCGTTGGCCGAGTTGAACGGCATCTTCGCACTGGCCGAGCAGATGCAGGCGGTGGACACGACCGGCGTTGCGCCCCTGTCGCAGCCGCTGGCCAGCATCATGGCGCTGCCGCTGCGCCTGCGCGACGACGTCGTGACCGAAGAGAACCGCCGCGAGGATTACCAGGCGCCGGCGCCGAAGGCCCAGGACGGCCTGTACCTGGTGCCGAAGGTCATCGAGTAAGCGCGCCCGAAGTCGCGCCACCGCACGCCAACGTTTTCAAGAATCGACACGCACATGCACAACAAGACCATCAAAGAGCTGTCCGCGCTCCTGCAATCGAAGCAGGTCTCGAGCGTCGAACTGGCCAGCCACTATCTCGACCGCATCGACGCCAGCGGCCATAACGCCTTCCTGCACGTGGACCGCGAGCGCACGCTGGCGCAGGCGGCAAGCGCCGACGCCCGCATCGCCGACGGCAGCGCCGGCCCGCTGACCGGGGTGCCGATCGCGCACAAGGATATTTTCGTCACCCGTGGCTGGCGCACCACAGCCGGCTCGAAGATGCTGGCCAATTATGCAAGCCCGTTCGACGCCACCGTGGTCGAGCGCTTCAACCGCGCCGGCATGGTCACGCTGGGCAAGGTCAACCTCGACGAATTCGCGATGGGCTCGGCCAGCGAGAATTCAAGCTTCGGCGCGGTGAAGAACCCCTGGGACCCGCTGGCGGTGCCGGGCGGTTCCTCGGGCGGCTCGGCCGCCGCGATCGCCGCGCGCCTGGCGCCGGCCGCCACCGCGACCGACACCGGCGGCTCGATCCGCCAACCGGCCGCCTTCTGCGGCGTCACCGGCATCAAGCCGACCTACGGCCGCGTCTCGCGCTTCGGCATGATCGCGTTTGCCTCCTCGCTGGACCAGGGCGGCCCGATCGCCCAGACCGCCGAGGACTGCGCCCTGCTGCTCAACGACATGATCGGCTTCGACGAACGCGACTCGACCAGCCTCACCGTCGAACAGGGCAACGTGCCCGAGGACTATACCCGCGACCTGAACCAGCCCCTGACCGGCCTGCGCATCGGCGTGCCGAAGGAGTACTTCGGCGAAGGCCTGGCGGCGGACGTCGAGCAGGCGGTGCGCGCCGCGCTGGACCAGTTCGTGAAACTGGGCGCGAGCCTGGTGGAGATTTCGCTGCCGAAGACCGCGCTGTCGATCCCGACCTACTACATCATCGCCCCGGCCGAAGCCTCGTCGAACCTGTCGCGCTTCGACGGCGTGCGCTACGGCCACCGCGCTGCCGAGTACAAGGATCTGCAAGACATGTACCGCAAGACCCGCGCCGAAGGCTTCGGGCGCGAGGTCCAGCGCCGCATCATGGTCGGCACCTACGTGCTGTGCCACGGCTACTATGACGCCTACTACGTGCAGGCGCAAAAGATCCGCCGCCTGATCGCCGACGACTTCCAGGCCGCCTTTGCCGACAAGTGCGACGTGATCATGGGCCCGGTGGCCCCGACCGTGGCCTGGGACCTGGGTGCGAAGTCGAACGACCCGGTGGCCAACTACCTGGCCGACATCTACACCCTGTCGACCAGCCTGGCCGGTTTGCCGGGCATGTCGATCCCGGTCGGTTTTGGCCAGGGTGAAAAAAACGCCAAGCGTCCGGTCGGCCTGCAGATCATCGGCAACTATTTTGCCGAAGCCAAGCTGCTGAACATCGCGCACCAGTACCAGCAGGTCACCGACTGGCACACCCGCGCCCCCGAAGGCGTTTGATCCCCGCGAACACGTAGGGTGGGCGGCTGTGCCGCCCACGCGTTCAACCAGCTCCTGCCTAGAACAACAGCAACACACGGCGGGCGCAGCGAACAGAAAAGAGAACACATCATGCAATGGGAAGTCGTCATCGGTCTTGAGAACCACGTGCAGCTCACGACCAACTCGAAAATCTTCAGCGGCAGCTCGATTCGCTTCGGCGCCGAGCCGAATACCCAGGCCAGCCCGGTCGACCTGGCGCTGCCGGGCGTGCTGCCGGTGCTGAACCGCGGCGCCGTCGAGCGCGCGATCCGCTTCGGCCTGGCCGTGGGCGCGAAAATCGCGCCGCAGTCGGTGTTCGCGCGCAAGAACTACTTCTACCCCGACCTGCCGAAGGGCTACCAGATCAGCCAGTTCGAGGATCCGGTGGTCCAGGGCGGCACCGTCAGCTTCGCCTACGAGAAGGACGGCAAGCTGGAAACGAAGACCGTCAACCTGACCCGCGCCCACCTGGAAGAAGACGCCGGCAAGTCGCTGCACGAGGACTATGCCGGCATGAGCGGCATCGACCTGAACCGCGCCGGCACGCCGCTGCTCGAGATCGTGTCCGAGCCGGAGATGCGCAGCGCGGCCGAGGCGGTGGCCTATGCCAAGGCCCTGCACTCGCTGGTGGTGTGGCTGGGCGTTTGCGACGGCAACATGCAGGAAGGTAGCTTCCGTTGCGACGTCAACGTCTCGGTGCGCCCGCTCGGCCAGAAGGAATTCGGCACCCGCTGCGAGATCAAGAACCTGAACTCCTTCCGCTTCATGGAAGAAGCGATCCACTACGAAGTGCGGCGCCAGATCGAGCTGATCGAAGACGGCGGCAAGGTGATCCAGGCGACCCGCCTGTGGGACCCGGACAAGAAGGAAACCCGCTCCATGCGCACCAAGGAAGACGCGCAGGACTACCGCTACTTCCCGGACCCGGACTTGCCGCCGCTGGTCATCGGCCAGGACTGGATCGAGCGCGTGAAAGCCGACATGCCGGAACTGCCGGGCGCCCTGCGCGCGCGCTTTACCGGCGAGTACGGCCTGCCGGAATACGACAGCCTGGTGCTGACGTCCTCGAAGGCGATGGCGACCTATTACGAGGCCGTGGTGGCCGCCGCCGGCAAGGAAAGCGCCAAGGCCGCCGCCAACTGGATGATGGGCGACGTCGCCTCGACCCTCAACCGCGAAGGCGTGGAGCTCGACGCGTCGCCGGTGAGCGCCGCCCAGCTGGCTCTGCTGCTCAAGCGCATTCTGGATGGCACCATCTCGAACAAGGCCGGCAAGGAAGTGTTCGCCGCCATGTGGGAAGCGAAATCGGATGACGCCAACCTGGCCGATACCGTCATCGAGCAGAAGGGCCTGAAGCAGATCTCGGACACGGGCGCGCTGGAAGCCATCGTCGACGAGGTGCTGGCCGCCAACGCCAAGTCGGTCGAGCAGTACCGCGCCGGCAAGGAAGCCGCGATCAACGCCCTGATCGGCCAGACCATGAAGGCCTCGAAGGGCAAGGCGAATCCGGCCCAGGTGACGGAACTGCTGAAGAAGAAGCTGGCGGGCTGAGCGGTCCGTACGGCATAAAAAAACCGGAGCATGCTCCGGTTTTTTCATGCCTGCCGCATCACACCCCGTAACGCTCGCGATAAGCCGCAACGGCCTGCTTGTGCGCGCCCAGGTCGGCGCCAGCCTCGTTCGAGAGATAGGTGAACAGGTCGTCCAGGTTGGCGATCGAGATCACCGGAATGCCGAATTCCTGCGACACCTGCTGCACCGCCGAGTGCTCCGACAGCGCGCCGTCCTTGCCCGAACGCTCCATGCGGTCGAGCGCGATCAGCACGGCCGCCGGTTCGGCGCCGGCGGCGCGGATCATGTCGACCGATTCGCGCACCGAGGTGCCGGCCGAGATCACGTCGTCGATGATCACGACCTTGCCCGCCAGCTTGGCGCCGACGATGGTGCCGCCCTCGCCATGGTCCTTGGCTTCCTTGCGGTTGTAGGCGAAGGAGGTGTTGCGGCCCTTGGCGGCCAGCGCCACGGCGGTCGCCGAGGCCAGCGTAATGCCCTTGTAGGCCGGGCCGAACAGCATGTCGAATTCGACGCCGGAGTCGAGCAGGGTCTGCGCGTAGAACTGCGCCAGCTGGCCGAGCGTCGCGCCGTCGTGGAACAGGCCGGCGTTGAAGAAATATGGCGACTGGCGCCCCGCCTTGGTCGTGAAATGTCCGAACTTCAATACCTCGGCCTTGACCGAAAATGCAATAAATTCCTGGCGCAGGTCGCTCACGTACTTCTCCTGAATCTGGTTGGTCGAAAGCGGGTATTGTAAACCGGCCGGCAGGCGACCGCCGGCCGGGTCCGTTCCGAAGAGCATCAAAACGCGCTACACTATCGGCCCCAGCGCCGCGTGCCGGCCGCCGACTCTCTTCTCATCGAACTCCCATGCCACGAATTATTTCCGCGAATCTGAACGGGATCCGTTCCGCCCACAAGAAGGGCTTCTTCAACTGGCTCGCCACCCAGTCCGCCGACTACATCTGCGTGCAGGAACTGAAGGCGCAACAGGCCGACATGACCGAGGAATTCCTGTCGCCGCACGGCTACCACGGCCACTTCCACTACGCCGAAAAGAAGGGCTACTCGGGCACCGGCGTGTACAGCCGCACGGCGCCCGACAACAAGCGCATCGGTTTCGGCTGCATGGAATTCGACGCCGAAGGCCGCTATACGCGCTGCGACTTCGGCAAGCTGACCGTGATCTCGGTCTACTGCCCGTCGGGCTCCTCGTCGCCGGAACGCCAGCTGGCCAAGTTCCGCTTCATGGAAGTGTTCCTGCCACACCTGGCCGAGCTGAAGGCCGAAGGCCGCGAAGTCGTGATCTGCGGCGACTGGAACATCGCCCACAAGGAAATCGACCTCAAGAACTGGAAGAGCAACCAGAAGAACTCGGGCTTCCTGCCGGAAGAGCGCGCCTGGATGACCCGCATCTTCGACGAACTCGGCCTGGTGGACGTGCACCGCAAGGTGGCGCCGGAGGCCGCCGATTACACCTGGTGGAGCAACCGCGGCCAGGCCTATGCCAAGAACGTGGGCTGGCGCATCGACTACCACGTGGCCACTCCCGGCATCGCGGCGCGCGCCAGCTCGGTCTCGATTTACAAGGACGAGCGCTTCAGCGACCACGCGCCTTTAATCATCGATTACGACCTTTGATCGTTCAACCTGTCTTTACCGGGCTTGCGGATCATGCGGGCCAGTCGAGCCGGAAGCCGCTGTCGAAGCGGCGCGGCTGGCCGCTGAGCGGATCGTCGAAAGCGATCGCGCGCGCCAGCAGCTGCAGCGGCGCGCTGAAGTCGTCGCCCTTGCACGGCAGCGCCACCGGATAGAAGGCGTCGTTCAGGATCGGTGCGCCGAGCATCGAGAGGTGCAGGCGCAGCTGGTGCTTGCGGCCGGTGTGCGGATGCAGCCGGTAATGCGCCACCTCCCCGCGCCGCTCGATCAGCTCGATGAGGGTCTCGGAATTCGGCTCGCCCGGCACTTCGGCGCTCACGAAGAACTGCTCCGCATCCTGCATGCGGCTGCGGTAGGTAAAAGGGAATGCCCTGCCCTCGATCGCGCCCGCCAGCGCCTCGTACACCTTGTTCACCACCCGCTTCTGGAACATCGACTGGTAGGCGCCGCGCGAGGCCGGGTTGTGCGAGAAGATCACCACGCCCGCGGTCTCGCGGTCGAGCCGGTGGATCGGCACCAGGTGCGGCAAGTCGAACCGTTTCCTCAGGCGCACCAGCAGGGTCTCGTGCAGGAAGCGGCCGGTCGGGATGGTCGGCAGGAAGTGCGGCTTGTCGGCCACCAGCAGGTGCTCGTCCATGTGCAGCACCTGTTCCTGGAACGGAATCGGCGTCTCGGGATGCTCCAGCTCGCGGTAGTACCAGATGCGCATGCCCTGGCGCACCTGGCTATCGGCGCTCAGGGCCATGCCTTGCGCGTCGACGATCTCGCCGCGCGCCAGGCGGCTGGCCCACGCCGCTTCTGAGACGTCGGGAAAGCGCTCCGTCAGGAAGCGCAGCATGCCGCCGGCGCGGGTTTCGAGCAGCCAGAGGTAGCTGGGCGCGACCCCGTCGCGGGTCGGCAGCGGCACATGGGCGTTGGCTTCGGCCTGGTGGCCCTTCCTGCGCTTAGTCATCGAACACGCCGATCAAACCGGCCCATCAAGCCGGCCGGTCAACGCAGCGCGACATTGGTCTGGTAGGGCGGCAGCTTGGACACGGTGGTGCCCTTGGTGCGTGCGTAGACCGGCAGCAGCTGGTTCATGTGCGCCTGCATGTCGGCGATGCGGCTCTCGCCGCCCGGGTGGGTGGAGAGCAGCTCGATCGGGGCGCGCTTGTCGAGCGCCGCCATCTTGCGCCACAGGGCGATGCCGGCGCGCGGGTCGTAGCCGGCGCGGGCGGCGATGTCCAGGCCCACCAGGTCGGCTTCGCGCTCGTCGCCGCGCGAGAACTTCAGGCCGATCAGCTGGGCGCCGTAGTTGGCGACGGTGCCGGTAATCCCCGGATCGATCCCGAAGATCCCCGAGACCAGGGCACCGCCCAAGCGGGCAATAGCACTAGTTCCCATCTGCTTTGCGATCTTTTCGCGGCTGTGCTCGCGCAAGGCATGGGCGATCTCGTGCCCCATCACCGCGGCGACCTCGTCGTCGGTCAACTTCAGCGTGTTCAGGATGCCGGTAAAGAAACCGATCCGCCCGCCCGGCATGCAGAAGGCGTTGATGTCCGCCGAATCGATCAGGTTGACCTGCCACTGCCACTGGGTGGCCTTCTGGTTCCAGCGCGGAGCGTAGGGAATGATGCGCTTGGCGATGGCGCGCAAGCGCTGCACCTCGGGGTGCGAAGGTGGCAGCAGCACGCCTTTCTGCTGTGCCTGGCTCATCATCTCGGTGTACTGCTGCGCAGCGGCCTCGTTGAGCTGTTCTTCGGGAATGAAGCGGCCGGCGCGCGATAACGGTTCGACCCGAATACCGTCCTGGACCGTCGTGTTGCGGTCATCCTGCGCCGCGGCCTGGCCCATCCCGGCGGCGCCGACGGCGGCAAACAGGGACAGGCAGGCAGCCAAATGCTTAAGTTTTGTCATTTTGTCACCGACAGGCTGTTTTTAGCAGCACTATCTCTACAGAAAGTAACTGGAAAGGGACACACAATAGCGCCGATCATCGCGGATTGCGCTGGGCTCGACAAGCCACCATCTAACATAAGCGCACCGAGCTCAGGCGACAACGCCCGCTTTCTTTCGCAGACGAAACACCGCGAGGCTGCCGCGCAGGTTGGGCAGGAAGCGCACCGGTCTTCCTTCGGCCAGCGCCACGTATTCCAGCACTTCCAGCCCGCACTTCTCGGCCAGGTCCTTGAAGTCGTGGATGGTGGCGTAGCGCACGTTGGGCGTGTCGAACCACTGGTAGGGCAGCGTGCGCGAGACCGGCATCCTGCCCTTGATCAGCGCCACGCGGTGCGGCCAGTAGGCGAAGTTGGGGAAGGAGACGATCGCTTCCTGGCCGACCCGCACGATGTCGCGCAGGCGCGCCTCGACGTGCTGCATCATCTGCAACGAGGACAGGCACAGCACCATGTCGAAGGTGTTGTCGCGGAACAGGTCCAGGCCCTGCTCCATGTCGTGCTGGATCACGCTGATGCCGCGCCGGGTGCTTTCCAGCACCTTGTCGTCGGCGATTTCGACGCCGTAGCCGGTGCACTGCTTGCCCAGCTCCAGGTAGCGCAGCATGGCGCCGTCGCCGCAGCCGACGTCCAGCACGTGGGCGCCGTCGCGCACCCAGTCGGCGATGAAGGCCAGGTCGGGACGCAGGGAATGCAGTTCCTTGAAATTCATGCCGCCTCCCCTGCGAGCGTATTGGAAAACTCGGCCGCGATCCGGTCGTAGTAGGCGCGCACCACGCCCAGGTAGCGCGGGTCTTCCAGCAGGAAGGCATCGTGGCCGTGCGGCGCGTCGATCTCGGCGTAGGTCACCTTGCGGCGGTTGGACACCAGCGCCTCGACGATCTCGCGGCTGCGCTCGGGCGAGAAGCGCCAGTCGGTGGTGAACGAGGCGAGCAGGAACTGGGCCCGGGTGTTTTCCAGGGCCTTGGTCAGGTCGCCGCCATGGGCGCGCGCCGGATCGAAGTAGTCGAGCGCCTTGGTGATCAACAGGTAAGTGTTGGCGTCGAAGTATTCCGAGAACTTGTCGCCCTGGTAGCGCAGGTAGGACTCGATCTCGAAGTCGATACCGAAATCGAATGCGTAGTCGTCCTTTTCGGCGGCGTTGCGCAGCTTGCGGCCGAACTTTTCCGCCATGTCGTCGTTCGACAGGTAGGTGATGTGGCCGACCATGCGCGCCACCTTCAGGCCGTTCTTCGGCACCACGCCGTGCTCGTAGAAGTCGCCGCCGTGGTAGTCCGGGTCGGTCAGGATGGCCTGGCGCGCGACGTCGTTGAAGGCGATGTTCTGGGCCGACAGCTTGGGCGTGGACGCGATCACGATGCAATGGCGCAGGCGCTCGGGGAACAAGATGCTCCACGAGAGCGCCTGCATGCCGCCCAGCGAGCCGCCCATCACGGCGGCGAAACAGTCGATGCCGAGGCGGTCGGCCAGGCGCGCCTGGGCCGCGACCCAGTCTTCCACCGTCAGCAGCGGGAAGGCCGCGCCATAGGGCTTGCCGGTGGCCGGATTGGTGTGCATCGGGCCGGTCGAGCCGAAGCAGGAGCCGAGGTTGTTCACGCCGATCACGAAGAAGCGGTCGGTATCGACCGGTTTGCCCGGGCCGACCATGTTGTCCCACCAGCCCTGGCTCTTGGGCTTGTCGGCATAGGTGCCGGCCACGTGGTGCGAGGCGTTCAGCGCATGGCAGACCAGGACCGCGTTCGACTTGTCGGCGTTGAGGCTGCCATAGGTTTCATACACCAGCGTGTAGTCGCCGATGCTGGCGCCGCTTTGCAGGCGCAGCGGCTCGGCGAAATGCATCGCCTGTGGTGTGACTGTTCCAATCGATCCCATGGATGGTATTCGCGTAGTTCTGATGGGGTGAATCTTAGAGCGTCTGCAGCTGCTCCACTGCGGTCGCGATCTCGTCCGGCTCGATCGAGCGCAGGATGCGGCGGGTGCGGGTGGTGATCGCCGCCAGGTCGCTGTTCAGGATTTCCTGCTTGACCGACAGCAGCTGGGCCGGGTGCATCGAGAATTCGCGCAGGCCCATGCCGAGCAGCAGGCGGGTGAGCTTGGTGTCGCCGGCCATCTCGCCGCACACGGCGACGTCCAGCCCGGCCTTCTGGGCGGTGGCGATGGTCTGGGCGATCAGCCCCAGCACCGCCGGGTGCAGCGGATTGTACAGGTGCGCCACTTCGTAGTCGACGCGGTCGATCGCCAGCAGGTACTGGATCAGGTCATTGGTCCCGATCGACAGGAACTGCATGCGCTTGACGAACATCGGCAGCGCCAGCGCGGCCGCCGGAATCTCGATCATGGCGCCGACCTCCACGGCCGGGTCGTACTTGACGCCCTCCTCGCGCAACTGCTGCTTGGCCTGCTCGATCATGGACAGCGTCTGGTCGATCTCGAAGGCGTGCGCCAGCATCGGGATCAGGATCCGCACCTTGCCGAAGGCCGAGGCGCGCAGGATCGCGCGCAGCTGGGTCAGGAACAGCTGCGGCTCGGCCAGGCAGTAGCGGATCGCGCGCAGGCCCAGCGCCGGGTTCAGTGCGGTGTGCTCGGTGGGATCGAGCGGCTTGTCGGCGCCGACGTCGAGCGTGCGGATGGTGACCGGGCGGCCCTTCATGGCCACCACCGCCTTGCGGTACTGCTCGAACTGCTCGTCCTCGCCCGGGATCCTCAAGGCGTGGCCGAGTCCATGGCTGCGTCCCATGAACAGGAACTCCGAGCGGAACAGGCCGACGCCCATCGCGCCGGCATCGAGCGCCGCCGCGCAGTCTTCCGGCAGCTCGATATTGGCCAGCAGCGTGACCGGGGTGCCGTCCCTGGTCACCGCCGGGGTCTTCTTGAGCTTGAGCAGGCGCTTGCGCGCCTTGATCAGGGAGGCCTGGCGCGCGCGGTACTGTTCCAGCACCAGCTGGCTCGGGTTGCAGATCACCACGCCGGCGTCGCCGTCGATGATCACCCAGTCGTCCTGCTCGACCAGGCGCGAGGCCTGGCTCATGCCGACCACCGCCGGAATGTCGAGCGAGCGCGCGACGATCGCGGTGTGCGAATTCTGGCCGCCGACGTCGGTGACGAAACCGATGAAGGAGCGGGTCGCGCCGTCGCGGTCGCGGAAGGCCAGCATGTCGGCCGGCGAAATGTCGTGGGCCACCACGATCATCTGCGGGGGCGCGTGGTCCTCTCCCGCCAGCAGTGGCGGGATCTCCAGCGCGGTGCCCATCAGGACTTTCAGCACGCGCTCGGCGACCTGCTGGATGTCGTGCTTGCGCTCGCGCAGGTACTCGTCCTCGATCTCGTCGAACTGGCTCGACAGCTCGTCGATCTGGGTCACCAGCGCCCATTCGGCGTTGTAGTGTCGCGTGCGGATGATGTCGAGCGGCGCTTCCGAGATCAAGGGGTCGGACAGGATCAGCGCGTGCACGTCGATGAAGGCGCCCAGTTCGGTCGGCGCGTCCTTGGGCAGCTCGGTCCACAGGGCCTGCAGGCCGCGGTGCACTTCGGCGATGGCGTGCTGCAGGCGCGCGACCTCGGCCTCGACTTGCTCTTCCGGAACGAGGTAGTGCTTGACGTCGAGCGCGGCCGGCGTGAGCAGGTGCGCACGGCCGATCGAGATGCCGCGCGAAACCGGAATGCCGTGGAGCGTGAACGATGCCATCGAGGGTCCCGTGTGGCGGGGAGCTGCCGCTTCGCGCGGCATTACTCGCCTTCGCCGAACTTGTCGTTGATCAGGCCCGCCAGCGCCGCGATGCAGGCTTCTTCATCCGGGCCATCGGCCTCGAGCAGCACTTTCGCGCCCTTGCCGGCGGCGAGCATCATGACGCCCATGATCGACTTGGCATTGATGCGGCGGCCGTTGCGGGTGAGCCAGACGTCGCTTTTGAATTTGGCGGCCAACTGGGTGAATTTGGCGGAGGCGCGGGCGTGCAGGCCCAGCTTGTTGATGATCTCTAGTTCCTGTTGAATCATGTTCTCGCTTGTTTGTCTCGTTCTATGCCGCGGCCAAAATAAGTGTCGTGAGTTCGGTGCAGTTCAGTGCGCTCAGCCCGATCCGACGCGGATCCGGTTATCCACCCGCACCGCGCCGTTCTGGGCGCCGGCCAGGGCCATTTCCACCACCACGTCGAGCGTGTCGCGGCGATAGGTGATGGCACGCAGTAGCATCGGCAGGCTGATGCCGGCGATGACTTCCACATGGCCGGCATCGGCCAGCGAATTGCAGCAGTTCGATGGCGTGCCACCCTTGATGTCGGTGATGACCAGCACGCCGTCGCCCTCGTCCAGGCGTGCGATTGCTTCCTTGGCGAGGCAGTTCACCTGCGCCAGGTCCTGGTCGGCGGTCACGTCGATCGCCTCGAAGCGTTCGGTGGGCCCACGGAATACGTGCGCCACCGCCGCGATGAATGCCTGGCCCAGCGGAGCGTGAGTCATCAGCAGGATGCCAACCATGTCAGTGGGTCTCTTTTGCTCTCAGTTCGACCGCGTCGATGAACATCGCGGCCACGTCGAATCCGGTCTGGTCGGCGATCTCCTGGAAGCAGGTCGGGCTGGTGACGTTCACCTCGGTCAGGAAATCGCCGATCACATCCAATCCTACCAGCAATAAGCCGCGCGCGGCCAGCACCGGCCCGAGCGCCTCGGCGATCTCGCGTTCGCGTTCGGTGATCGGCTGGGCCACGCCCAGGCCGCCGGCAGCCAGGTTGCCGCGCACCTCGTTCCCCTGCGGGATGCGGGCCAGCGTGAAGGGCACCGGCTTGCCGTCGATGACCAGCACCCGCTTGTCGCCCTGCTTGATGGCCGGGATGAACTTCTGCGCCATGATGGTGTGCTTGCCGTTGGCGGTCAGCGATTCGATCACCGAACCCAGGTTCATGCCGTCGTTCGTGACGCGGAAGATGCCGGCGCCGCCCATGCCGTCCAGCGGCTTGAAGATCACGTCGCCGTGCTTCTCGTGGAAGGCGCGCAGGCGCGCCGGGTCCGAACTGACCATGGTCGGCGAAGTGTACTGGCTGAACTGGCCGATGGTGAGCTTCTCGTTGTGGTCGCGGATCGCGGCCGGGCGGTTGAATACGCGCGCGCCCTGGCGCTCGGCCAGCTCGAGCAGGTAGGTGCCGTACACGTATTCCATGTCGAACGGCGGGTCCTTGCGTTCGATGACGGCGTCGAACACCGAGAGCTGCACGCTTTCCGGCTTGTCGGCGCGGTACCAGGCATCGGGCTCGCCGGTGAGATGGATGCGCGTGACGATGGCCGTGACCACGCCCTCTTCGAGCACCATGTCGCGCTGTTCGAACGCGTAGATGGCGTGGCCACGCCGGGCGGCTTCGCGCATCATCGCGAAAGTCGTATCCTTGTAAATCTTGAACGTGGAAAGCGGGTCGGCGAGGAAAGCGATTTTCATGAGGCATCCAGTGCGGGGAATGCCCTGATTTTAGCCGGAAACGCGATTCCTCGCGGACGGGCCCTGCTTTGGCGGCCGGGAATGCACCTTCCCGGTGCAAGACGCGCGTTCCACATTGCATTCGTGCATGCACAGCAGAGCGGTATGAGCCGCCTCAAGCCTTGCTGCGGTGCCCTGGGCGACCATGGCCCCATGGATGCGCACACAGACAAACAGGCGGAACAGGACCGCATCAAGAACGTGTACCGGCGCTGGCACGGCGGCGCGGCGCTCGATCGCTATGCCTGGCACCGTCCTGAAATCCTGCAGCAGGTGGCGGCCCGCTCGCGCGCCTTTGCCGCCCTGCTCTCCGAGTCGGTGGGCGGCGACCTGTCCGGCCTGCGGGTGCTCGACGTCGGCTGCGGCACCGGCGGCTTCCTGCGCCAGCTGATCGATTGGGGCGCCGACCCCGCCAGGCTCACCGGCACCGAACTGCAGCAGGACCGGCTCGATCACGCCCAGCGCTTTACCGCCGGCGGCGTCAACTGGCGCCTCGGCACCCTCGACACCATGGGACTGCGCGGCTTCGACCTGGTAACGACGCAGACGGTGTTTTCCTCGATCCTCGATGCCGGACTGCGGCGCGATCTGGCGGCCCAGATGTGGCGCGCCCTGCGCCCGGGCGGTTGGGTGCTGGTGTTCGATTTTCGTTACGACAACCCACGCAACCCCAACGTGCGCAAGGTCACGCGCGCCGAGCTCGACGCCTTCTGGCCCGGCGCGCGCAGCCGCTACCGCACGCTGATGCTGGCGCCGCCGATCCACCGGCTGCTGGCGCGCGCGCCCTGGATGCTGTCCGATCTCCTGACCGCGCTGGCGCCGCCGCTGCGCTCGCACTTCATGTACATGGTGCAGAAAGGCGCTTGAGTGCTGGCTCGCGCTCGCCGTCCGGCGCTGATGTTATTGTCCTGCAAACCTTTTGCGGAGAGTGACATGACACCGGAAGCACGCAGGGCAGCAAGCGAATCCTGGTTGCGGGAGCAC
This sequence comes from Massilia sp. UMI-21, assembly GCA_015277795.1. Classification (NCBI taxonomy): domain Bacteria; kingdom Pseudomonadati; phylum Pseudomonadota; class Betaproteobacteria; order Burkholderiales; family Oxalobacteraceae; genus Massilia; species Massilia sp. UMI-21. Next base: position 1,087,715 of record CP063848.1, on the reverse strand, counting down.
GGCGTGCCCATCAACCCGCTCCTGCCCATGATCGAAGACGAACCCGACGTCGGGCTGCGTTCGGAAGACGCGCTGTGGCGCCGGCTGGTGGCCTTGTGGGGCGTGGTCGGCCGGGCCACCCTGCGCCGGAATGCCTATTTCAAGGATTATTTTTCGGTAGGCGAACGGCGCAGCTGGCTGTCGGCCGACGAAGCGGCCTTCCTGTTCACGGACACGCCCGACGAACGCGAGCTCGTGCGTTTCTCGTGGCGGCTCGAAGCCATGTTCTTCCTGGCCTGGTGCGGCGGCCTGGTGGACGAACTGCCCCTGCCCCTGCATCCATCGAGCGTCGAGGCCGTGCTGCCGCTCTACCCGCACGACCTGGGCGAGGCCACCATGCTGCGCCAGGCGCTGCGCCTGCGCAGCAAGGCCGAGATCCTCGACTGGTCGGATCGCCTCTACCGCCTGCACTGGGCGGTGCGCGATGCCCAGCTGAACGGCCATGCGCCACCTCCCGGCATCGACCCGGGCATGGTGCTGGAATGGCACCATGCCGCGAACTGGATGACGCGCTACGAGCAGGAAGACGACTGGGACGCGGTCGGCACCGACACCTGAGCGCCGCTGCAGCGCCCAGGGCTCAATACACTTCCGGATTCGGATCGGTGCGCTCGAGTTCCAGCGACGCGGCCAGCAGGCCCAGGCGCGCCACCACGCCGTACACGTAGAACCGGTTCGGCGCCGCCGTGCCCGGCTTGGCCTTGAGGTCCGGCATCGCATGCTGCTGGGCGAAGGCCAGCGGCACGTACTGCGAGCCCGGCGCGTTCAGGTTCTGGTCGATGCCGCGCTCGGCATGCACGCGGTAGAAGCCGCCCACCACGTAGCGGTCGATCATGTAGACCACCGGCTCGGCCACGGCGTCATTGATCGATTCGAAGGTCGGCACGCCTTCCTGCACGATCATGTCGGTGATCGCCACGCCATCCTTGATGACCGTCATCTTGTTGCGCTGGACACGGCTCAGGTCGCGCACCTCGCTGGCATCCTTCACGGTCATCACGCCCATGCCATAGGTGCCGGCGTCCGGCTTGACGATCACGAAGGGCTTCTGCTCCTTCATGCCGTATTCCTTGTACTTCTTCTTGATCTTCGAGAGCAGCGCCGACACCGCATCGGCCAATTGCTCGGTGCCGAGGTCCTGCTGCAGGTCGATCTCGCCGACCTTGCTGTGCAAGGGATTGACCAGCCACGGATCGATGTCGATCAGCTTGCCGAACTTCTTGGCCACTTCGTCGAAGGCCTTGAAATGGTTGCTCTTGCGACGCAGCGCCCAGCCCGCGTGCAGCGGCGGCAGCAGCGACTGCTCGTGGATGTTTTCCAGGATAGCCGGAATCCCGCTCGACAAATCATTGTTCAGCAGGATGGTGCAGGGATCGAAATCGGCCAGGCCGACGCGGCGGCCGTTGGACGAGCGCACCAGCGGCTCGACCACCAGCATGTTGCCGTCTGGCAGCGCCAGCGGCGTCGGCTGGGTGACCTCCGGCGACAGCGAGCCGAGGCGCACGTGCAGGCCGGTCTGGCGGAAGATCTGCATCAGGCGCGCCACGTTCTGCAGATACATCGGATTGCGCGTGTGCGTTTCCGGAATCATGAGCAGGTTGCGCGCATCCGGGCAGTACTTGTCGATCGCGGCCATGGCGGCCTGCACCGCCAGCGGCAGCATTTCGGTGGACAGGTTGTTGAAGCCGCCCGGGAACAGGTTGGTGTCGACCGGGGCCAGCTTGTAGCCGGCATTGCGCAGGTCCACCGAGCAGTAGAACGGCGGCGTATGCTCCTGCCACTCGAGGCGGAACCAGCGCTCGATGGCGGGCGTGGCTTCGAGGATTTTCTTCTCCAGGTCCAGGAGGGGACCGGTCAGGGCGGTGGCGAGGTGCGGAACCATGGTGTGGACGTCCTAGTGGTGGCTTATTCGAATTATATCGGTAGCCTCATATATGGACGAATATCCTTGTTTAAAGTCCGAATACTTGCCATAAACGCAAAAACGGCGCCAAAGGCGCCGTTTGCCGCAACAGGGGGCGTTTATGCGTGGTAGGCCGACTCACCGTGGCTGGTGATGTCCAGCCCCTCGCGTTCCTGGTCCGCCGGCACGCGCAGTCCGATCACCACATCCACCAGCTTGAAGGCGAGGAAGGCCACCAGCGCCGACCACACGATGGTGATGCCGACCGCCTGGGCCTGCACCCAGACCTGGCCGGCGATCGAGTAGTCCGGCGCGCCCTTGTTGGCGATGTAGTCCCAGATGCCCTGCCCGCCCAGTTGCGGCGCGGCGAACACGCCGGTCAGCAGCGCGCCCAGGATGCCGCCCACGCCGTGCACGCCGAACACGTCGAGCGAGTCGTCGGCGCCCAGCAGGCGCTTCAGGCCGGTCACGCCCCACAGGCAGATGACGCCTGCCAGCAGGCCCATCACCAGCGCGCCCATCGGCCCCACGAAACCGCAGCCCGGGGTGATCGCCACCAGGCCCGACACTGCGCCCGAGACGGCGCCCAGCAGCGAAGGCTTGCCCTTGACGACCCACTCGCCCAGCATCCACGACACGGCCGCCGCGGCGGTCGCCAGCAGGGTGTTGATGAAGGCCAGCGCCGCCACGTCGCCCGCTTCCAGCGCCGAGCCGGCGTTGAAGCCGAACCAGCCCACCCACAGCAGCGAGGCGCCGATCATGGTCATGGTCAGCGAGTGCGGGGCCATCGATTCGCGGCCCAGGCCGATGCGCTTGCCGATCATGTAGGCGCCGACCAGGCCGGCCACGGCCGCGTTGATGTGCACCACGGTGCCGCCGGCAAAGTCGAGCGCGCCTTTTTGCCACAGGAAGCCGGCGCCCTCGGTGACGGTGGCCAGGGTGGCGGCATCAAGGATGGCGTCGGGGCCGGCCCAGAACCAGACCATGTGCGCCACCGGCAGGTAGCCGAAGGTGAACCACAGCACCACGAACAGCAGCACCGCCGAGAAGCGCACGCGCTCGGCGAAGGCGCCGACGATCAGGCCGCAGGTGATGGCGGCGAAGGTGCCCTGGAAGGCGACGAAGATGAACTCGGGGATCATGGTCTCCTTGCTGAAGGTGGCGGCCTGGCTGAAGCTGCCGGTCGCGGCATCGTAGATGCCGTTCAGGAAGGCGCGGTCGAAGCCGCCGATGAAGGCATTGCCCTGGGTGAAGGCCAGCGAATAGCCGTACAGGCACCACAGGACGATGATCAGCGAGAACACCATGAACACCTGCATCAGCACCGACAGCATGTTCTTGGCGCGCACCAGGCCGCCGTAGAACAGGGCCAGGCCCGGGATCGCCATCATGATGACCAGCAGCGTGGCGACGAACATCCACGCGGTGTCGCCCTTGTTGATGCTGGGCGCGGCGAGCGCCGGCAGCGCCAGGCTGGCGGCGGCCAGGCCGGACAGGACTTTGGTAACGGTATGCTTCATCAGTGTTCCCCTTACAGTGCGTCGTTGCCGGTCTCGCCGGTACGGATACGGATGACCTGGTTGAGGTCGGCCACGAAAATCTTGCCGTCGCCGATCTTGCCGGTGCGGGCCGCGCCCGAGATGGCGTCGATGACCTGGTCGACCACGGCGTCGTCGACGGCGGCCTCGATCTTGATCTTCGGGAGGAAATCGACCACGTACTCCGCGCCTCGGTACAGCTCGGTGTGGCCCTTCTGGCGGCCGAAGCCCTTGACTTCGGTCACGGTCATGCCCTGTACGTTGATCTCCGACAGCGCTTCCCGGACTTCGTCCAGCTTGAAGGGTTTGATGATGGCGGTAATCATTTTCATGGTGATGCCTCTTTATTCTTAGAAAGTTTTGGACAGGCTCAGCACGGCTGCCGACTTGCCCAGGTTTTTCCCTTCCGGGCTCAGGTAGGCCGTGGTATTGCCCTTGATCCAGGCCAGCGACACGGTGGCCATGCCCAGGTCCTTGGTCAGACCGAGCTTGTAGTCGGTGTACGAGAACGCGCCGTTGTTGTTCACTTCCTGGCGCCCGGCGTGCAGGTTCAGGACCAGGCCCTCGTAGAGGTCGATGTCGGCGCCCAGGTCCAGGTAGCCGCTGCGCTTGCTGTTGGCGGTGCCGAACAGGTTGGTGGTCGAATGCGAATACTTGACGTAGGCCGGACCGAAGCCAAGGCGCGCGTACAGTTCGAAGGTGTTGGCGCTGGGGCTCAGGTGGTTTGACGGATACCAGTAGTACAGGCCGCCGACGTCATACGTGAGGTTTTCGCTCAACTGGCCGCGCTTGCCGCCGTAGACGTCCCATTCGATGTTGCCGTCGCCGCCGAGATCCTTGGTCCACTTGATGGTGGACAGCCAGGTGCCCACGTACAGGCCGGTCGGGCCGTGCACGTAGTCGACGCCGCCCTGCAGCGCCGGGTCCAGGCGGGTTTGCGACAGGCCGCGGTAACGGTAGTCGCTGGTAATGGCGGCGTTGTAGCTGATCTGGTGCTCAGCAGCTTCCCCATGGGCAGCGTCCTGCGCAAAGGCAGGGATTGACGAGAAGGCCAGGAGGGCCAGGCTGACTACTGCTGCATTGGTGTTGCACTTCATGACATTCCCCTTATATTCAACAAGCCAGGCGTGGGACCGGGCTGTTGCGGTTTACAATCTTGTTTGCTACACGCCTGCCAACTCTTTAGCAGGATGCGTGCCAGCCCAAAAAACGCGTGGAGTGGGTGATAGCGGCTTGTTTTCTCAGCCATCCGCCCCATTTGCGATTCGAATAACCCGGGAAACCCGTGCGCACGGCCATTCGCCGCTGCGCCGCGCACCAAAGCGGATAAGCGCGCACCGTCGTGGTGCAGTGCGATCCGTCTGAAAGGAAATGGACATGAACAGCTTCTTCAACGACATCCAGGGCAAGATCAACCAGGCAATGGAAAGTGGCCCGGCCAAGGACATCGAGCGCAACGTCAAGGCGATGATGACCCAGGGCTTCTCCAAGCTCGACCTGGTCACCCGCGAAGAGTTCGACATCCAGGCCCAGGTGCTGGCCAAGACTCGCGCCAAGCTCGAAGCGCTCGAACTGCGCGTGGTGGAACTGGAAGCGCGCCTCGCCGGTCAGGCGAGCAGCGCCTCCACGACCGCCCCCGCCACCGCGGCGTCCGCAAGCGCCGCGTCCAGCGAACCGCTGCCCGGCGCCACCGATCCGGCCGCGCCGCACGTCATCATCGACAAGGACTGACATGCGGCCGGCATTCATGCAGGAGCGCAGCGCGCCATGAATGCCGTCGAGCCGTCCGGCGCCGCGCCGGTGCCAGCGCCGGCGCCGCAAGAGGTTTCGCTCGACGTCCTGCGCGAAAAGTACGCCAAGGGCGAGGAAAGCAGCATCCTCGATGTGCGCCGGCGGGTGGCGCGGGCGCTGGCGGCGCGCGAACCAGAAGAGGATCGCGCCGAGATGGAAGCGCGCTTCCTGTGGGCCCAGGAACACGGCTTCGTGCCTGCCGGGCGCATCAACTCGGCGGCCGGCCTGGGGCTGCAGGCCACCCTGATCAACTGCTTCGTGCAGCCGGTGGGCGATTCCATTTCCGGCAGCGACGACGGCCTTCCCGGCATCTATACCGCCCTGCTCGAATCCGCCGAGACCATGCGCCGCGGCGGCGGCGTGGGCTACGACTTCAGCGCGATCCGCCCGATGGGCAGCAAGGTCCACGGCACCCGCTCGCGGGCCTCGGGCCCGGTCTCGTACATGGAAGTGTTCGACGCCTCGTGCCGCACGGTGGAGTCGGCCGGCGCCCGGCGCGGCGCCCAGATGGGCGTGCTGCGCATCGACCACCCCGACATCGAGCGCTTCGTCGCCGCCAAGGACGAAGGCGGACTCACCAACTTCAACATCTCGGTCGGCGTCACCGACGCCTTCATGCAGGCGGTGCAGGACGACGCCCCGTTCGCGCTGGTGCACCGCGCCGAACCGGGCGACGAGGAGGCCGGCGCTTACCGGCGCGAGGATGGCCTGTGGGTCTACCGCCAGGTACGCGCCCGCGCCCTGTGGGACAAGATCATCGCCTCGACCTACGACCACGCCGAACCGGGCGTGCTGTTCGTCGACCGCATGAACGCGGAGAACAACCTCTGGTACGCCGAAGAACTGCGCGCCACCAATCCCTGCGGCGAGCAGCCGCTGCCGGATTATGGCTGCTGCGACCTCGGCTCGCTCAACCTCACCGCCTTCGTGATCGATCCCTTCGGCGCCGCGCCCTCCTTCGATTTCGAGCGCATGTGCGAGGTGGCCGCGCTCGGCGTGCGCATGCTCGACCTGGTGCTGGACGCGACCGAATGGCCGCTGCCGCAGCAGGCCGCCGAGTCCGCGGCCAAGCGCCGCATCGGCCTCGGCTTCCTGGGACTGGGCAGCGCCCTGGTCATGCTGGGCCTGCGCTACGATTCCGAGGCCGGGCGCGCCATGGCCGCGCGCATCGCCGAGACCCTGCGCGACGCCGCCTACGCCACCTCGGTCGCGCTGGCCTGCGAGAAAGGCCCGTTCCCGCTGTTCGACGCCGACCGCTACCTGGACGGCCAGTTCGTGCAACGCCTGCCGGATTGGCTGCGCGAAGCGATCCGCAAGTTCGGCATCCGCAACTCGCACCTGCTGTCGATCGCGCCGACCGGCACCATCTCGCTGGCCTTCGCCGACAATGCCTCGAACGGCATCGAACCAGCCTATTCCTGGACCTACCAACGCAAGAAGCGCATGGCCGACGGGTCGATGCGCAGCTACGATGTGGAAGACCATGCCTGGCGCCTGTATCGCCGGATGGGCCACGCCACGGACCAGCTGCCGCCGCCATTCGTCACCGCGCTCGAGATGCGCGCGCTCGACCACCTGCGCATGGTGCAGGCGGTGCAGCCCTTCATCGACACCGCGATCTCGAAGACCGTCAACGTGCCGGCCGACTATCCGTTCGAGGATTTCCGCGACCTGTACACCCAGGCCTGGCAGGCCGGCCTGAAAGGACTGGCGACCTACCGGCCGAACATGGTGCTGGGCAGCGTGCTGTCCACCGCGCCCGATGCATCGCCCGCTGCATTGCCCGCTGCCTTGCCGGCTACTTTGCCCGACGCCGGCCCCGACGACGATCCGCTGCGCAAGCGCTTCGAGCGCCGTCCGCTGGGCGAGCTCGAATCGGTGACCTCGAAAATCGAGTATTCGACCCAGGAAGGCCGCAAGACCGCCTATCTCACCGTGAGCTTCATCCGCGCCGAGGGCGTCCACGAAGGCCGCAAGCTCGTCGTCGAGCGGCCCTTCGAATTCTTCATGCCCTCGAACCAGCGCACCGGCGGCCAGCAGTGGATCACGGCCTCGATGCGCCTGCTGTCGATGGTGGCGCGCGCCGGCGGCCCGATCGCGCGGGCGCTGGCCGACATGCGCGACGTGGTCTGGGAAAAAGGCCCGGTGCGCTGCGGCTTCCTCACGCGCGAGGACGGCACGCAGGTGCCGGTCTACCACGACTCGGAAGTGGCGGCGATCGCCTTCATGCTGCAGCGCGTGCTGATCCGGCGCGGCTTCCTCGACGCCTGGGGCAACCAGGTGGCGGTGCCGGAGCTGGCGCGCAGGTTTGCGTCGCGACGTGCGCAAGCCGGCGACGGCATGGCCCAGGAAGCCGGGCCGCAGGCGCCCCTCGCGTCCGCCGCCCTGCCCGCCGCCAGCGGCGCCAAGTGCCCGGAATGCGGGGCGCGCGCGCTGCGCAAGGTCGACGGCTGCACCCGCTGCGACGAATGCCACTATGTCGGAGAGTGCGGCTGAGGCATACTGCGCGGGTTGCCAACTCAGCTGACCCGCCATGCCCTACATCGCCCTCAAGCACCTGCACATCACTTTCGCCGCCCTGAGCGGCCTGCTGTTCCTGGTCCGCGGCATCTGGATGCTGCGCGCCTCGCCGCGCCTGCAGCAGCGCTGGGTCAGGATCGTCCCGCACGTCATCGACACCCTGCTGCTGGCCAGCGCGGTCGGCCTGGCGGTGTGGAGCCTACAGTATCCGGGCCAGTCGCCGTGGCTGACGGCCAAGGTGAGCGCATTGGTGGCCTACATCGTCCTCGGCGCCGTCGCACTCAAGCGCGGCCGCACGCGCCAGGCGCGCGCAATGGCCTTTGTCGGCGCCCTGCTGTGCTTCGCCTACATCGTCGCGGTGGCGCTGACCAAGAATCCGCTGGTGCTGTTCTAGTCGGGCGGCGATCAAGCAGCGCGCAGGCGGGCCCGGGCCCGGATATCGCGCCGGATGCAGATGACGATGACCATCATGCCCAGCACCGAGGGCAGCAGCTGCGACCAGGGCTGCCCGACCCTGACCAGGTTGCCGACGGCGGCCGACAGCATTCCGAACAGCGAGGCCACCAGCTTGTAGATGTGCTCGTAGCGCCAGAGCCTGGCGTGCCAGTGGCGCGGGAAGCACCAGCGCGCCGTGTCGTAGGCGAGCAGGACGGCGAGCCCGCCGAGCGCGGCGGGGATGACGGCCGGCGCAGCCCCGGCCATGCCGCCAGGCGACAGCAGCACCGGCAACAGGCCGATTGCCCATGCCGCGGCGGACAGCGCCAGCAGCGCGTCAACCCGGTTTGGCCCGGCGGCGCGTGTATAGACGACATGCCAGCCGCTCAGCAACTGGTAAGTGACCAGCACGGTCAGTATGGCGAACAGCGGCACGAAGCGAAAGAGCGCGCTGCCGATAGCGCCCGTGGCGCACACGACCAGGGTGAGTAAAACAAAGGTCCTGCCCTGCTTGCGATGAGCGGCCGTGCCCTTGGCCTGCGCCAGCAGCGCCAGGCCCAGGCCGATCGCGGCGGCACCGGCGCCGATATGCAAGGCGAGATTCAGGAGATGCGGCAGCGGGATGCGCATGATCGGCCTGGTTCGGGTGAAGGAGAAGCCAATCTACATGCGGAAACGTTCCGTGGCGTGCATGCTGTCGCCAGTTGCCAAAATATGGCAACGAACGGCGCGATTCCGGCATGCCCAATGCGGCCTTGGCGCAGACCGGCGATAATCGCGGTTCACACACCATTTGCATCCCCCACACGAGCACATCCCTCATATGAACGATTTCGACAGCGTTCCGCTGGAGTTTTTCCAGGATTACCCGGAACCGGGCGTCAATTTTATCGACGTCGGCTGCATCTTCGACCAGCCCGAGCATTGGCGCATCGCCATCGACACCCTGCATGCGAAGACCGACGAACTGCACTTCGACTTCATCCTTGCGATGGACGCGCGCGGCTTCATGATCGCCGGCGCGCTTGCCCTGGAGCACAAGGTTGGTTTCGCCATGGCGCGCAAGGCAGGCAAATTGCCCGGCGAGTCGATCAGCATCGATTACAAGCGCGAATACGGCAGCGCCACCATCGAGATCCAGCCGGAACGCATCAAGGGCCAGCGCGTGCTGATCGTCGACGACGTGCTCGCCACCGGCGGCACCATCGAAGCGGCAGCGGCCCTGCTGCGCCAGCTGGGCAAGGAGGTGGTCGGCGCCGCGGCCCTGTTCGATATCGCGTTCTTCAAGGACAAGCGCGTGCTGACGATGCCGGTCGTGACCCTGCGCGACGTCTGAGCCTGCGAGCTTCCACTGGCCAACGGCCTTCCCGATCGGCATAGGGGACGGCCCTGAGGGCCGCTCCCCTGCCACACCACCCGGCATGCGGGTCCGCACCGGGCGGTTCGAGTAGTTGAGGTCAAGACAGGCGAGGTACACCGAGTCGGTCGAAATAGCCGATAGTCATCACTGTTTTGAGTAACCTATCGCTGTTGTGCCACCAGCGGCGGCTGTTCGCCGCTACGTGCCTCGCTGCCGACGGCCAAGCCCCAAGTTTAAGGAGCTCCCGATACATGGTGCTTCCGCGCTTCCAGTGCTTGAGCTGGATAGCCCGCAGCCTGTGCCGCAACCATTCATCGAGTCCGCGCCATACCTTTGGGGTTTGCGCCAACTGGAAGTACCCTTTCCAACCCAGCATATAGGAACGAAGTCCCTGCACCACATCCGGCATGCTACGCCCACCAGATCGGCGGGTTAGCTCCCTGATGCGTTGTTTAAACGCTTGCAACGGCTTTTCCGCCACCTTGCGTTTGACTTCGCCCCCACGCCCCACCCACAGGCTGTAGCCGAGGAACTTGCGGCCAAAGACGCTGGCCACGGCGCTCTTGCCTTCGTTGACCACGAGGTGCAGTCTGGCATAGCAGCGCCGCAGCAGCCTCATCACCCGCTGGCCCGCACGCACGCTACGAACATAGACGTTCGCGTCGTCGGCGTAGCGCGCAAAGCGATGGCCGCGCCGTTCCAGTTCCTTGTCCACTTCATCGAGCATGACGTTGGCAAGCAGCGGACTCAATGGACCGCCTTGCGGCGTTCCTTCGTTCCGTTCCTGTACTACACCATGCTCCATGATGCCGCTGTTCAGATAGGCACGGACCAGCCGGATCACTCCAGCGTCGTCGATGCGTTTCTTCAAGCGGTCGATCAGGATGTCATGGTTGACCCGGTCGAAGAACTTCGACAGGTCCACGTCCACCACGATTCTCAGCCCGGACTGGACGTATGCCTGAGCGGCTAATACCGCATCCTGCGCACGCCTGCCCGGTCGGAAGCCGTAGCTATGCTCGCTGAAAGTGGGATCAAGGATCGGTTGCACCACCTGTAATAGTGCTTGCTGGATCAGCCGATCCGTCACCGTCGGGATGCCAAGCTCGCGCTCGCCACCGTCGGGCTTCGGAATCGTCACCCGACGTACCGGACTGGGCCGGTACGTCCCTGCCAACAGTTGTTCTCGTATGTGAGGCCACTCGGTTGCCAGCAGACGCGAGGTCTGGTCAATGTCCAGTCCATCCACGCCAGCCGCTCCCTTGTTGGCACGCACACGCTTGAACGCCCGCCGCAGGTTCTCTGTCGTCAGCGCCGCTTGCAGCAACGCTGACCCCGTGCCTCCGGTTGCATGCCGCGGGCAGAACGCTTCGTCGCTGAAAGCATCGAGCATGGCTTCACCTTGCCCTACGGCTTCCCGCCCCGCGTTTGCGGGCATCTGACGCTGTGCCTTCTGCATCGACATATCGGATTCACTCCTACTCGTTCGGTCCTTCGTCGGCGGAGTCGAGCCTTCCCAGCGCTACCTCCAACTACTATGACCTCTGCTGAGACCCCGCTCCGATTTTTTTTTCGTCGCCCTTTCAGGCACAAGGCGGGGCGTCCCCAGGTAAGGGCCGCACTCCTTCATCACACAACCGCCGCATCTACGCCACCTCTCCTTGACCACAAGAGCTTTGCGGTTCATGGCCCGCTCGCCCTGATCGGCAACGCCTTCTATGCGATTCGTGTTCCTCGGCTCATGATTTACGATCCACGCTTCCTTCCCACACTCGGTTACCCTCATGCAGTTGCGCTTCACTTCGCTCACTGTGGTCAGCTCGCGGCAGGACTTTCACCCGCAGGAGTGCGCCCATGCTGGGCGCACCATTAAAAAAAACGCCTGGCTCGACCAGGCGTTTTCATGAGACGCACCAGCCTTGTTTTACTTGACGCTGCCGCCGTTCTTCGCCGCCTTGGCGAAATCACCTGCCGTGACAAACGAGACATCGGCTGGCTTGATGAACTCACGCATGGCGGTGTTGACCTGCGCGAGCGTCAGCTTGCGCACCTGGTCCTCGACCTTGCCATCGAACGCCATGGTGCGCTCCAGCGACAGGTATTCGGACAAGGCGCCGGCAAGCGCCTCATCGGAGGTGCGCGATACTTCCTCGCCCTGCAGCCAGCCCTTTTTCGCTTCGACCAGTTCGGCTTCGGTGAAGCCCTCATTCACCGCTCGTTCGAGCTCTTCGCGCAGAACGGACTCCACCTTCGCCGTGTTCTGCGGAGCGCTCATCGCGTACGCCATCCAGATCCCGGCGGGATCACGCGAAGGTACGCTGAGCTGCGCGCCGACGCCATATGACAGGCCTTCCTTCTGGCGAATGCGGTCGGCCAGGCGCGAACGCAGCGCACCGCCGCCCAGCATGTAGTTCGCCATGACCAGCGCAGGATAGGCTTGCGCATCGTCCTTCATCGGTACCGGATGCACTGCCAGCAAGAGGCTGCTGGCCTTGTCCGGGGTTTCGAGCGCCAGCTTCTGGCCCGCGACAGGCTTCACAGTGCTTGGCACGCGCACGTATTTCTGCTGCGAGTTCCAGGTGCCGTACAGGCGTTCGAGCTGCGCCTTGAGCGCTGCCGGATCGAAGTCGCCAACCGCCGCGAAGGTGGCGTTATCCGCGCCGTAGAAGGCGCCGTGGAAGGCCTTCACCTCGTCGGCCGTCGTCGCTTTTTGCGACGCGAGCTTCTCCTGGAGCGTCATCGCATGCTTGACGTGGCCCTCCGGGGTGGTGTCCAGCAAGCGCGAAAGCGCAACGCTGGCCTGCGGATTCGGTTCCGGAATCGCCTGCTCGGTTGCGTTGATGTTCGCGCGCTGGAATTCGCCGAATTCGGTCGACGCGAAGGCCGGCTTCCTGAGCACCTCGGCCACCAGGTCCATGACCGCAGGCAGGTTGTCGCGCGTGGTGGTGACCGACACGGTGACGCCTTCGGCGCCGCCGGCAACGCGGACCTGGGCCTTGAGCTTGTCGAACGTGTCCTTGAGCTGCTGGCGCGACTTCTCCTGGGTGCCGTAGGTCAGCAGGCCTGCCGTGAAGCTGCCGATGGTCGCCTTGTTGCGCAGTGCTTCCTCGGTACCGAAGCGCAGGCGCATCGTCGTGCTGACGAGGCCGCCCTTGGTTTTCTTCGGCAGCAGTGCGCCTTTCAGACCATTGGCCAGTGTGAAGCGCTGGGTACGCGATTCGATGTTGGCGGGACTCGGGTCGAACACCTCTCCCTGTGCCACGACTGTCCGGCCCTTGTAGTCATTGACCACGGCGGCGATATCGATCATGCCCGGCACCTCGGTGCGGTCCGCGGCCTCGGTCGGGACGAACAGGCCGAGCGTGCGATTCGAGGCTTTCAGGTATTTCTCGGCTGCTGCCTGCACGGTTTTGGCGTCGGTCTTTTCGACCTGGTCGCGGTTCACGAAGAACAGGCGCCAATCGCCCGCCGCCATCGCTTCGGTCAGGCCGATCGTCAGGCTGGCGCTGTCGTTCATCGCCAGTTCGATGTTCTTGGCGATGGCCTGGCGCGCGCGCGCCACTTCCGCTTCGGTGACCGGATTGGACTTCAGGTCTTCCAGCACCTTGAGCAGGGTCTCCTGGACAGGCGCCAGCGGCTGCCCCTTCGGCACCACCGCGCCGAAGATGCGGTAGCCAGGCTCGAGGTTGCTCACCGCCATGACATTCACGTTGGTCGCCAACTTGCTTTCCACCAGGGCCTTGTGCAGGCGTCCCGATGGGGCGTCGGTCAGCACGCGGCCCAGTACCTGAAGCGCAGCGGCATCCGGGTGACCGCTCGGCGCCACATGGTAGCCGGCGCCCACATACTGGGTTCCACCGGAGCGGCGCACCGTGACGGAACGTTCGCCGTCCTGCACCGGCTCAACCGTGTAGGTTGGCTGGATCACACGCGTCGGCTTCGGAATTTTTCCGAACACGCTGTTGACCTGCGCCAGTACCTTGGCTTCATCGAAGCGGCCGGCGACGATCAGCACCGCGTTGTCCGGCTGATAATAATTCTTGTAGAAAGCACGCAGGCGCGGGATATTCACCTGTTCGATGTCGGATCGCGCGCCGATCGTCGACTTGCCATAGTTGTGCCAATCAAAGGCGATTGCCTGCAGGCGCTCGATCGTGACGCGGATCGGGTTGCTCTCGCCGATCTCGAACTCGTTGCGCACGACCGTCATCTCGCCCTTGTTGGTCTTGGTGTTCCACAGGTCGTCCTGCGAAATCGGGGCGTTGATCATGCGGTCCGCTTCGAGCGACAGCATGGTGGCCAGGTTGGCCTCGTTCGCCGGGAAGGTCGCGTAGTAATTGGTGCGGTCGTACCAGGTGGTGCCGTTGAAGTCGGCGCCGAGTCCGTTGAGCACTTCAACCGGGCTTCGGGTGCCTTTCTTGACACCGAAATTGGCGGTCGGCTTGAACAGCAGGTGTTCCAGCAGGTGCGCCATGCCGGTCTCGCCGTAGTTCTCGTGGCGAGAACCGACCATGTACACCATATTGGTCGTCAGGGTCGGCTTGGAGGCGTCCGGAAAGAGCAGGACACGCAGGCCGTTTGCCAGGCGGTATTCGGTAATGCCTTCGACCGAAGCGATCCTGGCAGGCGCCTTGTTGATGGCGGAGCCGGCCTGGTGTGGCGCAGGCCGAATCTTATCCGCAGCAAAAACCGGCGACAGGATGCCGGCACTGATCATGAGCGCAACGAGAACTTTCACGTTTTTAAATCCTGATTTATGTATGTGTAAAAACAAAGAAGACGGTAACAAACCGTGCATGTCTCCATGAAGCTTTGGACCTGCGTCGGCCAGCGGGCGCTTCGATGACGGTCCATTGCCTTCCCTACCTGGAAACGCAACAATGAATCGCGGCATACTGGAAGTCAATGCCGGAACGAATTTCATCCAGCAGCCATAAATGGCGGGCCACGGTTTTCCCGCGCGCCTCCAGTCATTGCTTCCGTCATCGGGCCGGTCCTGCGCACGGTTGGCAACGCTCAATGACGCGCTCGCGCGACGGCGCACTATCGGGCGGTCCACTATTTGCCAGGGATGTCATGAGTCTCGCCGTATTACGCAGCCGCGCGCTCGCCGGCATGGAAGCACCCACTGTCAGCGTCGAAGTCCACCTGGCCAACGGCCTGCCCGCCTTTACCATCGTCGGCCTGCCCGATGCCGAGGTGCGCGAGGCAAAAGACCGGGTGCGCGCCGCGCTGCAGAACTCCGGCTTCACCATCCCGCCGCGCCGCATCACGGTCAACCTGGCGCCGGCCGACCTGCCGAAGGAATCCGGCCGCTTCGACCTGGCGATCGCGCTCGGCATCCTGGCGGCCTCGCAACAGATCCCCGGCGAGCAACTGGGGCGCTACGAATTCGCCGGCGAACTGTCGCTGTCGGGCGAACTGCGGCCGATCCGCGGGGCGCTGGCGATGGCTTTTGCCATGCACCGGCACGACGATGGCGGACCACGCGCATTCATCCTGCCGCTGGCCAACGCGGATGAGGCGGCGCTGGTGACCGACGCTGCCATCTATCCTGCCGGCACGCTGCTGGAGGTATGCGCCCACTTCGCCCAAGGCGCAGCCGACACGCGTTTGGCGCGCCACCAGGGCCAGGCCCTGACGGCAGGCGTCGAGTATCCCGACTTCGCCGAGGTGAAGGGCCAGCACACGGCCAAGCGCGCACTGGAAGTGGCCGCGGCGGGCACGCATTCGGTGCTGTTGATCGGTCCGCCGGGTGCGGGCAAGAGCATGCTGGCCTCGCGCTTTCCGGGCCTGCTGCCGCCGATGAGCGACGACGAAGCGCTGGAATCGGCGGCGGTGCAGTCGATCGCCGGCAGCTTCTCGCCGCAACGCTGGCGCCGGCGGCCGTTCCGCAGTCCTCACCATACGAGTTCCGGTGTGGCGCTGGTCGGCGGCGGCAACCTGCCCCGTCCGGGCGAGGTCTCGCTGGCCCACCACGGCGTGCTGTTCCTCGACGAGCTCCCGGAATTCGACCGCCGCGTGCTTGAAGTCTTGCGCGAACCGCTCGAGTCCGGGCACATCACCATCTCGCGCGCGGCGCACCAGGCCGATTTTCCGGCCCGCTTCCAGCTGGTCGCGGCCATGAATCCCTGCCCCTGCGGCTGGCTGGGCCACGCGTCCGGCAAGTGCCGCTGCACGCCGGATGCGGCGCAGCGCTACCAGGGGCGCGTCTCCGGTCCCCTGCTCGACCGCATCGACATCCAGCTGACGGTGGCGGCGATGCCGCCGGACAGCATCGGCGCCCAGGCCGACGGCGAGACCAGTGCCGCGATCGCGGCGCGCGTCGCCCAGGCCCACGCGCTGCAGCGCGCGCGCCAGGGCAAGCCGAACCAGCGCCTGGCGCCGCGCGAGATCGACCGCTACTGCCGTCCGGACACCGCCGGCGAGCGCCTGCTGCGCGCCGCGATGCAGCAGCTGCAGTGGTCGGCGCGCGCCTATCATCGCGTGCTCAAGGTGGCGCGCACGGTGGCCGACCTGGGCGGCGCCGAACATGTCTCGGCCGAACACATCGCGGAAGCGATCCAGTACCGGCGGGCCCTGCCCGAGCACTGAGCGGTGCATCGACAACTGCTTGTCGGGATGGTGTTTTCGGGCGCGCCTCCTGTTACCATCACGGCATGCACATCAAACAGCTACTTCCCGTTTTCGCAGCGGCCGCCATGTTGGCGGGCTGTTCGCCCACTTACAACTGGCGCGACTACACCAGTGGCGACGGCAGCTTTCGTGTGCTGTTCCCCGCCAAGCCCTCGACCCACACCCGCGCCATCAACCTGGGCGGCATCCAGGTCGACATGACGATGACCGCGGCCGAGGTACAGGGCACGACCTTCGCTGTCGGTACCGCGATGGCGCCGGATGCGACGCTGGCCCAGGCCACCCTGCCCGCGATGCGCCAGGCCCTGCTGCGCAACATCGGGGCGAGCGACAGCGCCGACAATAGCACGGCCCCCGCCGGCGCAAGGCTCGACGTGGACGCGGTCGGCAAGGGCAACAGCGGTCCGGTGCGCCTGGTGGGGCGTTTCGTGGCCAAGGGCGCCCGCATGTACCAGGTAATCGTGGTCGGCAAGCCCGGCGCCATGCCGCCCGAGCAAACCGAGCAGTTCCTGACGTCCTTCGCCCCGCAATGATGAACGGCGCCGCCCTGGCCTTGCGGACGATTGGTCTTTCCAAGGCCTTCGGCCGTCCGGCGGTCGAGGGGCTCGACCTGGAGGTGCGCCGCGGCGAGCTGTATGCGCTGCTCGGTCCCAACGGCGCGGGCAAGACCACCACGCTGCGCATGGTGACCGGGCTGGTGGCGCCGGATGCGGGCCGCATCGAGGTGCTCGGCATCGACCTGGCGCAGTCGCCGCGCGAGGCCAAGCGCAGGCTGGCCTACCTGCCCGACGACCCGATGTTGTACGGAAAGCTCAAGCCCACCGAGTACCTCGAGTTCGTGGCCGGCTTGTGGGGCGTGAACGCGCGCGACGCCGAGGCGCGCGCCCGCCAACTGCTCGACTGGCTGGAGCTGGCGCCGCATGCGCACGAACTCACCGAAGGCTTTTCGCGCGGGATGAAGCAGAAGCTGGCGCTGGCGGGCGCGCTGATCCACGATCCCGAACTGCTGATCCTCGACGAACCGCTGACCGGGCTCGACGCCGCCGCGGCGCGCCAGGTCAAGGACCTGCTGCTGTCGCACGTGGCCAAGGGCGGCACCGTCATCCTCACCACCCACATCCTGGAAGTGGCGGAACGCCTGGCGCAACGTATCGGGATCATCCGCCAGGGCCGGCTGATCGCGGAGGGGTCGCTGGCCGAGCTGCGCGAACGCACCAGCGGCGCGAGCCTCGAAGAGGTGTTCCTGCAGTTGACGGCGCAGGCATGAGGGTCCGGTGATCAGCGCGGTCATGAGCGCGGTCATGAGCGCCCCGGCGGGCAGCATCCGCTGGCTGCTCCGGCACGAGTTGCGGCTGCTGTGGTACAGCAGCGGCTCCAGCAAGCCTGGCAAGCCGGCGCGGCGCCCCGGCCGGGCCACGCTGGCAAGTGTGGCGCTGGCGTGGCTGGGCTTGCACGTCCTCGCGTTCTTCGTGGTCGCGCGCACGGCCGGCATCGACGCCGCCGACCCGCGGGTGCTGGTGGCGGTGACTGCACTGCTCTCCGGCGTGATGACCTTCATGCTGTCGAGCGCACTGCATGCGAGCGTACGCGTGCTGTTCGAGCGCGGGGACCTCGACCTGCTGCTGTCGTCGCCCCTTCCCTCGCACAGCATCTTCACGGTGCGCCTGGCCACGGTTGCCGCCGGCACCGCCGCGCTGTACCTGTTTTTCCTGGCGCCCTTCGCGCATGCCGGCGCGGTGCTCGGCCACGGTCGCTGGCTCGCGGTGTATCCGGTCCTGCTCGGCATCGCCACCGTCATCGCCTGTGCCGCGATGCTGATGACACTCGGCCTGGTGCGGGTGCTTGGGGCGCGCCGTACGCGCGTCGTCGCACAGGTAATCGGCGCGCTGGCGGGTGCGCTGCTCTTCATCCTGTCGCAGCTGTTCATGCAGTTTGGGGCCTCGATGAAAGCGCGCGCCGCGGCGGCCTTTGCCCAGGCCTTCGAGTCGAACGGGCCGCTTGGCGCGGGCAGCGCCCTGTGGTGGCCGGGCCGCGCGCTGCTGGGCGAGCCGCTGCCGGTACTGGGGGTGGTCGTGCTGGCGCTGGCGGCCTTCGTCTTCACGGCGGCGCGGACGCACCACTTCTTCGTCCACGGGCTGCAACAGGCCGCGTCCTCGAACAAGGCGTCGCGCCGGCCGGCCGGCGGGGTGCGCTATCGCTTCGGACGCAGCCTGTTTGCCAGCGTCCTGGCGAAGGAATGGCGGCTGATCCTGCGCGATCCGCACCTGATCTCGCAAGTGGCGCTGCAGCTGATCTATCTGCTGCCGCTGTGCTTCGTCATCTTCCAGCGCAGCGAAGCCCAGCTGCCCATGCTGGCGGTCGCCCTGACGCTGCTGTGCAGCTCCCTGGCTGCATCGCTGGCGTGGATCGTGGTCTCGGCCGAAGATGCCCCCGACCTGCTGCGGCTCGCGCCGGCGCCCGGGCGCACGCTCGGAATGGCCAAGCTTGCAGCGGCCATACTGCCGCCACTGGCGATCGTGCTGATTCCGATGGCCTGGCTGGTGCTGCGCATGCCGGCAATCGGCCTGTCCGCCGCTTTCACGGTCGGTGGCGCCGTCTGCGCGTCCGCCCTCACCGCGCACTGGTGCGGTCGCCCCGCCTCACGCGGGGATTTCACGACGCGCGGAAAAAACGACTTCCTGACCCAGATCCTCCAGGTGGTCAACAGCCTGTCCTGGGGTGGACTGGCCTGGGGCCTCGCATCCCTGGCAACCGACGGGTCCAGCCAGGCCATGACCGGCACCGCGGTCGCCGCCGCGGCGGTGCTGGTGGCGTTCGCGGCTGCCTGGTTCCTGCGCCGCTCGCGCCCATAAGTGCGTGCGCGACATGAAAGCAATTGCAAGTCGTGTTATCGTTTAATCACTAACAAATCAATCAATGGGCACAGCTATGTTGATTACATTCAAATGTAAATCCTATCCTGAAGTGTTGATGTACCAGGAGCACGCCAAGCGCATCCTGGATCTGTTGCACAAGGATACCGAACGCGGCGTCATAACCGCGGAAGAAGCGCCACGTGCGGTGGCCTTGCTCGAGGGCGAGATCGACGAAAGCAAGAAGCACCAGGTTTCCGAACAGGTCGAGCGTGACGTGCATGCGCACCACGGCGAGAGCGAAGATAACGATCACGAGCCGATCGAGCTTGTTACCTTCCCGACGCGAGCATATCCTTTGCTGGAAATGCTGCGTTCGGCTCGCGACCAGCATACCGACGTGCTCTGGGGCGTGTAAGCGATTCATGCGAATTACCAGCGGGGCGTCAGCCCCGCTTTTTTTGCGCTCCTCCCGCTGGCGCGGCGGCAGCCTTGCGTGCCAGGCAAACCGGCGCGATGCACATGCATAACGACGCTTTGGAGCAAAGATGCACAGTGCGCATCCGGGCGCTGGCGTATTGCTTGAAGACGCAAAAAAGCCCACCAGGATCACCTGGTGGGCTCTTTCATATAACTAGCCTGACGATAACCTACTTTCACACTGGTTGCAGCACTATCATCGGCGCAAAGTCGTTTCACGGTCCTGTTCGGGATGGGAAGGGGTGGGACCGACTTGCTATGGTCATCAGGCTTTGACTTGTCTGAGTTTTACCAATCGGTAAAACTCACAATCCGGGAAGAAGTAAGTTTCTTTTTATTCTTGGGTAGCAGTATCAACAAACTGCAGCTGTATTTCTTGACTTGTTCTATATCCTACCAAGGTTATAGGGACAAGCCGTACGGGCAATTAGTACTGGTTAGCTTAATGCATTACTGCACTTCCACACCCAGCCTATCAACGTCCTGGTCTCGAACGACCCTTCAAGGAGCTCAAGGCTCCGGGAAATCTCATCTCAAGGCAAGTTTCCCGCTTAGATGCTTTCAGCGGTTATCTCTTCCGAACTTAGCTACCCGGCAATGCCACTGGCGTGACAACCGGTACACCAGAGGTTCGTCCACTCCGGTCCTCTCGTACTAGGAGCAGCCCCCTTCAAATTTCCAACGCCCACGGCAGATAGGGACCAAACTGTCTCACGACGTTTTAAACCCAGCTCACGTACCACTTTAAATGGCGAACAGCCATACCCTTGGGACCGGCTACAGCCCCAGGATGTGATGAGCCGACATCGAGGTGCCAAACTCCCCCGTCGATATGAACTCTTGGGAGGAATCAGCCTGTTATCCCCAGAGTACCTTTTATCCGTTGAGCGATGGCCCTTCCATACAGAACCACCGGATCACTATGTCCTACTTTCGTACCTGCTCGACTTGTCGGTCTCGCAGTTAAGCACGCTTATGCCATTGCACTATTAGCACGATGTCCGACCGTACCTAGCGTACCTTCGAACTCCTCCGTTACACTTTAGGAGGAGACCGCCCCAGTCAAACTGCCTACCATGCACTGTCCCCGATCCGGATAACGGACCAAGGTTAGAACCTCAAACGAACCAGGGTGGTATTTCAAGGTTGGCTCCACCGGAACTGGCGTCCCGGTTTCAAAGCCTCCCACCTATCCTACACAGATTGGTTCAAAGTCCAATGCAAAGCTACAGTAAAGGTTCATGGGGTCTTTCCGTCTAGCCGCGGGTAGATTGCATCATCACAAACATTTCAACTTCGCTGAGTCTCGGGAGGAGACAGTGTGGCCATCGTTACGCCATTCGTGCAGGTCGGAACTTACCCGACAAGGAATTTCGCTACCTTAGGACCGTTATAGTTACGGCCGCCGTTTACTGGGACTTCAATCAAGAGCTTGCACCCCATCATTTAATCTTCCAGCACCGGGCAGGCGTCACACCCTATACGTCCACTTTCGTGTTTGCAGAGTGCTGTGTTTTTATTAAACAGTCGCAGCCACCAGTTTATTGCAACCCTTTCACCCTTCCACAGTAAAGTGGTCAAGCTACCGGGGCGTACCTTATCCCGAAGTTACGGTACCAATTTGCCGAGTTCCTTCTCCCGAGTTCTCTCAAGCGCCTTAGAATACTCATCTCGCCCACCTGTGTCGGTTTGCGGTACGGTCTCGTATGACTGAAGCTTAGAGGCTTTTCTTGGAACCACTTCCGATTGCTTCGCGGCATAAAGCCACTCGTCTCAACCCCTTGAATTCCGTGCCCGGATTTGCCTAAGCACCTTCTATGAGTCAAAAACTAGCTATTCCAACAGCTAGACAACCTTCCGCGATCCGTCCCCCCATCGCATCATACGACGGTGCAGGAATATTAACCTGCTTCCCATCAGCTACGCATCTCTGCCTCGCCTTAGGGGCCGACTCACCCTGCTCCGATGAACGTTGAACAGGAAACCTTGGGCTTACGGCGTGCGGGCTTTTCACCCGCATTATCGCTACTCATGTCAGCATTCGCACTTCTGATACCTCCAGCATCCTTCACAAGACACCTTCGCAGGCTTACAGAACGCTCTCCTACCATATCTATTGCTAGATATCCGCAGCTTCGGTGACTGGCTTAGCCCCGTTACATCTTCCGCGCAGGACGACTCGATCAGTGAGCTATTACGCTTTCTTTAAATGGTGGCTGCTTCTAAGCCAACATCCTGACTGTTTTAGCCTTCCCACTTCGTTTTCCACTTAGCCAATCTTTGGGACCTTAGCTGGCGGTCTGGGTTGTTTCCCTCTTGACGCCGGACGTTAGCACCCGACGTCTGTCTCCCAAGCTCGCACTCATCGGTATTCGGAGTTTGCAATGGTTTGGTAACTCGCAATGAGCCCCTAGCCATAACAGTGCTCTACCCCCGATGGTGATACTTGAGGCACTACCTAAATAGTTTTCGGAGAGAACCAGCTATTTCCAGGTTTGTTTAGCCTTTCACCCCTACCCACAGCTCATCCCCTAATTTTTCAACATTAGTGGGTTCGGACCTCCAGGGCGTGTTACCGCACCTTCATCCTGGCCATGGGTAGATCACCTGGTTTCGGGTCTACACCCAGCGACTGTCGCCCTGTTCGGACTCGATTTCTCTACGGCTCCCCTATTCGGTTAACCTCGCCACTGAATGTAAGTCGCTGACCCATTATACAAAAGGTACGCCGTCACCCCACGAAGAGGCTCCGACTGTTTGTATGCACACGGTTTCAGGATCTATTTCACTCCCCTCCCGGGGTTCTTTTCGCCTTTCCCTCACGGTACTGGTTCACTATCGGTCGATTACGAGTATTTAGCCTTGGAGGATGGTCCCCCCATGTTCAGACAGGATTTCTCGTGTCCCGCCCTACTTGTCGTACGCTTAGTACCACCGATCTGATTTCGCATACGGGACTATCACCCACTATGGTTCCTATTTCCAGAGGACTCTGCTATCAGTTCGACTATCACGTACAGGCTCATCCCATTTCGCTCGCCACTACTTTGGGAATCTCGGTTGATTTCTTTTCCTGCAGCTACTTAGATGTTTCAGTTCGCCGCGTTCGCTTTGCATACCTATGTATTCAGTATGCAATGACCTATAAGGCCGGGTTTCCCCATTCGGAAATCTGCGGATCAAAGTGTGTTTGCTCACTCCCCGCAGCTTATCGCAAGCTACTACGTCCTTCATCGCCTGTAATCGCCAAGGCATCCACCATGTGCACTTATTCGCTTGTCCCTATAACGTTGGCCCCTGCTGACAACAGGGATCGTCATAGAAAATCAAGAGTACAGCTTAATTGCATGTTTGTTGATACTTGATTACTACCCTAAGTGTGCACTTTTACATGCACGCTTAAAAAAACTTTACTTCTTCCAGATTGTTAAAGAACGAAAAAACAGTGATCTCGAAAAGACCAAACCTAAGCATCTTCTTGCTTACGTTTGCACTTTCAGAACCAGGTAATGGTGGAGGATGACGGGATCGAACCGACGACCCCCTGCTTGCAAAGCAGGTGCTCTCCCAGCTGAGCTAATCCCCCCGGTTACTTGCGATAACTTGGTAGGGCTGGTTGGACTCGAACCAACGACCCCCGCGTTATCAACACGGTGCTCTAACCAGCTGAGCTACAGCCCCGACATACACTGTTGTTCTCTTTACTAACAGCCGATAAGCGTGGACGCTTGATGTGGAGGCAAGCTCCGGTGCTACTCTAGAAAGGAGGTGATCCAGCCGCACCTTCCGATACGGCTACCTTGTTACGACTTCACCCCAGTCACGAATCCTACCGTGGTAAGCGCCCTCCTTGCGGTTAAGCTACCTACTTCTGGTAAAACCCGCTCCCATGGTGTGACGGGCGGTGTGTACAAGACCCGGGAACGTATTCACCGCGACATGCTGATCCGCGATTACTAGCGATTCCAACTTCATGTAGTCGAGTTGCAGACTACAATCCGGACTACGATACACTTTCTGGGATTAGCTCCCCCTCGCGGGTTGGCGGCCCTCTGTATGTACCATTGTATGACGTGTGAAGCCCTACCCATAAGGGCCATGAGGACTTGACGTCATCCCCACCTTCCTCCGGTTTGTCACCGGCAGTCTCATTAGAGTGCCCAACTAAATGTAGCAACTAATGACAAGGGTTGCGCTCGTTGCGGGACTTAACCCAACATCTCACGACACGAGCTGACGACAGCCATGCAGCACCTGTGTGAAGGTTCCCTTTCGGGCACTCCCAAATCTCTTCAGGATTCCTTCCATGTCAAGGGTAGGTAAGGTTTTTCGCGTTGCATCGAATTAATCCACATCATCCACCGCTTGTGCGGGTCCCCGTCAATTCCTTTGAGTTTTAATCTTGCGACCGTACTCCCCAGGCGGTCTACTTCACGCGTTAGCTGCGTTACCAAGTTAATTAAAACCCGACAACTAGTAGACATCGTTTAGGGCGTGGACTACCAGGGTATCTAATCCTGTTTGCTCCCCACGCTTTCGTGCATGAGCGTCAATCTTGACCCAGGGGGCTGCCTTCGCCATCGGTGTTCCTCCACATCTCTACGCATTTCACTGCTACACGTGGAATTCTACCCCCCTCTGCCAGATTCAAGCCTTGCAGTCTCCAATGCAATTCCCAGGTTGAGCCCGGGGCTTTCACATCAGACTTACAAAACCGCCTGCGCACGCTTTACGCCCAGTAATTCCGATTAACGCTTGCACCCTACGTATTACCGCGGCTGCTGGCACGTAGTTAGCCGGTGCTTATTCTTCAGGTACCGTCATTAGCGCAGAATATTAGTCCGCACCGTTTCTTCCCTGACAAAAGAGCTTTACAACCCGAAGGCCTTCTTCACTCACGCGGCATTGCTGGATCAGGCTTGCGCCCATTGTCCAAAATTCCCCACTGCTGCCTCCCGTAGGAGTCTGGACCGTGTCTCAGTTCCAGTGTGGCTGGTCGTCCTCTCAGACCAGCTACTGATCGTCGCCTTGGTGAGCCTTTACCCCACCAACTAGCTAATCAGACATCGGCCGCTCCAAAAGCATGAGGCCCGAAGGTCCCCCACTTTCATCCGTAGATCGTATGCGGTATTAGCGTAACTTTCGCTACGTTATCCCCCACTTCTGGGTACGTTCCGATGTATTACTCACCCGTTCGCCACTCGCCACCAGGCCGAAGCCCGTGCTGCCGTTCGACTTGCATGTGTAAAGCATGCCGCCAGCGTTCAATCTGAGCCAGGATCAAACTCTTCAGTTCAATCTCTGTTTGTTGACTCTTTCGAGTCATCCGCATTGCTGCGGAGTCGCTCACTCAAGATACTGACCGTCATCTCATTGCTGAGACAACGCTTAATACTTTTGTGAACATTTGATAATTTAAGTATGCGGCTGAGCGAACCCAGCCGGCACCTTCATCAAACGCCCACACTTATCGACTGTTAATTGTTAAAGAACCTTGTTCTGTACTACCTTGCTGCACCGTACGAAGCGTTGTGTTCGTCAGCAGCAGAGAAGTGAGATTATGCAGTGTTTCGCTTAACTCGTCAACCCCTCGTTCGCTTCGTTTTTTGATTTTCTCTTGAGCTTGCTACCGTAAGCATTTGATTACGTTAACGTTTTTCTGCTCAAAACAAAGCGGATGCGAACTATAGCAAAGCGCAGGTCAGCTGGCAAGCCCTTGTCTTCAGTCGGCCGGCACCAGTTCGATGAGCTGTCGCGCGGCTTTCTGCACCGCGTCGTGCGAATACAGGAGTGGGAAGTATCTACCCTCGGCCCAAGTCTGTGCGAGGTCGCGGTAATGCGGACTTGCCGGATCGCCAGACTGGCCCGGCGTATTGATTGCGCGGGAGTTGTCCCAGTTGCCGACGTCGAGCACCATGCGGAACGATGACCCGTGGGCCTGCCAGAAGCTGTCAGGGTAGTAGCTCGACGCATTGACCGTATAGGCGCCGCCACCGCGGGGCAAGGGTCCGACATTCACCTGCCCCCGGGCCGCCGCGTCGAGGATCGGCGTCATCGGGTGGATGAAGTAGCTGAAGTGGAGCTTGCCCTACTGCCAGCGGGCCGGATCCGGGCCCTGCAATCCTTCCATCTCCGCCCACGCGTGCGCCAGGCTGGAAAGCAGGACCGCGTTACGCTTGCGAACCGCATCGGCGCCGAAGCGCCGCGCCGGGTGTTCGAGCGATTCGAGCAGGACGCTCGCATGCGGCGCCTCGAAGCTTTGCGCCGCCGCTGGCATGAGCGCCGCCTCCTTGAAGGCCTGGCCAAGATGCCGCGACCACCATACCTCGTACAAGGCCGCGGCAGCCGACGTGGCGTTTTCCTCGCCGTTCCACGCCGACAGCAGGCGCAGCGCCGCCAGGGTCTTTCGGTCGTGCGACGACAGCGGCTTGAGCAGGGCCAGCAGCCGGCGCGCGTTCAGCGATACGACGTCGTTCTGGAGGCGCTCCATGTCTTCCATACTCGCCCTGGGCGTCTTCGACAAGACCTCCGATCCGCCGCGCGCGAGCATCGTCGGGCCATTCGAAACCGAGCTTGTGCTCCCGGTATGGAAAGCCCGCCGGCAGGTTCATCTCGTTCGCCGACGCGAACCAGCCCCGCTTCGGATCAAGTACATACGGAAGTTTCGCGCCGTCGAGGAAGCCCTTCCATTCATAGCGGCCGTCGCCCGGCACCGGCATCAGGCCATCCCAGTTGGAACGCACCGGCGCCAGGCCGCCGGCGACCCAGCCGATATTCCCGGCCGTGTCGGCGTACACCTGGTTCTCGGTCGGCGCGCCCCAGCGCTCCATGGCGCGGCGGAACTGGGTAAAATCCCGGGCCTTCATGTAGTCGATACTGCCGAAGTACGGCGCCATGCCTGGCGCCGTCCATGCGGTACGGACCGCGAGCGCGCGTCGCTTGCGGGGGTCGTGGTAGATCACCGGTCCGTGGCGGGTGAAGCGCAGTTCGACCGTCCGCGTCGCGCCGCCGCGCACCGCGAGCTTCTCGCGCTCCACGCGGAAGTTCTCCCAGCCGCTCCGGTAGCGGTACTGCCGCGGATTCTTCGAGTTGATTTCTTAGACATAGAGGTCTTCCTGGTCGACGCTGAAAATGATCAGCCCGAACGCAACCCTGCCGAGGTAGCCGAGCCAGCGGAACTCGAAGGGCAGCAGTTCGGGCCTGCGCGCGATATGGTCGATATAGGCGTTGATGCCGGCGACGAAGCGGGCACTGGTCCGCTGCGCATCCTTGCCGTAGGCCGCCCATTCCGGCTCCATGCTGCCGCGGTACAGGAACAGGCGTGCCGCACGGTCCTGCTCCACGTAGGAAGGACCGAAGACCGAGGCCAGCTCCCCCAGCCCACGGCGGCGCCACAAGTCGATCTGGAACAGGCGGACGCGCGCGGCATTGAAGCCCTGGACGAAAAACGCATCGTCCTGGCTCGCCGTGTAGATATGGGGCACGCCCCAGCGGTCCACCAGGATCCGGGCCGGCTGCTCCAGTCCGTCCACCTTGAGCGGCGCCGAACCGAACCGGCCGCATCACGCCGGCGTCGCCACCGCAGGCAGCACGGCCGGGGTCCCGATGCGCATCGGCGGAATCTGCCAATAGGTGACCGCACGCCACAGCCATTCCACCGGGCCGTAACGGAAGCGCGACAGCCACGCATGGCTGAACACGATCTGCGCCGCCACGAGCACGAGCACGAACAGCATCTGGTCGACCCGCGAGATGCCCCAGTTGCCCAGGCCGTAGCCGAGGAAGAAGGTGGATGCGACCAGCGATTGGGTCAGGTAGTTGGTCAGGGCCATGCGGCCGAACGGTGCCAGCAGGCTCACCTTGTTCAGTGGTGACGCGCTGTACAACATCAGGATCACCAGGCTGACATAGCCGAGCGAGGCAGGCAGGTTGCCCAGCATTTGCAGGCCCGTGGCCAGCTGGAAGCCGTCGGCGCCGCGTGAACCCGGCACCGCTCGCATGCTGATGGCCGATCCGAGCAAGCCCATGCCGATGCCGATCGGCAGGCCGAACATTGCCAGCTTGCGAAACAGCGGCAGGTGGGCCTGCGCCTTCTCCATGACGCCCGAGCGGACGAACCAGGTCCCGATCAGGAACATACCGGTCAGGATCGTCGCGAAGCCCACCTCTCCGGGCGCCTTCTCGAGGAGCTCCCTGGCCCGCATGCTCATCACGTCGGCATAGCTTCCTTTCGTGAGCGTCGCGGTTTCGGTCTTGATGCGCTCTTCGCGCTCCTTGAGGTTCTTGGCCCGCGCGGCATTCTGCTCCTTTCGCTTTTCGGCTTGTTCCTTGGTGGCGGCCACGGGCGGCTTCTCGGGGAAGAAATACATCGATGCGCCAGCACCCGTCATCATGAGGAAAATGAAGCAGTAGATGCCGACACCGATCCGCCATGGACGCGCGGGCCGGTCGGCGTGGTAGCGTGCGGAAAGGCAGCCGAGCGTGACGAGTGCGGCGCCAAGCATCGGCAGGCCGAAGCGCGCCTCTGGCGGCGTGCCAGGCAAGAACCAGGTCGCGGCGCCACCGATGAGGCCACTCACGCCGAGCAGGATCATGATGAACGCGATCACCGGCAGCTTGCCGAGGCGCTTCATGCGCTGCTCGCCGCGCAGCCACCAGGCAACGAAACCTGAGAACGCAAGGCCGCCGGCCAGGCCGAACATCCAGTTCATTCCCGGGATAAAGCCTGCGCCGGCACACAAGGCGATCGCAAGCAGTATCCACTTGGTCCGCCCATACAGCACGATCAGCAGCGCAGTCGCCGCGACCGCGTAGCTGAACAGGATATCGCCGGAGAACAGGAAAATGTGGTGCAGGGCGCCGAAGACGGCCAGCGCGGCGATGCGTCGCATGTAGGGAACCAGGAAGCCGCGGCCGGCGCGCTCCGCCCTGGTGAGCATGACGGCGAAGCCCATGCCGAACAGGAGGGAGAAAATAGTCCAGAATTTTCCGGTGACAAAATACTGGACGAAGTAGCTGACCCAGAAGTCTGCCCCGGTCAGCCCCCTCTGCAGGCCCGAGCCGAGGGCGGCAGTGGCCCGGTTGAAAAACTCGACATTCATCATGAGGATGCCGATGAGGGCGAAGCCGCGCACCACATCCAGTGACTGGATACGCTCGTCGTTCGCAACCGGCGTCCAGGCCGCCGGCACAGTTGCTTGATCCATGGCCATTCCTTCTGGTTATGATCCTGCGATAGTAGTGCGCCGTGCCCTGGGCGATGCATCGAATGCGACGAAACGACAAAAAGCGGTGGCAAAGCGTCTTCCGGAAGCCCATTATGCATGTTGCATGAAGCGACTCGGCCACTCAGCACAGGCCTTTGTTGGGTCACTAGCTTGCAATTAGCTCGTGTGCGATCTATATTGGATTGATGAAAACCACCATGCCTTCCCCCACTGCTGCGCCTGTGCTGGGCAAGCAGTTGTGCTTCGCCTTGTACTCGACATCGTTGGCGATGATGCGTGTCTACCGCGGTCTCCTGCCGAGGCTCGGGCTGACTTATCCTCAATATCTGGTGATGATGGTCCTGTGGGAGCAGGACGAGCTGACGGTGTCGGATATCGGAGAACGCTTGTTTCTGGATTCCGCCACCTTGACGCCACTGTTGAAACGCATGGAAGCGCAGGGCCTGGTGCGGCGGGCGCGGGCGCGCGCCGATGAGCGGCAGGTGATTGTCAGCCTCACCGAGCAGGGCCAGGCCTTGCGAAACGATGCGGCGGCGCTGATGCCGGAAATCCTGTGCGCTACCAAGTGCTCGGTGGAAGAGATCACCAGCCTGCGCGACCAGCTGGTCGATCTGCGCAAGAACCTGAACGATAGCGCCGGCGCCTGAGCAGGCGGGGCTTCGCCCCGCACTTGACGTCTGCCGGACGGGCACGGCGGCTCCGTTCGTCCAAGCCACGAAGTCCGCTCAGTCGGCCTGGACGGAAGGCTACACACAAAGCAAACACCCCCACCAGGGCAAGGATTCGCCGTGCGGATCCAAGCGCTGGGGTGTTGCGTACCGACGCAAAAAAGCCCACCAGGATCACCTGGTGGGCTTTTTCATATAACTAGCCTGACGATAACCTACTTTCACACTGGTTGCAGCACTATCATCGGCGCAAAGTCGTTTCACGGTCCTGTTCGGGATGGGAAGGGGTGGGACCGACTCGCTATGGTCATCAGGCTTTGACTTGTCTAGAAATTTGACCACATGGTCAAACTTCACCAATCTTGGAAGAAGTAGTTTTTCTTGTTCTTGGGGTAGCAGTATCAACAAACTGCAGCTGTATTCCTGACTTGTTCTATATCCTACCAAGGTTATAGGGACAAGCCGTACGGGCAATTAGTACTGGTTAGCTTAATGCATTACTGCACTTCCACACCCAGCCTATCAACGTCCTGGTCTCGAACGACCCTTCAAGGAGCTCAAGGCTCCGGGAAATCTCATCTCAAGGCAAGTTTCCCGCTTAGATGCTTTCAGCGGTTATCTCTTCCGAACTTAGCTACCCGGCAATGCCACTGGCGTGACAACCGGTACACCAGAGGTTCGTCCACTCCGGTCCTCTCGTACTAGGAGCAGCCCCCTTCAAATTTCCAACGCCCACGGCAGATAGGGACCAAACTGTCTCACGACGTTTTAAACCCAGCTCACGTACCACTTTAAATGGCGAACAGCCATACCCTTGGGACCGGCTACAGCCCCAGGATGTGATGAGCCGACATCGAGGTGCCAAACTCCCCCGTCGATATGAACTCTTGGGAGGAATCAGCCTGTTATCCCCAGAGTACCTTTTATCCGTTGAGCGATGGCCCTTCCATACAGAACCACCGGATCACTATGTCCTACTTTCGTACCTGCTCGACTTGTCGGTCTCGCAGTTAAGCACGCTTATGCCATTGCACTATTAGCACGATGTCCGACCGTACCTAGCGTACCTTCGAACTCCTCCGTTACACTTTAGGAGGAGACCGCCCCAGTCAAACTGCCTACCATGCACTGTCCCCGATCCGGATAACGGACCAAGGTTAGAACCTCAAACGAACCAGGGTGGTATTTCAAGGTTGGCTCCACCGGAACTGGCGTCCCGGTTTCAAAGCCTCCCACCTATCCTACACAGATTGGTTCAAAGTCCAATGCAAAGCTACAGTAAAGGTTCATGGGGTCTTTCCGTCTAGCCGCGGGTAGATTGCATCATCACAAACATTTCAACTTCGCTGAGTCTCGGGAGGAGACAGTGTGGCCATCGTTACGCCATTCGTGCAGGTCGGAACTTACCCGACAAGGAATTTCGCTACCTTAGGACCGTTATAGTTACGGCCGCCGTTTACTGGGACTTCAATCAAGAGCTTGCACCCCATCATTTAATCTTCCAGCACCGGGCAGGCGTCACACCCTATACGTCCACTTTCGTGTTTGCAGAGTGCTGTGTTTTTATTAAACAGTCGCAGCCACCAGTTTATTGCAACCCTTTCACCCTTCTGCAGTAAAGCAGTCAAGCTACCGGGGCGTACCTTATCCCGAAGTTACGGTACCAATTTGCCGAGTTCCTTCTCCCGAGTTCTCTCAAGCGCCTTAGAATACTCATCTCGCCCACCTGTGTCGGTTTGCGGTACGGTCTCGTATGACTGAAGCTTAGAGGCTTTTCTTGGAACCACTTCCGATTGCTTCGCGGCATAAAGCCACTCGTCTCGACCCCTTGAATTCCGCGCCCGGATTTGCCTAAGCGCCTTCTATGAGTCAAAAACTAGCTATTCCAACAGCTAGACAACCTTCCGCGATCCGTCCCCCCATCGCATCATACGACGGTGCAGGAATATTAACCTGCTTCCCATCAGCTACGCATCTCTGCCTCGCCTTAGGGGCCGACTCACCCTGCTCCGATGAACGTTGAACAGGAAACCTTGGGCTTACGGCGTGCGGGCTTTTCACCCGCATTATCGCTACTCATGTCAGCATTCGCACTTCTGATACCTCCAGCATCCTTCACAAGACACCTTCGCAGGCTTACAGAACGCTCTCCTACCATATCTATTGCTAGATATCCGCAGCTTCGGTGACTGGCTTAGCCCCGTTACATCTTCCGCGCAGGACGACTCGATCAGTGAGCTATTACGCTTTCTTTAAATGGTGGCTGCTTCTAAGCCAACATCCTGACTGTTTTAGCCTTCCCACTTCGTTTTCCACTTAGCCAATCTTTGGGACCTTAGCTGGCGGTCTGGGTTGTTTCCCTCTTGACGCCGGACGTTAGCACCCGACGTCTGTCTCCCAAGCTCGCACTCATCGGTATTCGGAGTTTGCAATGGTTTGGTAACTCGCAATGAGCCCCTAGCCATAACAGTGCTCTACCCCCGATGGTGATACTTGAGGCACTACCTAAATAGTTTTCGGAGAGAACCAGCTATTTCCAGGTTTGTTTAGCCTTTCACCCCTACCCACAGCTCATCCCCTAATTTTTCAACATTAGTGGGTTCGGACCTCCAGGGCGTGTTACCGCACCTTCATCCTGGCCATGGGTAGATCACCTGGTTTCGGGTCTACACCCAGCGACTGTCGCCCTGTTCGGACTCGATTTCTCTACGGCTCCCCTATTCGGTTAACCTCGCCACTGAATGTAAGTCGCTGACCCATTATACAAAAGGTACGCCGTCACCCCACGAAGAGGCTCCGACTGTTTGTATGCACACGGTTTCAGGATCTATTTCACTCCCCTCCCGGGGTTCTTTTCGCCTTTCCCTCACGGTACTGGTTCACTATCGGTCGATTACGAGTATTTAGCCTTGGAGGATGGTCCCCCCATGTTCAGACAGGATTTCTCGTGTCCCGCCCTACTTGTCGTACGCTTAGTACCACCGATCTGATTTCGCATACGGGACTATCACCCACTATGGTTCCTATTTCCAGAGGACTCTGCTATCAGTTCGACTATCACGTACAGGCTCATCCCATTTCGCTCGCCACTACTTTGGGAATCTCGGTTGATTTCTTTTCCTGCAGCTACTTAGATGTTTCAGTTCGCCGCGTTCGCTTTGCATACCTATGTATTCAGTATGCAATGACCTATAAGGCCGGGTTTCCCCATTCGGAAATCTGCGGATCAAAGTGTGTTTGCTCACTCCCCGCAGCTTATCGCAAGCTACTACGTCCTTCATCGCCTGTAATCGCCAAGGCATCCACCATGTGCACTTATTCGCTTGTCCCTATAACGTTGGCCCCTGCTGACAACAGGGATCGTCATAGAAAATCAAGAGTACAGCTTAATTGCATGTTTGTTGATACTTGATTACTACCCTAAGTGTGCACTTTTACATGCACGCTTAAAAAAACTTTACTTCTTCCAGATTGTTAAAGAACGAAAAAACAGTGATCTCGAAAAGACCAAACCTAAGCATCTTCTTGCTTACGTTTGCACTTTCAGAACCAGGTAATGGTGGAGGATGACGGGATCGAACCGACGACCCCCTGCTTGCAAAGCAGGTGCTCTCCCAGCTGAGCTAATCCCCCGTTACTTGCGATAACTTGGTAGGGCTGGTTGGACTCGAACCAACGACCCCCGCGTTATCAACACGGTGCTCTAACCAGCTGAGCTACAGCCCCGACATACACTGTTGTTCTCTTTACTAACAGCCGATAAGCGTGGACGCTTGATGATGGAGACAAGCTCCTGGTGCTACTCTAGAAAGGAGGTGATCCAGCCGCACCTTCCGATACGGCTACCTTGTTACGACTTCACCCCAGTCACGAATCCTACCGTGGTAAGCGCCCTCCTTGCGGTTAAGCTACCTACTTCTGGTAAAACCCGCTCCCATGGTGTGACGGGCGGTGTGTACAAGACCCGGGAACGTATTCACCGCGACATGCTGATCCGCGATTACTAGCGATTCCAACTTCATGTAGTCGAGTTGCAGACTACAATCCGGACTACGATACACTTTCTGGGATTAGCTCCCCCTCGCGGGTTGGCGGCCCTCTGTATGTACCATTGTATGACGTGTGAAGCCCTACCCATAAGGGCCATGAGGACTTGACGTCATCCCCACCTTCCTCCGGTTTGTCACCGGCAGTCTCATTAGAGTGCCCAACTAAATGTAGCAACTAATGACAAGGGTTGCGCTCGTTGCGGGACTTAACCCAACATCTCACGACACGAGCTGACGACAGCCATGCAGCACCTGTGTGAAGGTTCCCTTTCGGGCACTCCTAAATCTCTTCAGGATTCCTTCCATGTCAAGGGTAGGTAAGGTTTTTCGCGTTGCATCGAATTAATCCACATCATCCACCGCTTGTGCGGGTCCCCGTCAATTCCTTTGAGTTTTAATCTTGCGACCGTACTCCCCAGGCGGTCTACTTCACGCGTTAGCTGCGTTACCAAGTTAATTAAAACCCGACAACTAGTAGACATCGTTTAGGGCGTGGACTACCAGGGTATCTAATCCTGTTTGCTCCCCACGCTTTCGTGCATGAGCGTCAATCTTGACCCAGGGGGCTGCCTTCGCCATCGGTGTTCCTCCACATCTCTACGCATTTCACTGCTACACGTGGAATTCTACCCCCCTCTGCCAGATTCAAGCCTTGCAGTCTCCAATGCAATTCCCAGGTTGAGCCCGGGGCTTTCACATCAGACTTACAAAACCGCCTGCGCACGCTTTACGCCCAGTAATTCCGATTAACGCTTGCACCCTACGTATTACCGCGGCTGCTGGCACGTAGTTAGCCGGTGCTTATTCTTCAGGTACCGTCATTAGCGCAGAATATTAGTCCGCACCGTTTCTTCCCTGACAAAAGAGCTTTACAACCCGAAGGCCTTCTTCACTCACGCGGCATTGCTGGATCAGGCTTGCGCCCATTGTCCAAAATTCCCCACTGCTGCCTCCCGTAGGAGTCTGGACCGTGTCTCAGTTCCAGTGTGGCTGGTCGTCCTCTCAGACCAGCTACTGATCGTCGCCTTGGTGAGCCTTTACCCCACCAACTAGCTAATCAGACATCGGCCGCTCCAAAAGCATGAGGCCCGAAGGTCCCCCACTTTCATCCGTAGATCGTATGCGGTATTAGCGTAACTTTCGCTACGTTATCCCCCACTTCTGGGTACGTTCCGATGTATTACTCACCCGTTCGCCACTCGCCACCAGGCCGAAGCCCGTGCTGCCGTTCGACTTGCATGTGTAAAGCATGCCGCCAGCGTTCAATCTGAGCCAGGATCAAACTCTTCAGTTCAATCTCTGTTTGTCGAAACCCGTATTGCTACCGGCTTCGAAATCGATCCACTGGATCGATTTCGCTCACTCAAGATACTGACCGTTATCTCATTGCTGAGACAACGCTTAATACTTTTGTGAACATTTGATAATTTAAGTATGCAGCTGAGCGAACCCAGCTTGCACCTTCATCAAACGCCCACACTTATCGACTGTTGATTGTTAAAGAACTTTATTCCGTACTACCTTGCTGCACCTTACGAAGCGTTGTGTTCGTCAGCAGCAGAGAAGTGAGATTATGCAATGTTTCGCCTAACTCGTCAACCCCTCGTCTCTTTCGCTACCGCTGCCGTAGAAGCTGCGTTTCGCGTCGAGGAACAAGACTATAGCAAAGGCCGAGGCCACTGACAATGGCTGCTACTGTGCTATCGTCGCGTTTTTTCCACCTTATCTTTCCGGCAATGCAAATTCCCCTCATTGCGCCGACCGCCGACACGGCCCTGTCGCAAGTGCTGAGCGACGCCATCAATAACAAGACGAAACCGCTTGGCAGCCTTGGGCGCCTCGAATCCCTTGCGGCGCAATTGGGCATGATCCAGCGCTCGACGCGGGTTCGTATCTCGGAGCCGGCCATCCTGGTTTTCGCCGGGGACCATGGCGTGGTCGCGGAAGGCGTGTCGGCCTATCCGCAAGAGGTAACGTGGCAGATGGTGGAGAACTTCCTCGCCGACGGCGCGGCCATTAATGTATTCGCCCGCCAGAATGGCTGCGCCTTGCATGTGGTAGACGCCGGCGTCAACCATGACTTCGGCGCGCGTCCGGGCCTGCTCGACCGCAAGCTTGCCAGAGGTACCCGCAATTTCGCCAACGAAGCCGCGATGTCGCGCCTGGAACTGGAGCGCGCACTGGAACATGGCGCCGCCCTGGTGCGCGACCTGCCCGGCAATGTCGTCGGCTTCGGCGAAATGGGCATCGGTAATACGACTGCGGCCGCAGCCATCATGCACAAGCTCACCGGGCTGCCGCTGCCGCAGTGCGTCGGCGCCGGCACGGGATTGTCGGGCGAAGGCTTCCAGCGCAAGCTGCAGGTCATCGCGGCGGCGGTCGACAAGCATGCCGGGATCGACGATCCGCTCGACGTACTGGCCACCTTTGGTGGATTCGAGATCGCCATGATGGCCGGAGCGATGCTGGAGGCGGCCGCGCTGCGCAAGGTGCTGCTGATCGACGGCTTCATCGTCACCTCCGCCCTGCTGGCAGCGAGCCGCCTGCAGCCGGCCATCCTCGATTACTGCGTGTTCGCCCACGCGTCGAGCGAGAACGGGCACCGCCTGATGCTGGAGGCGCTCGACGCCGAGCCGCTGCTGCAACTGGGGCTGCGGCTGGGCGAAGGCACCGGCAGCGCGCTGGCCCTGCCCCTGCTGCATGCGGCCGCCAACTTCCTGAACGAGATGGCGACCTTCTCCTCGGCGCAGGTCAGCACCAACGCGCAGCAGGAACGATAAGAAGATGCAGCAGCTGCGCCTGTTCTTCATCGCGGTCCAGTTTTTCACGCGCCTGCCGATTCCGCGCTGGGTCGGCTTCGAGCAGGAATGGCTGCACCACGCCTCGCGCTATTTTCCACTGGTTGGCCTGGTGGTGGGGGCGCTCGGCGCCGGCGTGTATGCCGCGGCCGCCCTGCTCTTTCCCGCGCCGGTCGCGGCCGTGCTCTCGACCGTGGCAACCGTCTACGCCACCGGCGCCTTCCATGAAGACGGCTTTGCCGACACCTGCGATGGCATGGGCGGCGGCATGACGCGCGAGCGGGTACTGGAGATCATGCAGGACTCGCGCGTAGGCGCCTACGGCGCCATCGGCATCGTCTGCATGCTCGGCCTGAAGTGCGTCACGCTGGCGATGCTGCCGCCCGCCGGCGCCATCGGCGCGCTGCTGCTCGCCCATCCGCTGTCGCGCCTGGCGGCGACATCGCTGATCTGGCGCATGGAATACGCGCGCGCCGAGGGCAAGGCCAAGCCGCTGGCCGAACGCATGACGACAAGCGAATTCGGCATCGCCTGCGCCAGCGTCGCGCTCGCGGCCGGCATCCTGCTCGCGGCCGGCGCCCTCGACCTGCCGGCGCTGCTGGCAGCCCTGGCCGCAAGCAGCGCCGCTGCCTGGTGGCTGGCCCGCAAGTTCGTCCGCCGCATCGGCGGCTATACCGGCGACTGCCTCGGCGCCGTCCAGCAACTGGCGGAAGTCGTCATCTACCTCGCCGTGTTGGCCACGCTCGGCGACGGCGCACTGGCGTAAGTCGATGCGACTGATCCTGGTCCGCCATCCGCAGCCGGATATCGCAGCGGGCATCTGCTACGGCAAGACCGACGTCCCGGCATCGGCGGAAGCGCTCGCGCAGGTCGCGGCCAGCCTGCGCGCTGCCGGACTGCCCGGCGCACTGCCGGTCCATGCGAGCCCGCTGGCACGCTGTGCCGCATTGGCGCGCGAACTGGGCGCACCCGTCAGCCTGGACGCCCGCCTGGCCGAGATGGACTTCGGCGCCTGGGAGATGCGCCCATGGGATGCCATCCCGCGCGCCGAGGTGGAGGCCTGGGCCGCCGACCTGCTGGGCTTTCGTCCCGGTGGCGGCGACACCGTGCGCGAGGTGGCGCATCGGGTAGCCGCATTTCGGGAGGATCTGCGCCGGACCGGCTATGGCGCTGCCCTGCTCATCTGCCATGCCGGCACCATGCGCCTGCTGTCGGCCCTGCATGCGGGCGGCAGCGTCGAAACCGCCGCGCTGCGCGCCGCATCCAGCCCGCATCGCATCGCGTACGGTGAAGTTATCGAGCTGAGAGACTGACAACGCTGCCCTGCCACGCCGCGGTTTCTAATTTATAATGGCGACGTTTTGGTGCTCGCGGTCGTGTTCACGACCGCAGTTAAACGGGAAACACGAAGCCCTTCAACAAGGCCAACGTGTGCTGCCCCCGCAACGGTAAGCAAGTGCCGCGCTCGATGCATGACAAGCGCGGCAAACCGTCTTCCATGACCACTGTGCGAATGCATGGGAAGGTCGGACGGCCACACTTGCCAGCCCGGATACCGGCCAAAAGGTGGAAGCGCGCCCAAGCTGCGCTTCTGTTCAATCTGGCCTACGGGGACGTCGGCTGGTTGTCTTTGATGTGAACATTTCATGAACTTTTCTGTAACACGGCAAGCGGCCGCGCCGGCGCTCGCGATTCCGTTCGCGTTCGCCTTCGCCGCGTCCTCCTTCGCCCAGACCGCCGATACGGTGCTCGTCACCGCCAGCCACATGCCGCAACGCGCGGCCGAGGTGATCGCCGACACCACCGTCATCCACGCCGCAGAGATCGCGCGCCTGGGCGCCGGTTCGGTGGCCGACGTACTGCAGCGCCAGCGCGGCATCGAGATCGCCCGCAACGGCAGCGCCGGCGCCGCCACCAGCGTGTTCCTGCGCGGCGCCAACAGCAACCAGGTCGTGGTCCTGCTCGACGGCGTGCGCATCGGCTCGTCCAGCAGCGGCGGCGCCGCCTTGAACGCGGTACCGCTGGGGGCCATCGAACGCATCGAGATCGTCTACGGACCGCTCAGCACACTGTATGGCGCGGATGCGATCGGTGGCGTGATCCAGATCTTCACGCGCAAGGGCGACGGCGCACCGGTCGTCAGCGCTTCGGCCGGCGCCGGCAGCAATGCCACGCGCCAGCTCGACGCGAGCGTGCACGGTGCAGCCAATGTGTTTCGCTACGCCTTCAGCGCCGGGCACGAGGAATCGGACGGTTTCTCGGCCACGCGCCCGGGCGCCTTCGGCTTCAATCCCGATGACGACGGCTATCGCCGCCGCCACGCCAACGGCCAGTTTTCCTTTTCACCGATCCCCGGTGTCGACCTCGGCGCGCAGTTCCTGCACAGCGAGCTGCGTGCGCAATACGACAACGGCAGCACCGCTTATGACGCCCACAACCAGCAGGACTTGAATACGCGTGCGCTGCACGCCACAACCCGGTTCACGCCGAATTGGCACAGCACCCTGCAATACGCCCGCTCGGAGGACAAGCTGGGCAGCTTCACCAGCACGGCGGCAAGCGGCGCCAGCCAGATCGATACCAGGCAGGACGAACTGACCTGGCAGAACGGCATCGCGCTCGGCCCCGACACCCTGCAAGTCCTGGTGAGCCGCCGCGAAGAAAAAGTCGCGTCGAGTTCCACCGCCGCCCTGTCGCGCACCCGCAGCACCAATGCCTACGCGGCCGCCTACGCGGCCAGGCGCGGCGCCCACCTGTTCGACGCCAGCGCCCGCCACGACCGTTCTTCGAGCTACGGCGGCAAGAACACCGGCGCCGCCGGCTACGGCTACGATTTCGGCAATGGCTTGCGCACCACGGCCAGCATTGGCTCCAGCTTCCGCGCGCCGACCTTCAACGAGCTGTACTACCCCGGCTACGGCCTGGCAAGCAACCGTCCGGAGAAGGGCCGCAATGTCGAAGCCGGCCTGCGCTACGACGCCGGCGGCATGCAGCTCGACGCCACCTGGTTCCGCAACCGCCTGACCGACATGATCGTCTCGCGCACGCCCTGCCCCGGCCGGACCGGCAGCTGCGCCTACAACGTCAACGAAGCGCAGCTGGAAGGCCTCACGGTGGCGGTCCAGGCCCGCGTCGGCCAGATCGATCTGCGCGGCAGCCTGGACTGGCAGGACCCGACCGACGAGACCACCGGCAAGCAATTGGCGCGCCGTGCGACAAAACATGCCAGCTTCAACGCCGACACCGGCTGGGGCGCGCTCGCGGCCGGCGCCGAGCTGCTGTTGTCGGGCGAGCGCTTCGACGATGCAGCAAACCGGAACCGCCTGGGCGGCTACGGCCTGCTCAACCTGTACACTAGCTGGCGGATGACGCGCGACCTGTCCCTGCTGGTCCGCCTCGACAACGTCACGGACAAGCAGTACGAACTGGCGCGCTACTACGGCACCGGCGGCCGCAGCTGGTTCGCCGCCCTGCGCTACGGCATCCGCTGACCCGGCCGCCATCGAGAAGGAGACCCATGCATCACCCCGCCCACGCCCACCGCCGGCGCGCCATGCTGGTCATCGGCGCACTGCTGCTGTGCGCCGTCGCCAGCCTGCTGTTCGCCGGCATGACGGGTTCGATCGCCGTGCCGCTGGCCGAGATGCCGGACGCCCTGGGCCAGCTGGCCAATGGCGCGGGCGCCGACGGCGGATCGCTGGCGGCCTCGCTGCTCGAGCTGCGCGCCGGCCGCGCCCTGACCGCCTTCGTCACCGGCGGTGCGCTGGCACTGGCGGGGGTGATGATGCAGGCGCTGCTGCGCAACCCGCTGGCCGATCCCTACGTGCTCGGCATCTCGGCCGGGGCCTCGGTCGGCGCCCTGCTGGCGCTGCTCCTGATGGCCGCCGCCATCGTGGTCGACCTGGCCGCGCTGGGCGGTGCGGTGGCCGTGTCGATGCTGCTCTACCTGCTGGCCCGGCGCGACCTGCGCGGCGGCCTGGCGCAAGAGGGCGGCGCCTCGATG
This sequence comes from Massilia sp. UMI-21, assembly GCA_015277795.1. Taxonomy (NCBI): domain Bacteria; kingdom Pseudomonadati; phylum Pseudomonadota; class Betaproteobacteria; order Burkholderiales; family Oxalobacteraceae; genus Massilia; species Massilia sp. UMI-21. Next base: position 1,047,416 of record CP063848.1, on the reverse strand, counting down.
CTGCTGCTGACCGGTGTGATCCTGTCGTCGGCCTGCATGGCCCTGGTCACCCTGATGCTGTCGATCGCGCCGGAAGGCCGGCTGCGCAGCATGATCTTCTGGATGATCGGCGACCTCGCCGGCGCGCCGCTGCGCCTCGCACCCTGGCTGGTGCTGGGTGCGGGCCTGCTGTATGCCCTGCGCAGCGCGCGTGCCATGAACATGGTGGCGCTGCATGCGGAGGCGGCCGCCACGCTCGGCGTGCGCGTCGGTTCCCTGCGCAAGGGGCTGTTCTTGGTCTCGGGCGTGTTGACGGCCAGCGCCGTGACCAGCGCCGGCTCGGTCGGCTTCGTCGGCCTGATCGTGCCGCATGCCTGCCGCTTCGCCTTCGGTCCCGACCACCGCGTGTTGATTCCGGCGGCGGTGCTGGCCGGCGGCAGCTTCCTGGTGCTGTGCGATACGCTCGCGCGCACCGTCATCGCGCCGCAGCAGTTGCCGGTCGGCGCGATCACCGCGCTGATCGGCGCGCCGGTCTTCCTGTATCAACTGCACAGGCTGCGGAGGTAAGATGATCCGGACCGAACACCTCATGCTCAAGGCCGGCCACCGCGTACTGGTGCGTGATCTCGACTGGGCCGCCCGCCCAGGCGAGTGCTGGAGCATCATCGGCCGCAACGGCGCCGGCAAGAGCACGCTGCTGCGCACGCTCGCCGGCTTGCGCCGGCCGGACGGCGGCGCCGTGCTGGTGGGCGGGCGCGCGTTACAGGACTGGACGCCGGAAGCACTGGCGCGCGAGCGCGCTTTCCTGGCGCAGTCGCGCCACGATGCCTTCTCGTACAGCGTGATCGAAACCGTGCTGTCGGCGCGCCACCCCTACCACGCCAGGCGCTACTGGGAAGGAAGCGACGACCACCAGGCCGCCATGGACGCCCTCGCAGCGATGGAAGTGGCGGACCTGGCCGTGCGCGACGTGCGCACCCTGTCCGGCGGCGAGCGCCAACGCGTGGCCATCGCCGCGCTGCTGGCCCAGGACACGGCGCTGCTCCTGCTCGACGAGCCTGCCAATGCGCTCGACCTGGCGCACCAGGTCAGCGTCATGGGTCTGCTGGCGAAGCTGTGCCGCGAGCAGGGCAAGATCGTGGTCATGATCGGCCACGACCTGAACCTGGCCTACCGCATCTCCACCCATGCGCTGCTGTTGAACGGCGACGGCCGCTGGCAGGCCGGCCCGGTCGAGCAGACCATGCAGCCGGCGCTGCTGGGCGACTACCTCGGCCACCCGATCGACATGATCGAGCACGGCGGCCGCCGCATTTTCCTTCCCCATGAGGCGAGGGCATGAACGACATGAACGACACGAGCCACAGCGAAACGCATCGCGATGACGCCCTGGTGCTCAACGAGCGCCACCGCCTGCGCATGGCGCGCAAGAAGGCCGTCATCGACGCAAAAATCGCGGCGGCAGACAAGGAAATCGGCATCCTCATCGTCAATACCGGCAACGGCAAGGGCAAGAGCTCGAGCGCCTTCGGAATGGTGGCGCGCGCCCTGGGGCACGGCATGAAGGTGGGCGTGGTCCAGTTCATCAAGGGCGCCATGTCGACCGGCGAGGAAAAATTCCTGCGCCGCTTTCCCGACGAAGTCAGCTTCCATGCGATGGGCGAAGGCTATACCTGGGAGACCCAGGACCGCGAACGCGACATTGCCAAGGCCAAGGAAGCCTGGGCGCAGGCCCGGCGCTTTCTTGGCGACCCGAGCTACGGCATGGTGGTGCTGGACGAGCTGAACATCGCGCTCAAGTACCGATACCTCGACGTGGATACGGTCATCGCCGACCTGCTCGACCGCCCGGTCATGCAGCACGTGGTGGTGACCGGCCGCGCAGCGCCACCGGAACTGGTGGCGGTGGCCGACACGGTCACCGAAATGAACGTGGTGAAGCACGCCTTCAAGGCGGGCATTGCGGCCCAGGCCGGGACGGAGTGGTGACATGAACAGGGATGCGGGCGCCCGCGCCGTGCTGGTCGCGGCAATGGCTTCAGGCCAGGGCAAGACCAGCGTCACCGCCGCCCTGGCGCGCAAGCTGCTGCGCCAGGGCTTGCGGGTGCGGGTCTTCAAGTGCGGGCCGGACTTCATCGACCCGATGCTGCTCGAACGCGCGTCCGGCGCGCCGGTCCATACGCTCGACCTGTGGATGGTCGGCGTCGAAGAGTGCCGGCGCCGACTGCACGACGCGGCGCGCGAAGCCGATGCGATCCTGGTCGAAGGCGTGATGGGCCTGTACGACGGCTCGCCGTCGGCGGCGGACCTGTCGCGCGAATTCGGCGTCCCGGTGCTGGCGGTGATCGATGCCTCGGCCATGGCCCAGACCGTCGGTGCGGTAGCGCGCGGATTGCGCGACTACGGGCCGGTAGCGCTGGCCGGCGTGGTCGCCAACCGCATCGCCAGCGAGGGCCACGCGGGCATGGTGGCCGCGTCGCTGCGCGAGATCCCCCTGGTCGGCTGGCTGCCGCGCCAGGACCGGCCGCTGCCGGAGCGTCATCTCGGCCTGGTCTTGCCCGGCGAGGTCGACGGACTGGATGCGCTGCTCGACCAGCTCGCGGACGATCTGCACTTCGACGAAGGGGCATGGAAGGCCCTGCCCAAGATGGCGCAGTCGCCCTCCGCGTGGCAGCACCCGGGCCGGCTGCTGGACGGGCGCACGGTCGCCATCGCGCGCGATGCGGCCTTCTGCTTCCTCTACCCTGCCAACATCGAGCTGCTGGACAAGATGGGAGCGCGCCTGCGCTATTTCTCGCCGCTGGCAAACGAAGCGCTACCGATGGATGCCGATGCCGTGTTCCTGCCGGGCGGCTATCCGGAACTGCATGGCGAGACGCTCGCCCGGGCATCCCGCTGGCAGTGCTCGATCCGCGACGCCCACGCGCGCGGCTTGCCGATCCTGGCCGAATGCGGCGGCATGATGGTGCTGGCCGACGGCCTGACCGACAAGGACGGACGGCGCTGGCCGATGGCCGGCCTGCTGCCGGGCGAAGTGCACATGCAGCCGCGCCTGGCCGGCCTCGGCGCCCATGCCATGCCGACCCGGTTCGGTCCGGTGCGCGGCCACAGTTTCCATTATTCGCGCCTGGAGACGTCGGTGGAGGCCCGGGCGCATACCGTCAAGACCGGCAACGGCGCGCAAGGCGAAGCGGTGTACCGCATCGGCTCGCTCACCGCCTCGTACTTCCACGCTTACTTTCCTTCGAACCCGCCGGCGATAGCGGCGCTGCTCGGCGCAGGCGCATCGTGAGTTGCACCCTGGTGCTCGGCGGCGCCCGCTCGGGCAAGAGTCGCCATGCCGAAGGACTGGCCCGCGCTTCGGGCAAGGAAGTCGTGTATGTGGCCACCGCGCGTGCGGGCGACGCCGAAATGACGGCGCGCATTGCGCGGCACCGCGCGCGCCGCCCGGCCCGGTGGCGCACGGTCGAGGAGGAGCTGGCGCTGGCCTCGGTGCTGCGCGCGCAATGCGCGCCCGGGCGTCTGGTGCTGGTGGATTGCCTGACGCTCTGGCTGAGCAACCTGATGTTCTGCGACGGCCGCGCCTGGCCGGATGTGGGCGAACCGGCGCTGCCGGAGCGCTTCCACCAGGAACGCGCGGCGCTGCTCGATCTGCTGCACGCCGGCGTCAAGGGCGACCTCGTCTTCGTCGCGAACGAGGTCGGCATGGGCATCGTTCCCCAGGGCGCGGTATCGCGCTGCTTTACCGACGAAGCGGGCTGGCTGAACCAGGCGGTGGCGGCGGCCGCCGATCGCGCCGTGTTCGTGGCGGCCGGGCTGCCGCTCGTGCTGAAAGGGGATGCATGCTGAGCGGCCTGACCTGGCCCCAGCTGGCCGGCCTGCTGGCGGCGGGCATCCTGCTCGACCTGCTGCTGGGCGAGCCGCGCCGCTGGCATCCGCTGGTCGGTTTCGGCCGGCTGGCGCAAGGCATCGAAGCCTGGCTGAACCGCGGCAGCCGGCGCTTCGCGCGCGGACTGCTGGCGTGGGCCCTGGCGGTGCCGCCCCTGGCCCTGCTGGCCTGGTTGGCGATCGCGCATGCCGGCCTGTGGCTGCATGCGGTCCTGCTGTATGCCTGCATCGGGCTGCGCAGCCTGCGCGAGCATGCGCTGCCGATCGTCGACGCCCTGCGTGCGGGCGACCTGGAGACGGCGCGCCTGCGCACCGCGTGGATCGTCAGCCGCGACACGCAACACGCACAGGAATCCGACCTGGCGAAGGCGGGCGCCGAGTCGCTGCTCGAGAACGGCAACGACGCGGTGTTCGCCACGCTGTTCTGGTTCATGGTGGCGGGCGGCGCCGGCGCGGTCCTGTTCCGGCTGGCGAACACGCTCGATGCGATGTGGGGCTACCGGAACGCACGCTTCAACCTGTTCGGCCGTGCGGCTGCGCGCATCGACGACGCGCTGAATTATGTGCCGGCACGGCTGACGGCGCTGTCCTATGTCCTGCTGGCGGGAACGGCGCAGGCACGCGCCTGGCGCTGCTGGCGCACGCAAGCCTCCGCCTGGAGCAGCCCGAACGCCGGGCCGGTGATGGCCAGCGGCGCCGGCGCGCTCGGGATATCGCTCGGCGGCGCCGCGGTCTACGACGGTGAGCTCGAGCAGCGCCCGCCACTGGGCACAGGTCCTGGCGCCACCGCGGCGGACATCGCGCGCGCCTGGCGCCTGGTGCTACACACGACCCTGCTCTGGCTCGGCCTGGCCTGCGCCGCGGCCGTGATTGCGCTGATGCGGAGCGCACATGCTTGAACATGGCGGCAAGCTGCGCGAGGCCGCCCGCCTGTACGGGCGCGATGACTGGCTCGACCTGTCGACCGGTATCAATCCGCTGGGCTATCCCGCACCTGCCCTTCCTGCCGACGCCTGGCATCGCCTGCCCGAGCCGGATCCGGCGCTGGTCGCGGCAGCCTGCGCCTGCTATGGCGCGCCCGACCTGCTGCCGGTAGCGGGCACGCAGGCGGCGATCCAGGCGCTCCCCCGGCTGCGCGCGCCGTCGCGCGTCACCGTATCGGCGCCCTCCTATGCCGAACACGCGCACGCCTGGGGCAAGCATGGGCACCGCTTGCGCCTCGCTGCCCATGCCGGGCTGGAGGCCGCGATCGACAGCAGCGACGTGGTGGTGGTGGTCAATCCGAACAACCCGACCGGCGCGGCGATCGCGCCCGGGCGCCTGCTGGACTGGGCGGTGCGGCTGGCCCCGCGCGGCGGCTGGCTGGTCGTCGACGAGGCCTTCGGCGATACCGATCCGGCGCTCAGCGTCGCCGCCCACACGGCGCAACCCGGCCTGATCGTGCTGCGTTCGGTCGGCAAGTTCTTCGGCCTGGCGGGCCTGCGGCTGGGCTTCGTCGGCGCCGAGGCGGCAACCTTGCAGGCACTCGCGGACCTGTTGGGACCGTGGGCCGTCAGCGGTCCGGCCCAGACGGTGGCGCTGCAGGCCCTGCGCGACACTGCCTGGCAGCGTGCGAGCTTCGCACGGCTGCAGCTTGCCGGCCGGCGCATGCGCAGCCTGCTGGAGGCGCACGGCATCCGTGCGACGGGTACGCCGCTGTTTCACTGGTGGCCCGAAGCGCAGCCGGAGGCTTTCCACACGCACCTGGCGCGTCAAGGCATCTGGTGCCGCCTGTTCCGCGAGGCCGGGCGCGGCATCCGGGTCGGTCTGCCGCCGGACGAAGCCGGTTGGGAACGGCTGCAGGCAGCACTTCACACATGGAGCAATCGATGAAACAGATGGTCATTCTCGTGGCGGCACTGGCAATCACTTGCGCCGCCGCGCCGGCGGCTGCGGTCACGGTGCGCGACGACGCCGGCAACGCGGTCACGCTCGGCAAGCCGGCAATGCGGGTGATCTCGATGGCGCCGCACGTCACCGAAACCCTGTTCGCAGCGGGCGGCGGCGGCCGCATCGTCGGCGCGGTCGACTACAGCGACTATCCGGAAGCAGCCAAGCGCATCCCGCGCATCGGTTCGAACCGCGAGATCGACCTCGAGCGCGTCATCAGCCTGAAGCCGGACCTGATCGTCGCCTGGATGCACAACAACGCCGAACGCCAGATCGAGATGGTGCGCCAGCTGGGCGTGCCGGTGTTCCTGAGCGATCCGCAAACGCTCGACAGCATTCCGGACAACCTGCTGCGCCTGGGCCAGTTGATGGGCACGGAGACGGTGGCAAACGCCGCGGCGGCGCAGCTGCGCAGGCAGCTGGCCGGCCTGCGCACCCGCTATGCGGGCCGCCCGACGGTGCGCAGTTTCTACCAGGTGTGGGACAAGCCGCTGTACACGCTCAGCGGCAAGCACATCGTCACCGATGCGCTGCGCCTGTGCGGCGGCGAGAACATCTTCGACAAGCTGACCGTGATCGCGCCGACCGTGTCGATCGAAAGCGTCTTGCAGGCCGATCCGGAGGCGGTGTTCGCCACCGCCGAAAAGAACTATGGCGGCGTGCGCTTGTGGAAGCCGTATGGGCGCCTGCACGCCACCCGCAACGACAACCTGTTCACGGTCGACGGCAACCTGCTCAACCGCGCGGGTCCGCGCATGATCGCCGGGACCGCCGTCCTGTGCGAGAAGCTCGAGCTGGCGCGCCGGCGCCGCAAGCAATGAGCGCCCTGCCCTTCCGTACCCTGATGGTGCAGGGAACGACTTCGGACGCCGGCAAGAGCACGGTGGTGGCCGCGCTGTGCCGCCTCTTGCTGCGCCGGGGCCTGCGGGTGGCGCCGTTCAAGCCGCAAAACATGGCGCTCAACAGCGCGGTCACGCGCGAGGGCGGCGAGATCGGGCGCGCCCAGGCGCTGCAGGCGATCGCCGCCGGCGTCGACGCGCACACCGACATGAACCCGGTCCTGCTCAAGCCCTCGAGCGACACCGGCGCCCAGGTGATCATCCACGGCCGCGTGCGCGCAGAAATGAACGCGCGCGACTACCACCAGTACAAGAGCGTGGCGATGGGCGCGGTGCTGGAATCGCATGCACGCCTGCTGGTGCAGTACGAGGCGGTGGTGGTGGAAGGCGCTGGCAGCCCGGCCGAGATCAACCTGCGCGAGCGCGACATCGCCAACATGGGCTTCGCCGAGGCGGTCGATTGCCCGGTGATCCTGGTCGCGGACATCGACCGCGGCGGCGTGTTCGCCCATCTGGTCGGCACCCTGGCCTGCCTGTCCGAGTCCGAGCGCAGGCGGATCGCCGGTTTCGTGATCAACCGCTTCCGCGGCGACATCACGCTGCTCGAACCGGGGCTCGACTGGCTGGAAGCGCAGACCGGCAAGCCGGTGCTGGGCGTGCTGCCCTACCTGCACGGCATGTACCTGGACGCCGAGGATGCCGTGCAGCCGGCGCAGTCGGGCCGGGGGCGCTTCCGGGTCGTGGTCCCGAGCCTGCCGCGCATGAGCAACCATACCGACTTCGACGCGCTGCGCGCGCACCCGGAGATCGACCTGCGCTTCGTGCGTGCGGGCGAGGCGATACCGGCGGCCGACCTGGTGATCCTCCCGGGCAGCAAGAACACGCGTGGCGACCTGGCCTGGCTGCGGGCGCAGGGCTGGCCGGCGCAGCTGAGCCGGCATCTGCGCTATGGCGGCAAGCTGATCGGGATTTGCGGCGGCTTCCAGATGCTCGGCCGTACGGTGGCGGATCCGCATGGGGTCGAGGCTGAAGCCGGTGTGTCGGAAGGGCTGGGACTGCTCGACATCGATACCGAATTGGCGCAGGAAAAGCGGCTGGCTGTGGTCAGTGGACAGGCCACGCGCGCGGACGGGCAACGCTTCGGCCTGCAGGGCTACGAGATCCATATGGGCGTATCGCAAGGTGCGGCCATGGACCGGCCGGCCTTCGTCATCGACGGACGCAGCGAAGGCGCGTGCTCGGAAGACGGCCAGGTGCTGGGCACTTACCTGCACGGCGTCTTCGATCATCCCGAGGCGTGCGGGGCACTGCTGGCCTGGGCCGGGCTGCAGTCGACCCACGTCGTCGACACGGCCGCCCTGCGCGAGGCCAGCATCGACCGCATCGCCGATGCGACGGCGCCGGTACTCGAGCGGCTGCTGGCGCTCATGCCTGCAAGCGGCGCTCAGTAAGGCTGGGGAATGCGCGCCAGCGCATAGTTCGAATTCACCAGCTCCTTGAGCATGGCGAGGTCGCGCGCCGCGAGCAGGCTGAAAGGTCGGGTCAGGCGGCGTCCGCCCCCTTCGTCGAGTTGCCGCGCGACGCCCACCGGCACCACGCCGGGTTCGCCGTTGCGGATCAGGAGCGCTTCGGGCCGTGCCGTATTGCTGTTGACATCGATGGCCCATACCCGGCCGTCGTGCAGCGCGCTCACGCGCTCGACCAGGGTATGTCCGACGACGATCGATTTCGCACCGAAATGGGAAAGCACGTCGCCGACCTGGGCAGCCGTCGCACGAGCGTAGCGGTCGTCGCCATCCTCGAGATAGCCGCGGTACTGGGTCAAGCCGGCGGGACCGATCACGGCGTCGAGCTCCGCCTTGCCCGGCCGGTCCCCCGACCAGTAACGCCGCATCGCACTGTTGAGATGACTGAGGGTGAAACCGGCATCGGCCACCAGGGGATGGACGCCGCCATGGGTGATCAAGGTGCTTCCGCTCTTGACGATGACGGGCTGCAGGCGCAGCCAGTGGCCGATCAGCGTGTCGGGGCCGAATGCCTCCACATGGCCACCCATCCGCTGCAATGCGTGCAGGTGGTCGCGGTTGGCGCGCGAGATGTTCCCGCGCAGCAGATACTGCTCGTGGTTCCCCAGCACCAGGTGGACGGCGCCGCCGGCGTCCTGGGCCTGCAGGCTGAGCGCATACAGCCGCCACAGCACGGCGAACACGTCGCGCCCGCGATCGACCGCATCGCCGGCGATCACGAGGTGCTTGCGGCCATAGCGCCAGTTGCCGGCAGCGTCGGTCACCTCGAGCGACGCCAGGGCGGCATCGAGGAAGCGCAGGTTGCCTTCGATATCGCTGAGCACCAGGGTATCCGCCTGCGTATCGAAGACGGCGCCGGGCACCGTGGGGACGCGGGATACCGGGAACCGGTGCCGGCGGCCGGCGCAATCGATCGCCAGGTCTCCATCCTTGCCGGCAAGCCGGCCGACTTCGCCCTCGCAATACCAGGTCGCCACCCAGCTGCCGTCCGCGCCCTTGCGCACGACCGGCCCATCGAGGAAGCCGGGCAGGCGCACGTCGTCGCCAGTGCCGGCATAGGTATGGATGCCCGCATTCCCTGCGCCGCCGAGCGGGACGATAAGACGCTTGTGGACGCCGGCTTCGGTGAGTTCGATTCGGGCGTTCGACAGGGCGATTCCGAGCGCGGCAAGCAGCAGCATGCCCAGCACCAGCAGGCCGCGGAGGAGATAGCTGCGTGTCTTTTTCATTGTTGTTTTTCTTGGCAACAAAACAATGAGTGTAGCGCAGGCCCCGTTCATATTGGCCGTTTTGGCAGGCTGTTTTCCCGGCTCGGGAAGAGATCATGCGGCCCGGGTAGGCCGTCGTTTGATATTTCTCAAACCTGCTCCTTGACCGCTTCCGACAATGGCGGCATGGAAGCTAGTACCATGGCCGCCCAGTCCGGGACTGAGGACGGCGCCGTTCCCGGCACTGCGCTGACCCGGATCTTCGGCCAGCAGCACGAGCGCGCGCGCCACGCCGCCGGCGCCGTGGGCCCTGCGTGCGGGCCGCCTGCGGCGGCAGCGCGGCGCACTGGCGGCGGCGATCAGCGCCGACTTCGGCCACCGCTCGCTTCACGAGACAGAACTGCTCGAGATCAACCCTGTGCTCGACGGCATCGCGCATTCGTTGCGGCACGGTGCCGGCTGGATGCGGCCGCAGCGGCGGCGCCCGGGATTCAAGTTCTGGCCCGGCACGGCGCGGCTCATGCCGCAGCCGCTGGGCGTGGCCGGCATCGTCGTGCCCTGGAATTATCCGCTGCTGCTCGCTCGACTGCAAGACATGGTCGACGAGGCGCTTGCCGGCGGCGCCCGCGCCTGGCCGCTGTCCGGCGTGGCTGGCGACGCCCGGCGCCGACTGTTCCCGCCGGTGGCGCTGTCCGGACTGGCACCGGACGCCAGCGTCTTGCGGGAAGAGATCTTCGGACCGGTCTTGCCGGTGCTGGAGTATGCGAGCCTGGATGAGGCGATCGCCTGGATCAATGCGCGTCCGCGTCCGCTGGCGCTGTACCTGTTCGCGCGCCGGCGCGCGACCGTCGAGCGGGTGCTGGCGCACACCACGTCCGGCGGCGTCACCGTGAACGACACTTTCCTGCATGCCGGCACCGACAGCCTGCCCTTCGGCGGCATCGGCGAGTCGGGCATGGGCGCCTACCATGGCGAGGAAGGCTTTCGTACCTTCAGCCACTTCAAGCCGGTCTTCCTGCGGGCCAGGATCGGCCTGCTTCCCTGGCTGTACCCGCCGTTCGGCGTCCGCGCCGAACGCCTGCTGCGCATGCCGCGCCGCTAGCCGGCAAGCCAGGCGCGGATGCGCTGGTACACCTCGACGCGCGAGAGCAGGTCCAGGTGGTGGATGCCGAACGCGATCCAGGTGTGCGCTTCCGGAAAGCGCAGCGTGTAGGCCGGGTCGGGGTGCCGCCCGAGCGCCGTGTCGAGCGGCACCAGGCCGTCGCCCAGCACGCGTTCGCGCATGTCGCCCAGCCGGCGGCCGGTGCTGCCGGCGATCGCATAGCAGCGCACGCCCCTGGGCAAAGGTACCCGCCGGCGCTGGTCGCCGGCATGCTCGAAGCGGTCGCGGCCCTGCCAGTCCGCATCGACCAGGTTCCCGTAGCGCAGGTCGGTGATGCCGGCGCTGCGCAGTTGCCCGAGCCTGGCGAAGGGTGCGGTGAAGCGGTTGCGGCCAAGCGTGACGGTCAGCCAGTTGCCGGTGCGCTCCAGCGGGGCGCCATGGTGCGGCGTGCCCAGGAAGACCATGTGTCTTAGCGAGCGCAGCCATGCATGACGTGCGCGCCGTCCGTAGTAGCAGGCGCTGCGCGCCACCAGTCCGCCCATGCTGTGCGCCAGGATGCTGATTTCTTCCACCGGCACCGGCCACTCGCGCACCAGGGTGTCGAGCATGTCGGACAAGGCGCGCCCGTTGACCGAGACGTGCAGCCCGCTGTTGTAGTGGAGGTAGAGCGGCGTATAGCCCAGGTCGCGCGCCAGCGCCTCGCCATGGTCGTGGTGGTTGCGCCGCCACTGCAGGTCGCAGCGGCACAAGCCATGCGCGAGGATCAGCAGTTTGCCGCCTGGCTCGGGAATGGCGGCGGCCAGCGCGGCGCGTTCGAGAACCAGCGGGCGGCCATCGCGGCGCAGCCGCATCGGGATCGCCAGCGCATTGTCCGACAGGGCCAGGAAATCGCCCACCAGCCCGTTCAGCGCGGCGAGCACGGCTTCGCGTTCGGCCGATGAGGGCGGGCTGTGGCCAGGATCCGGCCGCGGCGCCAGGCAGGCATCCACCCAGCGGCCCACCAGCGCGGAGCCGGCGCGTGCCCGGCGGACGGCGAAGCCGGCGATGCCGCCGCCGCCGCGTGCCAGGAAACGCGCCTGCAGGGCGTCCACCAGGTCGAGCACTTCCTCCACCGCCATCAGCCCGAGCCGGCTGATCCCGTGCAGGTCGGAACCGTGCAGATGACGCGGCTTCGACTCAGTCTTCGAGTGCTTGTCGCGCGCGTTCGACATCCAGGCGTTCCATCGCATCGTGCGGTTTGATCGCGGCGGCCTCTTCGCACAGGGCGATGGCGGCCTGTGCCCCCTTGCGTCCGTCCAGCATGGCGAGCGCCTGCGCGTATTCGACGCGCGCAATGACCGAATCCGGATTGAGGGCAAGCGCCTGCCTGAAATGTCCGAGCGCCGCCTCCCGGCTGGCGCCATGGCTCAGTCCACCGAGCAGCGCCCCGACCTTGTCGATGATCTCGGCATGGTAGACGCCGAGCGCGATATGGGCATCGGCGTGGCGCGGCGCCAGCGCCAGCGTGGTGTCGAGGCTGGCCTTCACCCTGGCGCCGATGCCTTGGGCCAGCGCCTTCACGACCGAGACGGCCTGCGCATGCCGGCCGAGTGCGTAGGCATGCCAATAGAAGGCTGCCGGGTTCGACGGCTGCCGCGCCTGCTGCTGCTCGCAACGTTCGGCCACCTGCAGGAAGCGCTCGCTCCTCGTTGCCGCCGAGGGTTCGAGGTAGACCGCATGGATGCAGGTCGCCTTGTTCGCCACCGCATATCCGGCCATGCCGGCATCCAGGCCCTGCCTGGCGGCTTCCTCGAAGCGCCCGGCGTGGAAGGCGATCCATGCGTCGACCAGCGCTGGCTCGGCCGGCCACGGCTCGGCGTCGCCGGCATGCAGGCGGCGCCATGCCTTGTGCAGGCCGGCAGCCGTGTAGGCAAAGGCCGGATCGGAATAGGGACATCTTGCCCAGGCCATGCGCCCTCCTTGCCAGGACATGCCGTGTGGGACAGTGACAAGCGAACCGCCGCCTGTCAGCGCGGTCCGGCCGCTGCCGTCTTCTTCGCTGTCGGGCGCTTTGCGGCAAGCTTTGCGGCAGGCTTTGCGGCGGGTTTTGCCCTTGCTTTGGCTGCCGCCTTGCGTGCCGTTCCCGCTGCCGCTTTCTTCGCAGGCGCCTGCGTGCCGGCCTGGCGTGCCGGCCTGGCTGTCGCTTTCTTCGCAGGCGCAGGGCTGTTGGCGATCCGGAGCGCGTCGACGGCCTGCGTCAACGCATCGATGTCGGCGCGCGCCTGCATCCCGGCCGTGTGCAGCGCGGCTTTCAGCTCCGCCACGTCGCGGCCCAGGGCCTGGACTTCTTCGGGCGCCGGCAGCCCCAGGTTGCGCAGCGAGCGGGCCACCCGGTCTTCGAACATCTTCTCCAGCTTGTCCAGCGAGCCGCTGGCCTGGCGGCCGGCATTCTCTGCCAGCCGGGTGACGGTATCGGTCACCGAAACGCCTGTGCCCCCGGTGAACCGCTGGGTCAGTTTCTGCAGTTCGCCGCCATCCTGGACCAGCTTCTCGAACAGTTCGCTGCCTTCCCGCTGCGCCCGGGCGAACGCGCCGAGCCCGGCCTGCCAGATCTGGTGCGCCGAACTGCACACGGCATCGAGCATGGCGGCATCGTCCGACCTTGCCAGTTCCTTCAGTTTGCGGTCCATCTTGTCTCCTCTGTCAGTCAGCCGGCGCGGCGGTGGCGCCGGCGGCGGCGCGCGCTTCCTGTTCCGCCACGACACGCCGCAATATCTTGCCGATATTCGATTTCGGCAAGGGCTCGGTGCGAAATGCAACGACCTTCGGCACCTTGTAGGGTGTCAGGTACTTCCTGCAGTGTTCGACCAGGGCCTCGGCCGTCAAGGCCGGATCGCGCCGCAGCACCACCACCTTGACCGTTTCCTGGTCCTGGCTGTCATGCGCCGCGATGGCGGCCACCTCGTACACGCCGGGATGCATGGCGACCACGTCCTCGACTTCGTTCGGGAATACCTTGAAGCCGGAGACGACGATGACGTCCTTCTTGCGGTCGACCACCCTGACCCTGCCCTGCTCGTCGATGACGCCGATGTCGCCGCTGCGCAGCCAGCCATCCGGGGTGAACACATGGGCGGTTTCGTCCGGCATGTTCCAGTAGCCGCGCATGACCTGGGCCCCGCGTACGCAGATCTCGCCCGGTTCGCCGAGCGGCACTTCGACGCCGGCGTCGTCGAGCAGCACCAGCTCGGTCGACGGGATCGGCAGCCCGACCGTGCCCGAGAACGTGGTCGCGTCCAGCGGGTTGGCGCAGACGAAGGGCGAGGTCTCGGTCAGGCCGTAGCCTTCGATGATGGGCTTGCCCGACAGCTGCTGCCAGCGCTGCGCCACCGAGCGCTGCAGCGCCATGCCGCCCGCCACCACCAGCTTGGCGCCGCGCAGGTCCACCTGGCGCATCTCGGGGGCGTTCAGCAGCGCATTGAACAGGGTGTTCACGCCGATCATGACCGTGAAGCGGGTATGCCTGAGTTCGCGGACGAAACCGCGGATGTCGCGCGGATTGGTGATCAGGACGATCCTGGCCCCGTAGGCGGCGAAGGTGAACATCGCGGTGAGCGCGAACACGTGGTACAAGGGCAGCGGAAGCACCACGATCTCCTTGCCCTCTTCCAGGGTGGCGCGGATCCAGGCAGTGATCTGGGCGATGTTGGCGACGATGTTGCCGTGGCTGAGGATGGCCCCCTTGGGCACGCCGGTGGTGCCGCCCGTGTATTGCAGGAAGGCGGTGTCGGCCGCGTCGAGCGGGACGTCCGGCGCCGCCGCGGATGCGCCGTGCGCCAGCGCCTCCGGGAACGGCACGGCCCCGGCGATGTGCCAGTCTGGCACCATGAGGCGTACGTAGCGGACCACCAGGTTCACGATCTGGGCCTTGGGAAAAGGCAGCAGGTCGCCGACGCGGGTAGTGACGACGTGGCGCACCGCGGTCGCCGGCAGCACCTGTTCCAGCGTGTGGGCGAAGTTTTCCAGCACCACGATGGCGTTCGCACCCGAATCCGCCAATTGGTATTGCAGTTCGCGCTCGGTGTACAGCGGGTTGACGTTCACGACCGTGCAGCCGGCGCGGAACGCGCCGAACAAGGCGACCGGGTACTGCAGCAGGTTGGGCAGCATGATCGCGACACGGTCGCCCTTGCGCAGGCCGGCCGCATGCAAGTGCGAGGCGAAGCGGCGCGACAAGGTGTCGAGCTCGAACCAGCTGATCGTCGCGCCCTGGTTGCTGAAGGCCGGCTTGTCACCGAAACGTTCGGCGACCCGGTCGAGCATCGCGGGCAGCGAGGGATAGGGAGCGAGATCGACCTCGGCGGGCACGCCCGGGGGATAGCTGTTCAGCCAAATCTTTTCCATGGCAGGCCTTGTGACACAAAGAGGCAGGTCGGCAGGTCGGGCAGGTGGGACTGGCCGTGGGCATGCGCCCGCAGCCGCCCGGTCTTACCGCGGCTTCCTGCACGATGGACCGCTTGATGGGGAGCGTATTGATCTACATCAGTGTGTGAAGCATCGCGCCTTGCAATTGCGTCGGCAAATTACGGTCCAATCGAACATGCGTGCATACCGATACCGAAGGAGCTGACATGGCCGGCAAACAGACGAAGAACGAGACGAAGTACGAGGCGAAGACCGAAACGAAGACGGAAGCAAAGACCGCCGCGGCCCATCCGCGCGCGCATGCGGACCAGTCGCATCACGCCGGAGACGGTGGCGCCCGGGCCGGACATGCCGCCCAGGCAGTGCAGCAAGGAATGGCCGACAGCCTCGCCGCGCTCGACGCCATCGAGGGCCAGATCACCGCGCTGGTTCGCAAGACGGTGGCCGACAGCCTCGGCACAGGGGGCGCGGCCGCCGACGAGATGGCGGAAGTGATCCGGCACGTGGTCAAGGGCGCGGTGATGGCAAGCGAGCAGGTGGGAAGCGGCCTGACCATCAGCATCACGAGCGTGTCCAAGGGCATCGTCGGCGGCGTGCACGACGTCGGCGGCGACGTGGTAGCTGCCTCGTTCGAGATCACACGCTCGCTGATCCTGGTGGCGGCGACCCTGGGCGCCGACCTCGGCATGGTGGCGCGGCGCGGCATCGATGGCCTGATCGAAGCTACCCGCGAGACCGGCGGCGATGCCGGCCAGGTCGGCCGGCGCGCGATCGAAGGCGCCATCGAAGCAGCGGGCGAGATCAGCCACACCGCAGTGCGCACCGTCAAGGATGTGCTGGTCGGTATCGCCGGCAGCCTCGGGCAGACCATCGAGGCCATGCTGCCGCACGGCGCGCACGCGCGTGCCGCCATCGGGACGCCGCCTGCGGCGAGCAAGCAGCATCACTAGCGACGGCGCCTGCACGACTGCCCCCGGTGGCACAGTGCTACCGGTCCGGCGGCGGCCACTGCATCATCAGTGCGCACAGGCGCAGCCCCTCGAACTCGTCGGTGAAGCGCTTGGTGATGTCCGCCGCATCCGGCACGCGCTGGACGTCGGCCATCACCCCGAAGCTGACCTGGCCATCATAGCTGAGGATACTCGCCCCGATCCCGATGCCGCCCGACTGCGGTACCCAGAACAGTTCGCGCTCGATGCGCCGGCCTGCCAGGTAATGCGGCTGCTCCGGACCGTGCACATTCGTGATCACGATGCTGGCGTTGGCGGCCAGCGCCTCGAGGATGCGCTCCTTGACGAACTCCGGCGCCACGCCCATTCCGGCCAGCAGGCCGAACGCCACCAGCGGCTGCTGCGAGGTTTTCAGTGCGGCCATGCCCTGATGAACCGCGTGGACCCGCTCGACAGGATCGGCAACGCCGACCGGCAGGTCGAGGAAGACCAGGCCGAAACGGTTGCCCAGTTCCGTCACCGGGCCCGCCGGACGCAGATTCACCGGCACCAGCGCACGCAAGGTCTGGCCGGCCGGTACATCGTCCGCTTCCTGCAGCCAGGCGCGCAGCGCGCCGGCGACGCAGGCCACCAGCACGTCATTGACCGAGCAGCCCAGCACGCCGGCCAGCGCCTTGACCTCGAGCAGCGGCAACGGTGCGCACCAGGCGATCCGCTTCGCAATACCGAGCTCACCCTTGAGCCGGGTCGGCGCATCGGGCGTCATGGCGGCGATCACGCCCGCCTGGAAAGCGAGGTCGACGCCGCGCCGGGCGTAGTCGAACGTACGCGAGGGATGGGCCAGCAGGCCGGTCCCGGCCGCCGCCAGGTCCAGCGCCCCACGCAGCGCAGCGCCGAGGACTTCGGCCGGCGGTCCGAAGACGCGCTCCCAGGCTCCCCGCCGGTCCGCGTGGCCCACCAGGTCGGACATGGGATGGCGCGGGTGCACGGGATCGGTGTCGGTCATGGCCTCGATAACATGCAGCAGCGCGAATCCGTCGCCGTAGCAATGGTGGATGCGCATGACCAGGGCGCTGCTGTGGGGGCCGTCGATCAGGTGCCATTGCCACATCGGCCTGCCGGGATCGAGCGCGGTACTGGCCAGCATGCTCGCCATGTCCTCGAGCGACGCGCCGGCATACGGGGCCAGGCGGCGCACATGCCAGTCGAGATCGAAACCGGGGTCAAACTCCCAGTGTGGATCGCCATGCGCGTCGACGATACGCTGGCGGAAGCGGTGGAAGCACAGCATGCGCGTGCGTATCACGTCCTTCAACCGCTGCAGGTCGACGTGGCCGTCCAGTAACATCATGCCGCAAATCATCATGAGGTTGACGGGCCGGTCCATGCGCAGCCAGGCCGCATCGACTGCCGACAATGTCTCGCGGGTGGTGGCGCCGGACGCCATGTCAGAGGTGTATGCCGCGCAGCAGCTGCTGCATCGCCTGCAGCTCGGGCGAGCTTGCCTCGGGTGCCGGGACGCCCTCGCCGCCCTCGCCGGGCGCCAGCCGGAAGGCGGTGTTCATGACGGCCTGGGCCAGGCGCGGTGTGAGTGCCTGCAGCGCGCGGCCGATCTGGCCAACCTCGGTGGCGATGCGCACCGGCTTGCCGACAATCGCCTGCACCACGAACCCGGCCGCTTCCTCTGGGGGGATCGCCGGCGCATGCCGGTAGGCGGCGGTCGGCGTGATCATGGGAGTGCGCACCAGCGGCATGTTGATGGTCGTGAAAGCGATGCCGAGGTCGGCGAATTCGGCCGCAGCGCATCCGGCCCAGGCTTCGAGAGCCGCTTTCGATGCGACATAGGCCGAGAAGCGCGGTGCGTTCGTCAGCACGCCGATCGACGAGATAACGATGACCTGCCCCGCACGGCGCGCCACCATCGAAGGCAGCAGGCCCATCGTCAAGCGTACCGCACCGAAGTAATTCAATTGCATCATGCGCTGGAAGTCGTGGAAGCGCTCGTAGCTTGCCTCGACGGTACGGCGGATCGAGCGGCCCGCATTGTTGACCAGGATGTCGACCCCGCCGTGGTCGGCCAGCACGGCCTGCACGAAGCGCTCGCAGGCGGCGATGTCGGACAGGTCGACCTGGTACGCCTGCACGGCGCCGCCTTGCTTGCCGATTTCTGTGGTGGCGGTGGCGAGCCTGTCGGCGTCGCGTCCGCAGATGAGGGTCGTCGCACCCGCCTGCGCCATCCTGTGTGCGGTGGCCAGGCCGATGCCCGAGGAGCCGCCGGTGATCAGCACGACCTTGCCGGCCACTTCGGCGCGCAGGCGACGCTCGATATCCAGCTCGGGATCGAGGTGGCGTTCCCAGTAATCCCATACGGCGGCCGCGTACTGCTCGAGCGGTGGGCAGACGATGCCGCTGTCCTCGAGCGCGGCCTGGGCCTGGCGGTTATCGAACCGGGTCGGCCAGTTGAGCAACCTGGCGACCCCCTCGGGCAGGCCAAGCTCGTGCATGACAGCTTCGCGCAGGCGCCGCACCGGCGCCAGTGCCGCCGAGCCTTGCCGGATCATGCCAGGCAGGAAGCCGAGCAGCGCCGCGTTTATCCGCAGGCTGAAACTGGGCGCATGCGCCGCATGGGCAAAGATGTTGAGTATTTCGCCGACGCGCCTTGACGTGGGGTCGGTCAGGTGGAAGCATTGGTGGTCGAGCCCGGGCCGGTGGGCGATGAAGTGCATGGCATCGACCACGAAGTCGACCGGCACGATATTGATTCGCCCACCCTCGATACCGATCGCAGGCATCCATGGCGGCAGGATGCGTCGTAACTTCTGGATCGGCTTGAAGAAATAATAAGGGCCGTCGATCTTCTCCGCTTCGCCCGTGCGGGAATCGCCCACTACCAGGCCGGGACGGTAGACGCGCCACGGTATGCGGCACTCCTGGCGCAGCACCAGTTCGCCCTCGTGCTTGGTCGAGAAATAAGGATGCCAAAGCCCTTCGGCCTCTTCGAACATGTCTTCACGAAAAACGCCTTCGGCCATGCCGGCTGCGGCGATGGAGCTCATGTGCTGGAAGCAGCCGGCCCCCAGCAGGTTCGCCAGCTGCACTGCCTGCCGTGTCCCTTCCACATTCGCAGCCAGCTGTTCCGCGGCGCCGGCGCGCAGGTCATACAACGCGGCCAGGTGGAAAAAATGGTCGAGCTTGCCCGACAGGGCGTGGCGGTCGACCTCGGACACCCCGAGGCCCGGCAGCAGCAAGTCGCCGTTGACCGGGATCGCGCGCGTGTCGTCCACGCCCCAGTACGCGAGCAGGTCGGGCAGCTTTGCCCAGCTTTCCTGGCGCAGCAGGAACCAGACGATGCTGTCCGGCGCCGCCAGCAGTTTCCTGACCAGGCGCTTGCCGATGAAGCCGGTGGCGCCCGTGACGAAGTAATGCATCTCGTCTCCTCAACGCGGCTGATTCGCCGCGGCCGGACCGGCGGGTGTGAACATCCTCGCCCCCGCTTCCGCCAGGACCAGATCGGCGGCCTTTTCGCCGATCATCACGACGGCGGCATTGGTGTTGCCGCCTACAAGGGTGGGCATGATCGAGGCGTCAGCCACGCGCAAGCCCGCGATGCCGTGCACGCGCAGCGTGTCGTCCACCACCGCCATGGGGTCATGGCCCATTCGGCAGGTGCCCGCAGGGTGGTAGATCGATTCGGCCTTGCGGCGGATGAAGCGCACGATGTCGTCGTCGGTGCGCACGCCTGGCCCAGGAAAGATCTCCTCGCCACGATAGAGATCGAAGGCCGGGGCCGCCAGCACCGCGCGCGCAGCCTTGACGCCGGCCACCAGCGGCACCAGGTCAGCCGGGTCGGACAGAAAGCGCGGGTCGATCAGGGGTGCGTCGGTAGGATCCGCACTGTGCAGGGAAACGCGACCCCGGCTTTGCGCCCGCAGCGCACACACGTGCAGCGCATAACCATGGCCCAGCATCGTAAAAGCAGCACTGCGCAAGTCGCGGGCGTGGCCGTCGAGATGTGCCGGCGTGAAATGGAGCTGCAAGTCGGGAATTGCGGCGCCAGGCGAACTCCTGAGAAAACCGCCGCCTTCGGCCGAGTTACTGGTGAGCGGCCCGCGACGATGCACGGCATAGTCGAACAGGTGCTTCAGCCACGCCGGCAGCGTGGCTGGCGAAATACCCAGCGACACCGGGCGCGTGCAGCGGTGTACGACCAATGCATCGAGATGGTCCTGCAAGTTGCGGCCCACCCCGGGAAGGTGGTGGCGTACCGGGATGGCGTGGCCCAGCACCCCGTCTTCCGGTCCAATTCCCGACAGCAGCAGGAGTTGCGGTGAATTGATGGCGCCCGCCGCCACCAGTACCTCGCGCCGGGCAGCGGCGCTGCGCACGCGACCGCGGTGCAGATAGTCGACCCCGGCGGCGCGCTGCCCCTCCAGCCGAATCCGGGTGGCGTGCGCACCGGTAAGTACGGTCAGGTTCTTCCGCTGCAGCGCCGGATGCAGGTAGGCACGCGCGACGCTCCAGCGCTCGCCATGTTTCTGCGTGAGTTCGTAGCAGTTGACGCCTTCCTGGATCGGGCCGTTGAAGTCGGGATTGCGGGCATATCCGGCTTCGACGGCGGCCTCGACGAACACGCGTGTCAGCAGATTGGTTGAACGCTGTGTCGCCACGTTAAGCGGACCGTCGACGCCGTGGAACGGCGACGGCCCGGCTTCGTGATGTTCAGCGCGCTTGAACAGCGGCAGGACATCGGCATAGCTCCAGCCGCGGTTGCCAAGTTCGGCCCAATGATCATAATCGCTCGCGTGGCCGCGGGTGTAGACCATCGCGTTGCTGGCGCTGCTGCCGCCGAGAGTTTTTCCACGGGGATAGTACAAACGGCGACCGTCGAGGTGGCGCTGTGGCACGGAATAGTAACGCCAGTTAAGACGTTTGCTCATCATCATGTGCACCATCCCGAGCGGCATTCGGATCAAGGGATGGGTATCGGGTGGTCCCGCCTCGAGCAGGCAGACCGACAGGTCGGGATTGGCGGAGATGCGATTGGCCAGCACGCAACCTGCCGATCCGGCTCCAACGATAACGTAGTCGTACATGTCGCGCCCGCTTCCGTATATGCCCCTTGGCCTCTCTGCCTATATTTCCAGTTGGTGCAGGTGCTGATCTGAGCTGCATCAATGCGTGCAAAGCTTGTGGCGAGACTTTCCTGTACCCTGGAGCAAGCAGCGGTAGCGCGTGCAAACACGAAAGAAACGCAAAGCGCGAGGGTGCGCGATGCGCAGTCCGGCGGCGGGATTTTGCTTGTGCAAACGCAAAAAAGCCCACCAGGATCACCTGGTGGGCTCTTTCATATAACTAGCCTGACGATAACCTACTTTCACACTGGTTGCAGCACTATCATCGGCGCAAAGTCGTTTCACGGTCCTGTTCGGGATGGGAAGGGGTGGGACCGACTTGCTATGGTCATCAGGCTTTGACTTGTCTAGAAATTTGACCACATGGTCAAACTTCTACAATCCGGGAAGAAGTAAGTTTCTTTTTATTCTTGGGTAGCAGTATCAACAAACTGCAGCTGTATTTCTTGACTTGTTCTATATCCTACCAAGGTTATAGGGACAAGCCGTACGGGCAATTAGTACTGGTTAGCTTAATGCATTACTGCACTTCCACACCCAGCCTATCAACGTCCTGGTCTCGAACGACCCTTCAAGGAGCTCAAGGCTCCGGGAAATCTCATCTCAAGGCAAGTTTCCCGCTTAGATGCTTTCAGCGGTTATCTCTTCCGAACTTAGCTACCCGGCAATGCCACTGGCGTGACAACCGGTACACCAGAGGTTCGTCCACTCCGGTCCTCTCGTACTAGGAGCAGCCCCCTTCAAATTTCCAACGCCCACGGCAGATAGGGACCAAACTGTCTCACGACGTTTTAAACCCAGCTCACGTACCACTTTAAATGGCGAACAGCCATACCCTTGGGACCGGCTACAGCCCCAGGATGTGATGAGCCGACATCGAGGTGCCAAACTCCCCCGTCGATATGAACTCTTGGGAGGAATCAGCCTGTTATCCCCAGAGTACCTTTTATCCGTTGAGCGATGGCCCTTCCATACAGAACCACCGGATCACTATGTCCTACTTTCGTACCTGCTCGACTTGTCGGTCTCGCAGTTAAGCACGCTTATGCCATTGCACTATTAGCACGATGTCCGACCGTACCTAGCGTACCTTCGAACTCCTCCGTTACACTTTAGGAGGAGACCGCCCCAGTCAAACTGCCTACCATGCACTGTCCCCGATCCGGATAACGGACCAAGGTTAGAACCTCAAACGAACCAGGGTGGTATTTCAAGGTTGGCTCCACCGGAACTGGCGTCCCGGTTTCAAAGCCTCCCACCTATCCTACACAGATTGGTTCAAAGTCCAATGCAAAGCTACAGTAAAGGTTCATGGGGTCTTTCCGTCTAGCCGCGGGTAGATTGCATCATCACAAACATTTCAACTTCGCTGAGTCTCGGGAGGAGACAGTGTGGCCATCGTTACGCCATTCGTGCAGGTCGGAACTTACCCGACAAGGAATTTCGCTACCTTAGGACCGTTATAGTTACGGCCGCCGTTTACTGGGACTTCAATCAAGAGCTTGCACCCCATCATTTAATCTTCCAGCACCGGGCAGGCGTCACACCCTATACGTCCACTTTCGTGTTTGCAGAGTGCTGTGTTTTTATTAAACAGTCGCAGCCACCAGTTTATTGCAACCCTTTCACCCTTCCACAGTAAAGTGGTCAAGCTACCGGGGCGTACCTTATCCCGAAGTTACGGTACCAATTTGCCGAGTTCCTTCTCCCGAGTTCTCTCAAGCGCCTTAGAATACTCATCTCGCCCACCTGTGTCGGTTTGCGGTACGGTCTCGTATGACTGAAGCTTAGAGGCTTTTCTTGGAACCACTTCCGATTGCTTCGCGGCATAAAGCCACTCGTCTCGACCCCTTGAATTCCGTGCCCGGATTTGCCTAAGCACCTTCTATGAGTCAAAAACTAGCTATTCCAACAGCTAGACAACCTTCCGCGATCCGTCCCCCCATCGCATCATACGACGGTGCAGGAATATTAACCTGCTTCCCATCAGCTACGCATCTCTGCCTCGCCTTAGGGGCCGACTCACCCTGCTCCGATGAACGTTGAACAGGAAACCTTGGGCTTACGGCGTGCGGGCTTTTCACCCGCATTATCGCTACTCATGTCAGCATTCGCACTTCTGATACCTCCAGCATCCTTCACAAGACACCTTCGCAGGCTTACAGAACGCTCTCCTACCATATAGATCAAGTGATAAATCACGAGAAATATATCCGCAGCTTCGGTGACTGGCTTAGCCCCGTTACATCTTCCGCGCAGGACGACTCGATCAGTGAGCTATTACGCTTTCTTTAAATGGTGGCTGCTTCTAAGCCAACATCCTGACTGTTTTAGCCTTCCCACTTCGTTTTCCACTTAGCCAATCTTTGGGACCTTAGCTGGCGGTCTGGGTTGTTTCCCTCTTGACGCCGGACGTTAGCACCCGACGTCTGTCTCCCAAGCTCGCACTCATCGGTATTCGGAGTTTGCAATGGTTTGGTAACTCGCAATGAGCCCCTAGCCATAACAGTGCTCTACCCCCGATGGTGATACTTGAGGCACTACCTAAATAGTTTTCGGAGAGAACCAGCTATTTCCAGGTTTGTTTAGCCTTTCACCCCTACCCACAGCTCATCCCCTAATTTTTCAACATTAGTGGGTTCGGACCTCCAGGGCGTGTTACCGCACCTTCATCCTGGCCATGGGTAGATCACCTGGTTTCGGGTCTACACCCAGCGACTGTCGCCCTGTTCGGACTCGATTTCTCTACGGCTCCCCTATTCGGTTAACCTCGCCACTGAATGTAAGTCGCTGACCCATTATACAAAAGGTACGCCGTCACCCCACGAAGAGGCTCCGACTGTTTGTATGCACACGGTTTCAGGATCTATTTCACTCCCCTCCCGGGGTTCTTTTCGCCTTTCCCTCACGGTACTGGTTCACTATCGGTCGATTACGAGTATTTAGCCTTGGAGGATGGTCCCCCCATGTTCAGACAGGATTTCTCGTGTCCCGCCCTACTTGTCGTACGCTTAGTACCACCGATCTGATTTCGCATACGGGACTATCACCCACTATGGTTCCTATTTCCAGAGGACTCTGCTATCAGTTCGACTATCACGTACAGGCTCATCCCATTTCGCTCGCCACTACTTTGGGAATCTCGGTTGATTTCTTTTCCTGCAGCTACTTAGATGTTTCAGTTCGCCGCGTTCGCTTTGCATACCTATGTATTCAGTATGCAATGACCTATAAGGCCGGGTTTCCCCATTCGGAAATCTGCGGATCAAAGTGTGTTTGCTCACTCCCCGCAGCTTATCGCAAGCTACTACGTCCTTCATCGCCTGTAATCGCCAAGGCATCCACCATGTGCACTTATTCGCTTGTCCCTATAACGTTGGCCCCTGCTGACAACAGGGATCGTCATAGAAAATCAAGAGTACAGCTTAATTGCATGTTTGTTGATACTTGATTACTACCCTAAGTGTGCACTTTTACATGCACGCTTAAAAAAACTTTACTTCTTCCAGATTGTTAAAGAACGAAAAAACAGTGATCTCGAAAAGACCAAACCTAAGCATCTTCTTGCTTACGTTTGCACTTTCAGAACCAGGTAATGGTGGAGGATGACGGGATCGAACCGACGACCCCCTGCTTGCAAAGCAGGTGCTCTCCCAGCTGAGCTAATCCCCCGTTACTTGCGATAACTTGGTAGGGCTGGTTGGACTCGAACCAACGACCCCCGCGTTATCAACACGGTGCTCTAACCAGCTGAGCTACAGCCCCGACATACACTGTTGTTCTCTTTACTAACAGCCGATAAGCGTGGACGCTTGATGATGGAGACAAGCTCCTGGTGCTACTCTAGAAAGGAGGTGATCCAGCCGCACCTTCCGATACGGCTACCTTGTTACGACTTCACCCCAGTCACGAATCCTACCGTGGTAAGCGCCCTCCTTGCGGTTAAGCTACCTACTTCTGGTAAAACCCGCTCCCATGGTGTGACGGGCGGTGTGTACAAGACCCGGGAACGTATTCACCGCGACATGCTGATCCGCGATTACTAGCGATTCCAACTTCATGTAGTCGAGTTGCAGACTACAATCCGGACTACGATACACTTTCTGGGATTAGCTCCCCCTCGCGGGTTGGCGGCCCTCTGTATGTACCATTGTATGACGTGTGAAGCCCTACCCATAAGGGCCATGAGGACTTGACGTCATCCCCACCTTCCTCCGGTTTGTCACCGGCAGTCTCATTAGAGTGCCCAACTAAATGTAGCAACTAATGACAAGGGTTGCGCTCGTTGCGGGACTTAACCCAACATCTCACGACACGAGCTGACGACAGCCATGCAGCACCTGTGTGAAGGTTCCCTTTCGGGCACTCCTAAATCTCTTCAGGATTCCTTCCATGTCAAGGGTAGGTAAGGTTTTTCGCGTTGCATCGAATTAATCCACATCATCCACCGCTTGTGCGGGTCCCCGTCAATTCCTTTGAGTTTTAATCTTGCGACCGTACTCCCCAGGCGGTCTACTTCACGCGTTAGCTGCGTTACCAAGTTAATTAAAACCCGACAACTAGTAGACATCGTTTAGGGCGTGGACTACCAGGGTATCTAATCCTGTTTGCTCCCCACGCTTTCGTGCATGAGCGTCAATCTTGACCCAGGGGGCTGCCTTCGCCATCGGTGTTCCTCCACATCTCTACGCATTTCACTGCTACACGTGGAATTCTACCCCCCTCTGCCAGATTCAAGCCTTGCAGTCTCCAATGCAATTCCCAGGTTGAGCCCGGGGCTTTCACATCAGACTTACAAAACCGCCTGCGCACGCTTTACGCCCAGTAATTCCGATTAACGCTTGCACCCTACGTATTACCGCGGCTGCTGGCACGTAGTTAGCCGGTGCTTATTCTTCAGGTACCGTCATTAGCGCAGAATATTAGTCCGCACCGTTTCTTCCCTGACAAAAGAGCTTTACAACCCGAAGGCCTTCTTCACTCACGCGGCATTGCTGGATCAGGCTTGCGCCCATTGTCCAAAATTCCCCACTGCTGCCTCCCGTAGGAGTCTGGACCGTGTCTCAGTTCCAGTGTGGCTGGTCGTCCTCTCAGACCAGCTACTGATCGTCGCCTTGGTGAGCCTTTACCCCACCAACTAGCTAATCAGACATCGGCCGCTCCAAAAGCATGAGGCCCGAAGGTCCCCCACTTTCATCCGTAGATCGTATGCGGTATTAGCGTAACTTTCGCTACGTTATCCCCCACTTCTGGGTACGTTCCGATGTATTACTCACCCGTTCGCCACTCGCCACCAGGCCGAAGCCCGTGCTGCCGTTCGACTTGCATGTGTAAAGCATGCCGCCAGCGTTCAATCTGAGCCAGGATCAAACTCTTCAGTTCAATCTCTGTTTGTTGACTCTTTCGAGTCATCCGCATTGCTGCGGAGTCGCTCACTCAAGATACTGACCGTTATCTCATTGCTGAGACAACGCTTAATACTTTTGTGAACATTTGATAGTTTAAGTATGCAGCTGAGCGAACCCAGCCGGCACCTTCATCAAACGCCCACACTTATCGACTGTTGATTGTTAAAGAACTTTATTCTGTACTACCTTGCTGCACCGTACGAAGCGTTGTGTTCGTCAGCAGCAGAGAAGCGAGATTATGCAGTGCTTCGCTTAACTCGTCAACCCCTTGTCTCTTTCGCTGTCGCTGCTTGAAAAGCAGCGCTGTGCATCGGAGGAACGAGACTATAGCAAACTTGGTTGATGTCGGCAAGGGCCGCACGGTAACGGAAGAAGCTTTTCGGCATACTGTTAAGTCATAGAAAATATAGCCTGACAGAGCCAGTCCATGGCAAGGAAAATACGCGACATGATCGAAGCGGCGCGTGTCGCTCTTCCAGAAAGACCGACCCTGTTGTGCTTCCAGACGTTCGCTGTGCTCACGGCGGTTCGGCGCCATGAACGACTTCGCGACGTCTTCCCATGCAACCAGGTTGATCGTGGTGATCGCCTCTATGGCGACGATCATGAGGTTGGCGGTGCAGGGCCCTGCTCGATCGGGTTATTGGACTCATGGCCTGGATATGGTCCGAACTGGTCAGTAGTGCGCTCTCCCCCTCCCCTATTGACCGGCGCTCGACAGATTCAGCATCTTCCATCTCGTGAGCGACAGCCTGCAGAGCGCAGGAAGCCAGCATCGGCATCGCATTCGGGATGATGGCCCTGGTATCGGGCTGCTTGGCGCATCATGTCGCACGGAAATCACGCTTTGTCCGCTTGCGAGCGAGATTGACCAATACCGACTAATGTGAGTTGTCGAACAGATGAGCATTCTTGCAGCCGGATAATACCTAGTGCGACATTCATTGAGACTAGATTGAACCGTGCCGTTGCACGACGGTCGAAGCACGTCAGCTGCGAGAAGCAGCAAGGATGTTGAACTGGGCTACATTCGCCGACCCAAAGTTCCGATATCGGGGGGAATGTATACGGTGGTGAGTGTTAGCCCAGCCGTGCAAAGTACCGGCGACTACGGCGCATAGAGGCAGAGCGGGCATGTTGGCTCGCCTCCTGTCGGGTCGCGGTGTCGCACAGCTGGGAACCCGGCCGGGAAACTGGTCGGGCAGAAGCCTCGGTTTTCAACCGGGGCTTTTTTTCGTCCAGCTTACTGATGCCAAGGAAATGCATGCGAGACGGGTTTTGCTTTGCAAAAGCAAGAAAACCGACAGGGCGAACATTCGCCGTGCGGATCCAAGCGCTGGGGTATTGCCTGTCAACGCAAGAATGCCCGCAGAGAGCGAGGATGCGCAGTGCGCGTCCGGGCGGCGGGATCTTGCTTGTGCAAACGCAAAAAAGCCCACCAGGATCACCTGGTGGGCTCTTTCATATAACTAGCCTGACGATAACCTACTTTCACACTGGTTGCAGCACTATCATCGGCGCAAAGTCGTTTCACGGTCCTGTTCGGGATGGGAAGGGGTGGGACCGACTTGCTATGGTCATCAGGCTTTGACTTGTCTAGAAATTTGACCACATGGTCAAACTTCACCAATCTTGGAAGAAGTAGTTTTTTCTTGTTCTTGGGTAGCAGTATCAACAAACTGCAGCTGTATTCCTGACTTGTTCTATATCCTACCAAGGTTATAGGGACAAGCCGTACGGGCAATTAGTACTGGTTAGCTTAATGCATTACTGCACTTCCACACCCAGCCTATCAACGTCCTGGTCTCGAACGACCCTTCAAGGAGCTCAAGGCTCCGGGAAATCTCATCTCAAGGCAAGTTTCCCGCTTAGATGCTTTCAGCGGTTATCTCTTCCGAACTTAGCTACCCGGCAATGCCACTGGCGTGACAACCGGTACACCAGAGGTTCGTCCACTCCGGTCCTCTCGTACTAGGAGCAGCCCCCTTCAAATTTCCAACGCCCACGGCAGATAGGGACCAAACTGTCTCACGACGTTTTAAACCCAGCTCACGTACCACTTTAAATGGCGAACAGCCATACCCTTGGGACCGGCTACAGCCCCAGGATGTGATGAGCCGACATCGAGGTGCCAAACTCCCCCGTCGATATGAACTCTTGGGAGGAATCAGCCTGTTATCCCCAGAGTACCTTTTATCCGTTGAGCGATGGCCCTTCCATACAGAACCACCGGATCACTATGTCCTACTTTCGTACCTGCTCGACTTGTCGGTCTCGCAGTTAAGCACGCTTATGCCATTGCACTATTAGCACGATGTCCGACCGTACCTAGCGTACCTTCGAACTCCTCCGTTACACTTTAGGAGGAGACCGCCCCAGTCAAACTGCCTACCATGCACTGTCCCCGATCCGGATAACGGACCAAGGTTAGAACCTCAAACGAACCAGGGTGGTATTTCAAGGTTGGCTCCACCGGAACTGGCGTCCCGGTTTCAAAGCCTCCCACCTATCCTACACAGATTGGTTCAAAGTCCAATGCAAAGCTACAGTAAAGGTTCATGGGGTCTTTCCGTCTAGCCGCGGGTAGATTGCATCATCACAAACATTTCAACTTCGCTGAGTCTCGGGAGGAGACAGTGTGGCCATCGTTACGCCATTCGTGCAGGTCGGAACTTACCCGACAAGGAATTTCGCTACCTTAGGACCGTTATAGTTACGGCCGCCGTTTACTGGGACTTCAATCAAGAGCTTGCACCCCATCATTTAATCTTCCAGCACCGGGCAGGCGTCACACCCTATACGTCCACTTTCGTGTTTGCAGAGTGCTGTGTTTTTATTAAACAGTCGCAGCCACCAGTTTATTGCAACCCTTTCACCCTTCCACAGTAAAGTGGTCAAGCTACCGGGGCGTACCTTATCCCGAAGTTACGGTACCAATTTGCCGAGTTCCTTCTCCCGAGTTCTCTCAAGCGCCTTAGAATACTCATCTCGCCCACCTGTGTCGGTTTGCGGTACGGTCTCGTATGACTGAAGCTTAGAGGCTTTTCTTGGAACCACTTCCGATTGCTTCGCGGCATAAAGCCACTCGTCTCAACCCCTTGAATTCCGTGCCCGGATTTGCCTAAGCACCTTCTATGAGTCAAAAACTAGCTATTCCAACAGCTAGACAACCTTCCGCGATCCGTCCCCCCATCGCATCATACGACGGTGCAGGAATATTAACCTGCTTCCCATCAGCTACGCATCTCTGCCTCGCCTTAGGGGCCGACTCACCCTGCTCCGATGAACGTTGAACAGGAAACCTTGGGCTTACGGCGTGCGGGCTTTTCACCCGCATTATCGCTACTCATGTCAGCATTCGCACTTCTGATACCTCCAGCATCCTTCACAAGACACCTTCGCAGGCTTACAGAACGCTCTCCTACCATATCTATTGCTAGATATCCGCAGCTTCGGTGACTGGCTTAGCCCCGTTACATCTTCCGCGCAGGACGACTCGATCAGTGAGCTATTACGCTTTCTTTAAATGGTGGCTGCTTCTAAGCCAACATCCTGACTGTTTTAGCCTTCCCACTTCGTTTTCCACTTAGCCAATCTTTGGGACCTTAGCTGGCGGTCTGGGTTGTTTCCCTCTTGACGCCGGACGTTAGCACCCGACGTCTGTCTCCCAAGCTCGCACTCATCGGTATTCGGAGTTTGCAATGGTTTGGTAACTCGCAATGAGCCCCTAGCCATAACAGTGCTCTACCCCCGATGGTGATACTTGAGGCACTACCTAAATAGTTTTCGGAGAGAACCAGCTATTTCCAGGTTTGTTTAGCCTTTCACCCCTACCCACAGCTCATCCCCTAATTTTTCAACATTAGTGGGTTCGGACCTCCAGGGCGTGTTACCGCACCTTCATCCTGGCCATGGGTAGATCACCTGGTTTCGGGTCTACACCCAGCGACTGTCGCCCTGTTCGGACTCGATTTCTCTACGGCTCCCCTATTCGGTTAACCTCGCCACTGAATGTAAGTCGCTGACCCATTATACAAAAGGTACGCCGTCACCCCACGAAGAGGCTCCGACTGTTTGTATGCACACGGTTTCAGGATCTATTTCACTCCCCTCCCGGGGTTCTTTTCGCCTTTCCCTCACGGTACTGGTTCACTATCGGTCGATTACGAGTATTTAGCCTTGGAGGATGGTCCCCCCATGTTCAGACAGGATTTCTCGTGTCCCGCCCTACTTGTCGTACGCTTAGTACCACCGATCTGATTTCGCATACGGGACTATCACCCACTATGGTTCCTATTTCCAGAGGACTCTGCTATCAGTTCGACTATCACGTACAGGCTCATCCCATTTCGCTCGCCACTACTTTGGGAATCTCGGTTGATTTCTTTTCCTGCAGCTACTTAGATGTTTCAGTTCGCCGCGTTCGCTTTGCATACCTATGTATTCAGTATGCAATGACCTATAAGGCCGGGTTTCCCCATTCGGAAATCTGCGGATCAAAGTGTGTTTGCTCACTCCCCGCAGCTTATCGCAAGCTACTACGTCCTTCATCGCCTGTAATCGCCAAGGCATCCACCATGTGCACTTATTCGCTTGTCCCTATAACGTTGGCCCCTGCTGACAACAGGGATCGTCATAGAAAATCAAGAGTACAGCTCGTTGCATGTTTGTTGATACTTGATTACTACCCTAAGTGTGCTCACTCGTCATTGCTGACTCGCTTACACGCTTAAAAAAACTTTACTTCTTCCAGATTGTTAAAGAACGAAAAAACAGTGATCTCGAAAAGACCAAACCTAAACCGCAGAGGCTTACGTTTGTGCTTTCAGAACCAGGTAATGGTGGAGGATGACGGGATCGAACCGACGACCCCCTGCTTGCAAAGCAGGTGCTCTCCCAGCTGAGCTAATCCCCCGTTACTTGCGATAACTTGGTAGGGCTGGTTGGACTCGAACCAACGACCCCCGCGTTATCAACACGGTGCTCTAACCAGCTGAGCTACAGCCCCGACATACACTGTTGTTCTCTTTACTAACAGCCGATAAGCGTGGACGCTTGATGATGGAGACAAGCTCCTGGTGCTACTCTAGAAAGGAGGTGATCCAGCCGCACCTTCCGATACGGCTACCTTGTTACGACTTCACCCCAGTCACGAATCCTACCGTGGTAAGCGCCCTCCTTGCGGTTAAGCTACCTACTTCTGGTAAAACCCGCTCCCATGGTGTGACGGGCGGTGTGTACAAGACCCGGGAACGTATTCACCGCGACATGCTGATCCGCGATTACTAGCGATTCCAACTTCATGTAGTCGAGTTGCAGACTACAATCCGGACTACGATACACTTTCTGGGATTAGCTCCCCCTCGCGGGTTGGCGGCCCTCTGTATGTACCATTGTATGACGTGTGAAGCCCTACCCATAAGGGCCATGAGGACTTGACGTCATCCCCACCTTCCTCCGGTTTGTCACCGGCAGTCTCATTAGAGTGCTCAACTAAATGTAGCAACTAATGACAAGGGTTGCGCTCGTTGCGGGACTTAACCCAACATCTCACGACACGAGCTGACGACAGCCATGCAGCACCTGTGTGAAGGTTCCCTTTCGGGCACTCCTAAATCTCTTCAGGATTCCTTCCATGTCAAGGGTAGGTAAGGTTTTTCGCGTTGCATCGAATTAATCCACATCATCCACCGCTTGTGCGGGTCCCCGTCAATTCCTTTGAGTTTTAATCTTGCGACCGTACTCCCCAGGCGGTCTACTTCACGCGTTAGCTGCGTTACCAAGTTAATTAAAACCCGACAACTAGTAGACATCGTTTAGGGCGTGGACTACCAGGGTATCTAATCCTGTTTGCTCCCCACGCTTTCGTGCATGAGCGTCAATCTTGACCCAGGGGGCTGCCTTCGCCATCGGTGTTCCTCCACATCTCTACGCATTTCACTGCTACACGTGGAATTCTACCCCCCTCTGCCAGATTCAAGCCTTGCAGTCTCCAATGCAATTCCCAGGTTGAGCCCGGGGCTTTCACATCAGACTTACAAAACCGCCTGCGCACGCTTTACGCCCAGTAATTCCGATTAACGCTTGCACCCTACGTATTACCGCGGCTGCTGGCACGTAGTTAGCCGGTGCTTATTCTTCAGGTACCGTCATTAGCGCAGAATATTAGTCCGCACCGTTTCTTCCCTGACAAAAGAGCTTTACAACCCGAAGGCCTTCTTCACTCACGCGGCATTGCTGGATCAGGCTTGCGCCCATTGTCCAAAATTCCCCACTGCTGCCTCCCGTAGGAGTCTGGACCGTGTCTCAGTTCCAGTGTGGCTGGTCGTCCTCTCAGACCAGCTACTGATCGTCGCCTTGGTGAGCCTTTACCCCACCAACTAGCTAATCAGACATCGGCCGCTCCAAAAGCATGAGGCCCGAAGGTCCCCCACTTTCATCCGTAGATCGTATGCGGTATTAGCGTAACTTTCGCTACGTTATCCCCCACTTCTGGGTACGTTCCGATGTATTACTCACCCGTTCGCCACTCGCCACCAGGCCGAAGCCCGTGCTGCCGTTCGACTTGCATGTGTAAAGCATGCCGCCAGCGTTCAATCTGAGCCAGGATCAAACTCTTCAGTTCAATCTCTGTTTGTTGACTCTTTCGAGTCATCCGCATTGCTGCGGAGTCGCTCACTCAAGATACTGACCGCTATCTCATTACTGAGACAACGCTTAATACTTTTGTGAACATTTGATAATTTAAGTATGCAGCTGAGCGAGCCCAGCTGGCACCTTCATCAAACGCCCACACTTATCGACTGTTGATTGTTAAAGAACCTTGTTCTGTACTACCTTGCTGCACCGTACGAAGCGTTGTGTTCGTCAGCAGCAGAGAAGAGAGATTATGCAGTGTTTCGCTTAACTCGTCAACCCCTCGTTCGCTTCGTTGCAGAATTTTCCTGCTGAGCTTGTCACCGTAAGCACTTGATTACGTTAACGTTTTTTGCTCAAACCGAAGCGGAGGCGAATCATAGCAAACGGGCGCGGTATCTCGCAAGGCCCTTCACGCATCTTTTTTCAAAGGAGCCAGTCGATCGGCAAAAACGACAACAAGTGGACGCCTGCGCGTTTCCAGATGCTCGTGCCCGGCTCCTGGTCGTGACGCCGCGTCGTGCCCTCGGAGCGTTCGATCCAGTACAGCTTACCGTTCGCATCGAGGCGAACCTCGTAAGCACGGGCAGGCATGTCTTCCTCGAGTACCCGGCCGAGCCTGGCCGCCAACAGGGGACTGTCGATGACCAGGCCCATCTCGGTATTCAGGTCGATCGAGCGCCGATCCATATTGAAGGAGCCGACATAGATGCTGCGCCCATCGACCGCGAAGGTCTTCGCATGCAGGCTGGACGCGGAGCTACCGAAACGGCCCTTCCCCGTCCGGGGCAATTCCGCGCCCCAGCTGCGGCGAAGTTCGAACAGCGAGATGCCCGCAGCGAGCAGCGCGCGCCGCCATTTCGCGTAGCCGGCGTGCACCGCCGCCACGTCGGTCGCCTCCAGCGAATTGGTCAGCACACGCACCTGGACACCGCTGCGGGCGATATCGCCGAGCGCCTGCGCTGCCTCCTTGCCGGGGACAAAATACGGAGTGACCAGGTCGAGCTGCCGCGTCGGCTCCCCGAGCAGCTTGCGCAGGCCGACAGCCATGCGCTGGTCCGGGTCGGCTTTTCCCAGTACCTTTGCAGGATCGTCGCTGACGAGCCGGGCACGGCTCCACTCCAGCTGCAGCCGGCCCTGCGTCAACTGCTCGGCGAATGCCAAGCTTCGTGCCCCCGCCAGGTAGCCCTGCGCCTCGGCCTGGCCACGCTGGGCCGCGGCGCGCATGGCCAGTGCGCCGGGAGCTGCGGCATCGGCCGGATCGACCAGTGCCGCGACAGGATAGGCCGACGCGCTGTTCCAGTAACGGTCGAAGTCCTGCGACACGGCGCGCACGGCCGGCCCGACAAGCAGCACGTCGAGGTCGACGAACAAGGTGTCGCTCGTCGCCTCGAAGTATTCGTCGCCAATATTGCGTCCTCCGAGGATGCTTGCCTGGTTGTCGGCCGTGAAGGATTTGTTGTGCATGCGCCGGTTCAGCCGGCCGAACTCGGTCAGGTAAGCCAGGGCGCGCCAACGCCGCACGCCGAAAGGATTGAACAGGCGGACTTCGATGTTCGGTTCGCGGTCGAGGGCCGCAAGGACCGGATCGAGGCCGGCGGTGTTGTTATCGTCGAGGAGCAGACGGACGCGCACGCCACGCGCGCCGGCACTGCGCAAGGCATCGAACATCAGTGTGCCGGTGAGATCGTCACGCCATATATAGTACTGGGCGTCCAGGCTGCGCTGCGCACTGTCGGCGAGCAGCACGCGTGCCGCGAAGGCGTCGCGGCCGTCGCTCAGCGGATGGATTCCGGACAGCCCCGGGTGATTGGCAGCGAGCGGCGCGATGGCCTGTCCCAGGCGCGTGTCGTCGGCGCCCTCGAGCGCCACCGTATGGGTGCGCGGCCCCAGGGGCGGCAGCGCCGTGCAGCCGTAGGCCGCGACGGCGATCGCCGCCAGCATTGCGAGCGCTGCCGCCGCGCGACGCAGCGCCCTTGCGTGACCGGGGGCCGCCGCCCACATGGCTTACATCCCTTCGAAATTCGGCTTGCGCTTCTCGAGGAAGGCCGACATGCCTTCTTTTTGCGCAGGCGTGCCGAAACCGGCGTGGAAGTAGCGGCGCTCGTAGCGCACGCCTTCGGTCAATGGCATCTGGTAAGCCTGGTTCACGCAATCCTTGATCTGCATGGCGACCGACACCGGCATCTCGGCGATGCCCTGGGCAATCTTGATGGCTTCTTCCATCACGCTCTCGACCGGATAGACGCGTGACACCAGGCCGGTGCGCTCGGCCTCCGCGGCATCGATCATACGGGTGGTCAGCAGCATGTCCATCGCCTTGGACTTCGAGATCGCGCGCGGCAGGCGCTGGGTGCCGCCGGCGCCCGGGGTGACGCCGACCTTGATCTCCGGCTGGCCGAACTTGGCGGTTTCCGCCGCGATCAGGAAGTCGCACATCATGGCCAGTTCACAGCCGCCGCCCAGGCAGTAGCCCGACACGACGCCGACCACCGGCTTGCGGATGTTCAGGATATGTTCCCAGTTGCGGCCGATGTAGTTGCCTGGATAGGTATCCGCCGCATAGGTGTAGTTTGCCATGGCCGCGATGTCGGCGCCGGCGGCGAAGACCTTGTCGCTGCCGGTCAGCACGATGACGTTGACCGCAGGGTCGGCGTCGAACTTGACCAGCGCGTCGCCCAGTTCGTTCATCATGTTGTCGTTCAACGCATTCATCGCCTTCGGACGGTTCAGGCGGATCACGACGACCTTGCCGTGGTTTTCAATCAGCAGATCTGCATATTCCATGTGACATTCCTTTTGTGAGCTTGGACGGATTGCCCGGATTGTAACGTCTCGCGCGGTGCCGAACACGGTCTGATTATTTGTTCAGCAATATTCTATGCGCGATCCCGCCCTCCGTTCGTCATCGGCGGGGAGCCCCCCCCCCTGACGCACCTGGCGCTTTGGCTATGGCGTGGGGCGCGGCAGCAGCACCCATACCTGGCCGCGCTGCTTCATCTTGCCTGCCCGGTCCACCGCATCCGGGCCGAAGCCGTAGAAGAAGTCGGCCCGCACCGCGCCGCGAATCGCACCGCCGGTATCCTGCGCCATCATCAGGCGCCGCATGGGCAGCTCGCTGCCGGCTTCGGTCGTCGCCAGGAACAGCGGCGCGCCAAGCGGGATGAAGGACGGGTCGATCGCCACCGAGCGGCCGGGCGTGAGCGGGACGCCCAGCGCGCCCTTCGGGCCCAGCGAAGGGTCGGGCAGCTTTTCTTCGCGGAAGAAGATATAACTGGGATTCACGTTGAACAGCTCCTGGCGGCGCGCCGGATTGGCCGCGATCCAGGCACGGATGCCCTGGGCCGTGGCTTGCTCGGCGGTGAGCTCGCCCTGCTCCACCAGCCAGCGCCCGATCGCCTTGTACGGATGGCCGTTCTGGTCGGCGTAGGCCACGCGCACGGTCTCGCCAGTGTCGAGCTGGACCCGGCCGGACCCCTGCACTTCGAGGAAAAACGCCTCGACCGGATCGTTCACCCACAGCAGTTCCTTGCCGGCGAACGGCGCCCGCGCGATCTCGGCACGGGTGCTGTACGGGACCACGCTTCTACCCGCCAGGCGCCCGCGCAGGCGCATGCCCTTCAACTGCGGATACACGCTGCCCAGGTCGACCGTGAGCAGGTCGCGCGGCACGCGGTAGAGCGGCGTCCGGTAGTCGCCGCCCTGTTTGCGGGATCCGTACAGCATCGCCTCGTAGTAGCCGGTGACCAGGCCGGTGTCGGCGCCATCGGCGGCGCGCACCAGGTTGGGCACGAACCAGGTCTCGAAGAAGTTGCGCACCGCCGCGGCATCGCTCGCATCGAAGGCGCGGCCGGCGGCGCATACCGCTTTCCACTCGGCCTTGCTGGCCAGACCCCGGCAGGACTGCAGGAAGGCCGGCCAGGCCTGGCGCAGCTCGTCCTCTTCCCAGCCCGGCAAGGCGCTGAAGCTGGTCGGCGTCAGCAGGGGTGCCGGAGGAAGGGGTTCGGCAGGCGCCGCAGGCGGGGTCGGCTGGGCGGGCGGCACATACACCGGGCCGACCGGCGGCGGCATGCGCACCGGCGTGGGTGGCTGCGGCGGCGTGGTCGAGCAGGCCGCCAGCAAGGCGACGAGGACAAGCGAAGCGGTTACACTGCGGCGTGTCGATAACATAAGGAGGCGAGTACCGATATGTGGATCTTGATGGTGGAAGCCGGCGTGGCGCTGTTCCTGCTCGTCTTTATCGTCTGGTGGACGATGTTCGCAGGCCGCAAGGACGTGCCGCCCGACGAACCCGTGCAACATGAGCAGGCCGAGAAGGGCCGCGACGCCGGCAATCAGTAAGCCTTGCTGCGCCGATCAGTGCAGCGCGCCCGGCTGCGCCAGCACGAATTCGGGAATCGGGACCTCGAAGCGGTGGCCGTCCTCGGCCACGCAGAAGTATTCCCCGTACATCGAACCCTGCGGCGTTCCGACCTGGGTGCCGCTGGTGTACTCGAACTGCTGCCCCGGCTGCAGCAAGGGCTGGTGGCCAACCACGCCCAGGCCGCGCACTTCCTGGGTCTGGTTGGCGGCGTCGGTGATCACCCAGTGGCGCGCGATCAGCTGGGCGGCGACGCTGCCGGTGTTATGGATCGTGATGGTGTAGCTGAACACGAACTGGTCCCGTTCCGGGTTGGACTGTTCCGGCAGGTACTGGGTCCTGACCTTGACAGCGAATTCATAGGCGGGCATGGGGATTCCTTGCGTGATCGTCAATATTGGCTGGAGCGCTGCGTGTGGCGCAAACGACAATCATACCGCGCGGCGCCCTTCGAAGGCGCCGCCGGCGCAGCGGGCATGCGCTTCATCAGCGTAAAATAGCGGATTCCTTGTTACCTGCACGATCGCCCATGACCACCTACCGCATCGCTCCCAGCATCCTGTCCGCCGATTTCGCCCGCCTGGGCGAGGAAGTGCGCAATGTCGTCGCCGCCGGCGCCGACATCATCCACTTCGACGTGATGGACAACCACTACGTCCCCAACCTGACCATCGGCCCGCTGGTGTGCCAGGCGATCCGCCCGCACGTGCAGGTGCCGATCGACGTGCACCTGATGGTCAAGCCGGTCGACCGCATCATCCCGGACTTCGCCAAGGCCGGCGCCAATATCATCACCTTCCACCCGGAAGCCTCGGAACACATCGACCGCACCCTGCAGCTGATTCGCGATAACGGCTGCAAGGCCGGCCTGGTGTTCAACCCGCACACCCCGCTGCATTACCTCGAGCACGTGATGGACAAGATCGACATGATCCTGATCATGTCGGTGAATCCGGGCTTCGGCGGCCAGTCCTTCATTCCGCAATCGCTGAAGAAGATCGCGCAGGCGCGCCGCATGATCGACGAATCGGGCCGCGACATCATGCTCGAGGTCGACGGCGGCATCAAGGCCGACAACATCGCCGAGGCGGCCGCCGCCGGCGCCGACACCTTCGTGGCCGGTTCGGCCATCTTCGGCAAGCCCGACTACAAGTCCGTGATCGACGCGATGCGCGGCGAACTGGCGAAAGTAGGCAAGTAATGCGGGCCGGCGCAGCAGGCATCCGGGCCGCCCTCATCGACCTGGACGGCACCATGCTCGACACGGTGCCCGACTTCGAGGCGGCCCTGAACGGCATGCGCGCCGACTTCGGGCTGGCGCCCATCACGCAGGACATCATCAAGCCGCTGGTCGGCAAGGGCTCAGAAAAACTGGTGCGCGACGCCCTGCTGCTCGACTGGGACGCGGCGCGCGTGGACGCGGCATTCGACGAGGCGCTGGCCGGCTACCAGCGCCACTACCTCGCCGTCAACGGCGAGCGCAGCACGCTGTTCGACGGTGTGCTCGAAGGCTTGCAGGCCATGCGCGACCAGGGCCTGCGCCTGGTGTGCGTCACCAACAAGCCCGTTGCGTTCACCTTGCCCCTGCTGGACCAGAAAGGCCTGGCACCCTATTTCGAGCGCGTGTTCGGCGGCGATTCGTTCGCGCGAAAGAAACCGGACCCGATGCCGATGCTGGGCGCCTGCGCCGCGCTGGACCTGCCGCCCTCGCAAGTGGTGGCCATCGGCGACTCATCCAACGACGCCGAAGCGGCGCGCGCCGCAGGCTGCTTTGTGCTCACCGTGCCATATGGTTATAACCACGGACGGCCTATACAAGAAATTAATTCTGATGGTATAGTGAGTTCGCTGCTGGAAGCAGCCGTGCTCATAACTGCGCATAACCACACCTTAAAATAAGTCATCTATACATGTTTTTCACCAAAAACCACACTGTCAACCAGACCGGCGCCCTCGAGGCCTGGCTGTGGCGACGCTGGCAATCCTGGGCTGACTAAGCCGTATCGATTGCTGCCGGGGCGCGCGTTGTCGCCCATCCCCGGCAGGTTTTTTGAAGTGTGAACCACCGCCCTTCCCTCCCCCGGGCGGTCCGGAGAAAAGCATGACCGAACTCGAATTCAAATCGCTGGCCAACCAGGGCTATAACCGCATTCCCTTGATCGCGGAAGCCTTCGCCGACCTCGAAACCCCGCTCACGCTCTACCTCAAGCTGGCCCAGTCGCAGCAGGCCGGCAAGAACACCTTCCTGCTGGAGTCGGTGGTCGGCGGCGAGCGCTTCGGCCGCTATTCCTTCATCGGCCTGCCCGCCTCGACGCTGATCCGCAGCAGCGGCAATCGCCTCGACGTCGTCAAGAACGGCGAGGTCATCGAGACCTTCGAGGGCAATCCGCTCGAATTCATCGAACAGTACCAGTCGCGTTTCAAGGTGGCCCTGCGCCCGGGTATGCCGCGCTTCTGCGGCGGCCTGGCCGGCTACTTCGGCTACGACACGGTGCGCCACATCGAGCACAAGCTGGCCAACAGCTGTCCGCCGGACGAACTGGGCCTGCCGGACATCCAGCTGATGCTGACCGAAGAACTGGCGGTGATCGACAACCTGTCGGGCAAGCTGTACCTGATCGTCTATGCCGACCCGGCGCACCCGGAAGCCTTCGGCCGTGCGCGCCAGCGCCTGAAGGACCTGCGGGTGATGCTGCGCCGGAGCGTCGATGCGCCGGTCACCTCGAGCTCGGTGCGCACCGAAGCGGTGCGCGACTTCAGCAAGGAAGATTATTTAAAGGCGGTGGCCAGGGCCCACGAATACGTGATGGCGGGCGACCTGATGCAGGTGCAGATCGGCCAGCGCATCCGCAAGCCCTACGTGGATTCGCCGCTGTCGCTGTACCGCTCGCTGCGTTCGCTGAATCCGTCGCCCTACATGTACTACTACAACTTCGGCGACATGCAGATCGTCGGCTCCTCGCCGGAAATCCTGGTGCGCAACGAAGCGCTCCCCGAGGGCGGCAAGAAGGTCACCTTGCGTCCGATCGCCGGCACCCGCCCGCGCGGCGCCACGCCGGAACGCGACCTCGAGCTGGCCGCCGAACTGCTGGCCGACCCGAAGGAAGTCGCCGAGCACGTGATGCTGATCGACCTGGCCCGCAACGACATCGGCCGCATCGCCGAAACCGGCAGCGTGCAAGTCACCGACCGCATGGTCATCGAAAAATACTCACACGTGCAGCACATCGTCTCGAACGTCGAAGGCCGCCTGAAAGACGGCATGTCGAATCTCGACGTGCTGCGCGCCACCTTCCCGGCCGGCACCCTCACCGGCGCGCCGAAGGTGCGCGCCATGGAAGTCATCGATGAGCTGGAACCGGTGAAGCGCGGCATCTACGGCGGCGCCTGCGGCTACCTTTCCTTTGGCGGCGAGATGGACGTGGCGATCGCGATCCGCACCGGCGTGATCAAGGACGGCAACCTGTACGTGCAGGCGGCAGCCGGCATCGTGGCCGACTCCATCCCCGAGATGGAATGGCAGGAAACGGAAAACAAGGCACGCGCCGTGCTGCGCGCTGCCGAACAGGTGCAGGACGGCCTGGATGGGGAGTTCTGACATGCTGCTCATGATCGACAACTACGACTCGTTCACCTACAACATCGTCCAGTACCTGGGCGAACTGGGCGAAGACGTGCGCACGGTGCGCAACGACGAGATCACGCTCGCACAGATCGAGCAGATGGCGCCCGAGCGCATCTGCATCTCGCCGGGACCGAAGGCGCCGAAGGACGCCGGCATCTCGCTCGACATCCTGCGCGAATTCAAGGGCAAGCTGCCGATCCTGGGCGTGTGCCTCGGCCACCAGGCCATCGGCGAAGCGTTCGGGGGCAAGGTCGTCCGCGCCAAGCAGGTCATGCACGGCAAGACCTCGCTGATCGCCCACACCGGCGAAGGCGTGTTCAAGGGACTGCCGAGCCCATTCACCGTGATCCGCTACCACTCGCTGGCGATCGAGCGCGCTTCGCTGCCGGACTGCCTGGAAGTGACGGCATGGACCGACGACGGCGAGATCATGGGCGTGCGCCACAAGGAATACGACATCGAAGGGGTGCAGTTCCATCCCGAGTCGATCCTGTCGGAACACGGCCACGCGCTGCTCAAGAACTTCCTCGCGCGCTGATCCGCCCCCGTGCAGGCGCCGCACCAGCGGCCTTGCGCCCAAGCATCACGCCACCATTACGCCTAGCTGAAAGACCCGCCATGCCGATCACCCCACAAGAAGCCCTGCTGCGCTGCATCGAACACCGCGAGATCTTCCACGACGAAATGCTGCACCTGTTCCGCCAGATCATGTCGGGCGAGATGTCGCCGACCATGGTCGCGGCGCTGACCATGGGCCTGCGCGTGAAGAAGGAAACCATCGGCGAGATCACCGCCGCCGCCCAGGTGATGCGCGAGTTCTCGACCAAGGTGCCGATGGCCGACACCACCGGCCTGCTCGACATCGTCGGCACCGGCGGCGACGGCGCCCACACCTTCAATATCTCGAGCGCGGCCATGTTCGTGGCCGCCGCCGCCGGCGCGCGCGTGGCCAAGCACGGTGGCCGCAGCGTGTCCTCGTCCTCGGGCAGCGCCGACCTGATCGAGTCGCTCGGCGCCCAGATCGACCTGAAACCCGAACAGATCGCCCAGTCGATCGCGCAGACCGGCATCGGCTTCATGTTCGCCCCGAACCACCACGCCGCCATGAAGCACGTGGCGCCGGTGCGCCGCGAGCTGGGCGTACGCAGCATCTTCAACATCCTCGGCCCGCTCACCAACCCGGCCGGCGCACCGAACATCCTGATGGGCGTGTTCCACCCCGACCTGGTCGGCATCCAGGTGCGCGTGCTGCAACGCCTCGGCGCCCAGCATGCGATGGTGGTCTGGGGCCGCGACAACATGGACGAAGTCTCGCTCGGCGCCGGCACCCTGGTCGGTGAACTCGTGAACGGCGAGATCCGCGAGTACGAGATCCATCCGGAAGACTTCGGCATGTCGATGATCGCGAGCCGCAACCTGAAGGTGGCCAATGCCGAGGAATCGAAGCAGCGCGTGCTGGAAGCGCTGCGCGGCGAGCCTGGTCCGGCGACCGATATCGTGGCACTGAATGCCGGCACCGCGCTCTATGCGGCCGGGGTCACGCCCTCGATCGAGGCAGGCCTGGCAAAGGCGCGCGCCACGATCGCCTCCGGCGCGGCCGTGGCCAAACTGGAGCAATTCGTGGCCGTCACGCGCCAGCTCGGCGGCAACGCCTGAATCACGGAACCCGCCCTGTCCACGCACTCATCATTGTTATGTCCGATATCCTGAACAAGATCCTGGCCGTGAAGGCCGACGAAGTTGCCGCCGCCAAGCGGCAGCGCGACCTGGCCAGCCTGCGCCGCGAGGTCGAGAGCGACCTGGAAGCGCGCCGCGCCATCCGCGGTTTCGAGAACAGCCTGCGCAGCAAGATCGCAGCAGGCCGTGCCGGCGTCATCGCGGAAGTGAAGAAGGCTTCGCCGTCGAAGGGCGTGTTGCGGCCGGACTTCCAGCCGGCGGCGATCGCGCAGAGCTATGCCGCACACGGCGCGGCCTGCCTGTCGGTGCTGACCGACGCGCAGTTCTTCCAGGGTTCGGTGGACTACCTGCGCCAGGCGCGCGCCGCCTGCGCGCTGCCGGTGATCCGCAAGGACTTCATCGTCGACCACTACCAGGTGTACGAGGCGCGCGCCATGGGGGCGGATGCGATCCTGTTGATCGTGTCGGCGCTGGACCATGGCCTGATGGCGGAGCTGGAAGCCTGCGCCCACGAGCTGGGCATGGACGTGCTGGTCGAGGTGCACGACGGCGACGAACTCACCGCGGCCCTGAAGCTCGAGACGCCGCTGGTCGGCATCAACAACCGCAACCTGCGCAGCTTCGAG
The DNA here is from genome assembly GCA_015277795.1 of Massilia sp. UMI-21. Taxonomy (NCBI): domain Bacteria; kingdom Pseudomonadati; phylum Pseudomonadota; class Betaproteobacteria; order Burkholderiales; family Oxalobacteraceae; genus Massilia; species Massilia sp. UMI-21. The sequence continues at coordinate 1,004,127 of CP063848.1, read as the reverse complement.
GTGTCCCTCGAGACCACCCTCGGACTGCTGCCGCGCATTCCGGCCGAGCGCCTGGTGGTGACCGAGTCGGGCATCATGGGCCCGGCCGACGTGCAGCGGATGCGCGCGGCGGACGTGCATGCCTTCCTGGTCGGGGAAGCTTTCATGCGGGCGCCCGATCCGGGCGTCGAATTGCAGAGCTTGTTCGGCTGAAGCAGGGCTCGGGCGCCGACGCAACTCGGCGGAACTCCGGATGACCAGTAGCGTCGAAGCTAAGCGCCCATGAGGCGCCAACCTGCGACGCTCACTCATCCACCATGAACATTTCTCTTCGCAGTAAAACGCCGTGCGCCATCCTGCTGGCGGTGCTGTGCGGATGCGCCAGCCCTCCGCCCGTTCCCGTCGAAGAACGCAGCACGGTCGCCATCGGGCGCGCGCCAACGCCTGCACCCGCCCCGCCTCCCTCGCACACGCTCGAGGCCTACAAGGCCGATGAGGCGCGCCACATCCTCGCACGCAATGCCGAGCGCAGCTTCAGCGGCCGCCTGCCGCCGATGCTGCCGGCGATCGTCGTGCTCAGCATCACGGTGGATCGGGATGGCCGGCTGACCGACGTGCGGGTGCAGCGCTCGCGCGACCCGGACGCCACGCGGGTAGCGCTGGCCTCGACGCTGCGCAGCGGGCCGCTGCCGCGACCCGAAGGACTGCTTGCCGCGCACAGCCGCGCGATGAGCTTCTCCGAAACCTTCCTGTTCGATCGCGACTACCGCTTCCAGCTGCGTAGCCTGGCGGGACCACAATAAGACGACACCCCGGCGTGACGCGCGCCACAAAAGGAAAAGGCAGGTGACCGGCACCTGCCCTTTCCTCGCAAGCCGATGCCGGGCAGTGCCCGGCATTCCGGCATGATCAGTTCGATCCGCCCACTGCGGCTGGTGCGGCTGCTTGCCCACCTGCCTGCGCGGCGGCTGGGCCGATGTTCGTCGTCTGTCCCATCATGACCTGGAACAGGTTCGGGTAATCGTAGGCTGCGCCCGAGGCCACGTCCACGCCCGCACCGATCACGCCGCCAAAAATAACGTTACCGAAGGCCATGCCCTTGGTCGAAGACTTGATGGAAGCAATGCCAGCCTCCATGCCCGGCTTTTCGCATCGCACGGTCATGTCGCCGTAAGCACGGCGCACGGTGACGGTGCCTGGCGTCGTCACGTAATACACGCCTTTTTCGTTCTCCAGCTTGCACGATGCGCCATCCACCTTGCCGCTCGGCTGATGGGTTTCTACCGAGACGATCTGACTGGTGCCGCTGACAATGGACGCGCAACCGGTCAAGTTGGCGGCAATTGCCAGGACGGCAAACGAAAGGCTGGAGCGCAGGAGTGAGTTGAACATGTCGTTTCCCTGTTTGGATACCGGTTTTCCACCGGACTAGTTATAGGAACGACAGTTATAAGGAAAGCCTACCCCTTAAGCAATATATATTTACACTGGGTAAATCGCTGTTGTTTTATGATCAAGTGCAGTACTTTCAGGACGGGCCAGAAATGGGCGCCGGCAAGGTCGGCACCCGTGCCTGCTATCGGCCCATGACATTCAGTACGGCCAGGCTCATCGCTTGCGCAGCCGTCTTGATCGACGGTTCCGGCACCGGCGCGTAGAACGGCGAATGATTGAACGCGATCGGCTTGCCGCCGGCGCGCTCGGCATCGAGCACGGCCTGGGGGTCGTAGACGCCGGTGAAGAAGAACATCGAGGGCACGCCCTCGTTGACGAACAGCGAGAAGTCTTCGCTGGCCGTCATGGCGGGCATGCGCTGGGCATTGGCGGCGCCGAAGGCGTCCTTGAACACGGCTTCGGTCTTCGCCACCAGGGCTTCACTGTTGACGATGGCGGCGCCGCCGCCGATCAACTGCACGTCCGGCGCCGGGGCGCCCGCCATGGCGGCCGAGGCATTCGCGACGCGCCGCACGCCCTCGAGCAGCTTGGCGCGCACCGCCGGGCTGTACGAGCGGATGGTGCCGCGCACCTGCACGCTGTCCGGGATGATGTTGCCCACGGTGCCACCCTGGATCGCGCCGATGGTCACCACGCCGAATTCCTTCGGATCCTTCTCGCGGCTCACCACGGTCTGCACGTCCACCACGAAGCGGGCGGCGATGGTGATCGGGTCGAGCGACTTGTCCGGCGCCGAGCCGTGGCCGCCGCGGCCCTTGAACACGATCTCGATCGCATCCGAGTTCGACGAGACCGGGCCGGAATTGAAGCCGACCGTGCCATGGGCCAGCGGCCAGGAATGCAGGGCGAAGGCATAGTCGGGTTTGGGGAAACGCTTGAACAGGCCGTCGTCGAGCATCGCTTTGGCGCCGGACACGATCTCTTCTGCCGGCTGGGCGATGAAGACCAGGGTGCCCTTCCACTTGGCCTTCATCTCGGCCAAGGTGCGCGCCGTGCCGAGCCAGCCGGCCATGTGGATGTCGTGGCCGCAGCTGTGGGCGACGAAGCTCTCGGCGCCGTTGCTCACCGCCCTGGCGCGGCTGGCGTAGGGCAAGCCGGTTTTTTCTTCCATCGGCAGGCCGTCCATCTCGGTACGCACCAGCACCGTGGGACCGGCGCCGTTCTTCAGCACCGCCACGACGCCGGTCTTGCCGACCTTGTCGGTCACCTCGAAGCCGAGCTTGCGCATTTCAAGCGCGAGCTTGCCCGCGGTGCGCATTTCCTGGAAGGCGATTTCGGGGTTGGCGTGCAGGTCCTTGTAGACCGTATCGAGCCAGGGGTACATGGCGTCGACACGGGTGCCGACGTCGGTTTTCAGCGGGACGGGAAGCTGGGCGGACGCCGATGCGGCAAAGAAGGACAGGACGGCGGCGATCAGGGCAGATTTCAAGTAGACCTCGGTGCATGGACGGTTTGAACAGCCTTAAACGCTGCTGGGGCGCGTCAAGGCGGCCGACTTCTTGCCGGCGACCGCCTGCGACAGCGTGATGCACGGCACCCGCTCACCCTGCAGCGTCACCTCGAAGGCCATCAACTCGTCGCGGCGGAAGGCGTGCACGGTGACTTTGTCGCCGACCCGGTAGCGCTGCAGCAGGGTCTCGACATTGGGCGGGTTGCCGATGGCGCGCAGGCCGTCGATCGCGATCACGACGTCATGGGCCGACAGCCCGGCGCGGTGCGCGGCGCCGCCTTCGTGGACCTGGGTCAGCTTGGCGCCCAGCGGATCGCGGCCGATGCCGGCGTCGAGCGAAGGCTTGCCGCCCTTGCGCTCGTCCACCAGCTTGATGCCGAAGGGCGCATACAGCTTGGCCAGCGGCAGGTCTTCGGTACCGCGCACCCAGCGCTCGAACTGGCTGCGCAGGCGGGTGCCGGCCACCTCGTCGAAGATCGCCTCGACTTCGCTTTCCAGTACGCCGCGGCCGACGCCCTGGTAGAAGTCGCGCCCGAAGCGCTCCCACAGCGCCAGCATCACGTCGTCGAGCGACCTGGCGCCGCCCGTCTTGGCGCGGATGGTCAGGTCGAAGGCCAGGCCGATCAGCGAACCCTTGGTGTAGTAGCTGATGATCGCATTCGGCGAATTCTCGTCCTGGCGGTAGTACTTGCTCCAGGCGTCGAAACTCGACTCGGCCACGCTCTGTTTAAGGCGGCCGCTGCCGCGCAGGACGCCGCCGATGCTCTTGGAAAGCAGCTTGAAATAGGTCGGCTCGCCGATGATCCCGGCGCGCACCAGCATCAGGTCGTCGTAGTAGCTGGTCAGGCCCTCGAACAGCCAGAGCAGCGGCGTGTAGCTCTCCACCTGCAGGTCGTAGGGTGCGAACGCCGCCGGCTTGATGCGCTTGACGTTCCAGGTGTGGAAGTACTCGTGGCTGCACAGGCCCAGGAAGCGCAGGTAGCCCTCGCCCGGCTCGGCGCTCTTGGGCGTGGCCAGGCTCGGCAAGTCGGCGCGCGCGCAGATCAGGGCGGTCGAGGCGCGGTGCTCGAGTCCGCCGTAGCCGTCGCCGACCGCCATGGTCATGAACACGTAGCGTTCCATCGGCGCGCGTTTCGTCAGCGGCTCGAAGAAGGCGATCTGGGTTTCGCAGATGGCCTTCAGGTCGGCCTGCAGGCGCGCCATGTCGAGGTTCGGCACGCGGCCGGTGATGACGATGTCGTGCGCGATGCCGTGCGCCTTGAAGGTGGCAAGCTCGAACTCGCCCATCTCCACCGGGTGGTCGATCAGCTCGTCGTAGTCGCCGGCGACGTAGGTGCCGAAGCCGTAGCGCTTGGCGCCCAGTTCCTTCATCGCGGTAGCGACGCGCCAGCCCTTTGCCGCCGCATCACCCGGGCGCTGGATGTCCACCTGGTGCGGAAGCGGTTCTTGTCCCACCACGCGCAGGAACACGCTGGTGCCGTTGAAGAAGCCGTGGGTCTGGTCGAGGTGGGCGGCGCGCACCGACAGGTCCCAGGCATACACCTCGTAGTGCAGGGTCAGCGGGCCGGGCACGCGCGCAGCGCGCCAGGAGTGCTTGTCCAGCTTCGTCAGCAGCACGTCCTGCCCGCCGCTCTCGGCGCGGATGCGCACGATGTTTCGGGCGAATTCGCGGATCATGTAGCTGCCCGGGATCCATGCCGGCAGTGCGAATACCTGCCCGTCCGGGTCGGGGGTCGCGACCGTGACCGTGACGTTGAAAAGGTGGCCGGCCAGGTCCTTGGGAACGATGGTGTACAGGATGGCGGGCTGCGCGGGATTCATTTTGGCGGAAGGTTTTTTCATATCGATAGATGATCAGGGCGGCCGAAATATGCGCCCTAGTGTAATCGTATTCGATCACCTGCGGAAATAATGACATGCATATGTCAGGCCGGCAGATCGTCAGGCGTATCGATGTCGCGCAGGATGCCGGGATCAAGCACGGCCACCTCACGCACCGGGACCATCTGCAGCAGCCGGCGCGCGCCCTGGTCGCCTTCCATTCCCAGCAGTGCGTCGCGATGGCTACCCGCGAACGCGACCGGATTGCCGCGCCGGCCCTCGTGCACCGGCACCGCAATCCCCGCCCCGCCCTGCACCGCATCGCGCAGCGCGGCCAGCGTGGCCGGCGCCACGAAGGGCATGTCGCCCAGCGCCACCAGCCAGCCCTGCGCCGGCAGCGAATGGCGGATCGCATGGACCAGCGAGGCGCCCATTCCGCTGTCGGCGTCGGGGCACACCGTGACCTCGCAGCCGAGTGCACGCAGGATGTCGGCGACGCCGCCGTCTTCCGGCGGGACGACCGCGACCACGCGCGGCAAACAAGACAAGAGCAGGCGCGCGCTGGCGGCGACCACGGGTTCACCGCCGGGCAAGTGCTGGAGCAGCTTGTTGCGCGCGCCGAGGGGATCGAAACGGCGGCCCCGTCCGGCAGCGAGCAGGATGCCGGTCAACACGGGGCGCCTGGACGACATCGCCTCAGGCCGAGGCCAGGTCGAACGGCAGCTTGCGCAGGCGCTTGCCGGTCAGCCGGAACACGGCGTTGGCAAACGCCGGCGCCAGCGGCGGCAGGCCCGGTTCGCCAATGCCGGTCGGCGGATCGTTCGAGGGCACGATGTGCACCTCGACCTGCGGCATGTCGTTCATGCGCGCCACCGTGTAGTCGCCGAAGTTCTGCTGCTCGACCACGCCGTCCTTGAGCGTGATGGCGGCGCCCGGCAGGGTCATGCCCAGGCCCATCAGGGCCGCGCCCTGCACCTGGGCCTCGATCGACAAGGGATTGACCGGCTGGTTGCAGTGCACGCCCGCGACCGCACGGTGCAGCTTCGGCACGCCGTCGCTCACCGAGGCTTCGACCACCCACGCGACGACCGAGCCGAAGGACTCGTGCAAGGCCACGCCCCAGGCGCGTCCCTGCGGCAGCTTTTTCGTGCCGTAGCCCGATTTGGCGACCGCCAGGTCGAGCGCCGCGCGGTGGCGCAGGTGCTTTTCGCCCATCAGCTTCTTGCGGTAGGCCACCGGATCGACCCTGGCGGCGTGCGCGGCCTCGTCGATCAGCGTTTCCATCACGAAGGCGGTATGGGTCGAGCCTACCGAGCGCCACCACAGCACCGGCACGTTCTGCTGCACGCCCTCCACGCTCAGCTTCATCGGCACGGCGTACGGCTCGCCCATGCCTTCGATGCTGGTGCCGTCGACGCCGTTTTTCACCATCATCGGCTCGAACAGGGTGCCGGCCATGATCGACTGGCCGACCACCTTGTGGTCCCAGGCGACGATCCGGCCGTTCGCATCGATGCCGATATCGGCGCGGTGCACGTAGGCCGGACGGTAGTAGCCGCCGCGGATATCGTCCTCGCGGCTCCATACCACCTTGACCGGGCCGCTTTTTCCTGCCGCGCGCCAGGCCTTGGCGATGCGCACCGCATCGCCGATCCAGTCCGAGGACGGCACCGCGCGCCGGCCGAAGCCGCCGCCGGCCATCATCGTGTTGATCGCGACCTGCTCCGGCTTGAAGCCAAGCAGCCCTGCCGCGACCTGCTGGTCCACGGTCTGGAACTGGGTGCCGGCCCAGATGGTGCAGGCATCCTCCTTCAGCTCGACGACGCAGTTGAGCGGCTCCATCGGCGCGTGCGCCAGGTAGGGAAACTCGTAGACGGCCGAGATCTTGTGGGCGGCGCCTCTCAGTGACGCCACGTCGGCCGCGCGCGCGACGGCGCCGCCCGCCGCCTTGGCCAGCTTGCGGTACGCCTGCAGTTGCCGGGCGCTGTCGACTTTCTCGACAGCGCCGGTATCCCATTCGGCCCGCAGCGCTTCGCGGCCCTGCCTGGCGGGCCAATAGCCGCTTGCGAACACGGCGACGCCTCTGGCGCCGCGATCCAGGTCCACTTCCAGCACGTCGACCACGCCTTTCACGGCGCGGGCGGCCGCGGCATCGAACTGTTTCACCTTCGCGCCGAACACCGGCGGACGCGCCACCAGCACGGTCAGTGCCTGTTCCGGCCTGAAGTCGATGCCGAACTGCTGGCGGCCGCACGACTTGGCGCGCGCATCGATGCGCCGCATCGGCTTGCCGATGTAGCGGAATGCTGGCGGCTGTTTCAGCACGACCGTGGCGGGCACCGGCTGCTTCATCGCCGCCTCGGCCAGGGAACCGTAGGTGGCTTTCCGGCCGTTCGGCCCAAGCACCACGCCTTTCGATGTCGTGCACAGCGAAGGCGCCACCTGCCACTGTTCGGCCGCGGCGGCGACCAGCATCGCCCGGGCGCGCGCCCCGATCTCGCGGTATTGCGTGAAACCATGCGCGATGCTGCCCGAGCCGCCGGTGATCTGGATGCCGAAGGCGGGGTCCTTGTAGATGTCGCCGGCCGGCGCCAGCTCGCCGCGCATCTGCGTCCAGTCGGCGTCGAGCTCTTCGGCGATCAGCATCGGCAACGAGGTGTGCACGCCCTGGCCGAATTCGAGGCGGTTGACGATGACGGTGACGCTGTTGTCGGGTGCAATGCGCAGGAAGGCGTTCGGCGCATACACCTTGGCGTTGGCATCGGCGGCGATGGCGAAGCGCTGCGCGCCCGGCAGCGTGAAGCCCAGCACCAGTCCGCCGGTAGCGGCGCCGGCGGTTTTCAGGAAGCCGCGGCGCGACAGCCCGGCGCCGGCGGAGCGCGCCACGGCGGCGCGGTCGATCCAGTCGAATTTCATTGCGCGCTCCTCAGGCGAGGGTGGCGGCGGCATCCTTGATCGCCGCGCGGATCCGTTGATAGGTACCGCAACGGCAGATATTGCCGCTCATCGCGTTGTCGATGTCGGCATCCGTGGGATGCTTGTTGGTGCGCAGCAGCGCCGTGGCGCTCATCACCTGGCCGCTCTGGCAGTAGCCGCATTGCGGCACGTCGTGCCTGACCCAGGCGTCCTGCACCGCCTTGCCGACCTTGTCGTTTTCCATCGCTTCGATGGTGGTGATCTTTTGGCCCTGGACGCTCGATATCGGCGTGACGCAGGAGCGGATCGGGTTGCCGTCCAGGTGCACGGTGCAGGCGCCGCACAGCGCCGCGCCGCAGCCGAACTTGGTGCCCGTCATGTCGAGATTATCGCGCAGCGCCCAGAGGATGGGCGTGCCCGGGTCGGCGTCGACCTGGAGGTCGCGCCCGTTGATGTTCAAGGTGACCATGTGCTGCTCCCTGTTTGGACTACGTGTTTGTTATTGTTTTGTAGGGTGGTCGGCTCTGCCGACCGCGCGTCCCGCCTGCAGGAGCACTGCCACAAAGCGGGCACTGCTTGAACGCGCGGTCGGCGAAGCCGACCACCCTACGATTTACTTCAGCGACTGCAGCTTGGCTTCCAGTCCCTTCAGGTCGATCGCGCCGGGGATGCGCGAACCATCGGTGAAGAAGATCGCCGGCGTGCCCTGGATCTTCAGCTTCTGGCCAAGCGCCACGATCTGGTCGTTCGGCGTTTCGCAGGCGGCGGGCGCGGCCGGCGGCAGCTTGCCGTTGAGCATCCAGTCGTCCCAGGCCTTGACGCGGTCGGGCGCGCACCAGATATTCTTCGACTTCACGAACGAATCCTCGGACAGGATGTTGTACATGAAGGTGTAGATGGTGACGTTGTCGATTTCCTTGAGCGTGGTCTGGCGCAGGCGCTTGCAGTAGCCGCAGTTCGGGTCCTCGAACACGGCGATGACGCGCTTGCCGTTGCCCTTGACCTGCTTCAGCGCCATCTCGAAAGGCAGGTCGGAGAACTTGATCTTGTTGATCTCGTCGACACGGGCGCGGGTCAGGTTGGTCGAGGTCTTGGTATCGTAGACGTGACCGATGAACAGGTATTCGCCCTTCTTGTCCGTATACAGGATGTCGCCGGCGACCCGCACTTCGTACAGGCCGCCGTAGGGGGTCTCGCGGACCGACTCGATCTTGGCGCCGCCCAGGCGCGGTTCGAGCGCCTTCTTGATGGTCGCCTCGGTGGTGTTCTGCGCTTCCACGCAAGATGCGAGCAGGCCCGTCGCCAGCAGGACGGCGACCTTCGTTTTCAACATGACAATTCCTTAGAGGGGATCTTGATATCCGGTTACTTGCCCATCGCATGCGCCATCAGGCGGCGTTTTACTGCAGGCAATTTATCGAGCAAGTTTAATCCGAAATTACGCACGACGCGTAGGGGTTCCAGGTTGGCGCCGAACAAACGTTCGAGTCCATCGGTGGCCCATTGCATCAGCAACACGTCTTCCTTGCGCTTGCGGGCGTAGCGCGCCAGCACGCGCTCGTCGGCGATGCCGCGCCGGTCTTCGCGATTGCGCAGCACGTCCAGCAGGTCGACGATGTCGCCGAAGCCCAGGTTCATGCCATGGCCGGCCAGCGGATGCACGGCGTGGGCGGCGTCACCTACCAGCGCCACGCGCGGCGCCACCATGGAATGCGGGCGCACCAGCGCCAGCGGCACCGCCTTGACGGCTTCCGGCTGCAGCGGACGCAGGGTGCCGAGCTTGTCGTCGGCATATTCCCCCAGGCGGATCGCCATCTCGCCGAGCGACTCGTCCATCAGGGTGTCGGCCAGGGTTTCCGGGGCCGACCATACCAGCGAGACCCGGTTGCCGGGCAGCGGCAACAAGGCAATGATGCCGTCGGCGCAGGTGAACCACTGGTGGGCCACGCCATGGTGTGGCTTGTCGCAGGCGAAATTGGTGACGATGGCGCGCTGGTGGTACATGCGGTAATCGACGCCGATGTCGCACTGGCCGCGCACCCAGGATTCGCGGCCGTCGGCGCCCACCACCAGTTCGCAGGCAATCCTGGCGCCGTCTTCCAGCAGGACCGTCGCGCCCTGCTCGCTGCACGTGAGGTCACAGGCGCAGCCTGCCACCTGCTGGACGTTGGCCGCGAACTTGAGCGCCGCGTCCAGGGCGCCGTTCAGGTTGCTGTCCTCGACGATCCAGGCCAGCGTGCCGACGTGGGCGCCGAAGGCGTCGAAGCCGAGGTTGCCGCCCTGCTGGCCGTCGCCGCGGATGTCCATGGCATCGACCGCCTGCACCCGGGCCAGGTCGAGGGCGCCCCAGACCTTGAGCGAGGCCAGCAAGTCGTGCGCCGTGTGATTCAGGGCGTAGACGCGTACGTCCCAGGGTTTGTCCGCGGCAGACGTGCTGGGCGTCTCCGGCGCCGGACGCGCCGGCGGCACCAGGAGCGTGACGCTGTATCCCGACTGGGCGAAACCGAGGGCGGCAGTCTTGGCGATGGCGCCATTGCCGACGATGCAGACGTCGCTGCGGTGCTGGGCGGCGATGTTGGTGGTAGTAGTCATGAAACACATTATAGCGAGATGTCAACAGCGCGCTCGACCACTTGTCGCGTGCCGCCGGCCTCGCTGGCCGCCGGAAGTGCGCCGGGGGGCTTGCGCAGATGAAAACCGCTGGCTATAATCATGCCTCTCTTGGCCTGGTAGCTCAGTTGGTAGAGCAGAGGATTGAAAATCCTTGTGTCGGTGGTTCGATTCCGCCCCGGGCCACCAAGAATAAGAAAAAAACGCCACCTTCGGGTGGCGTTTTTGTTTTCAAAGGTCTCCCATGCATACCCTGCCCCCTTGCCCGCAATGCCAGTCCGCTTTTACGTATGAAGACGGCGCCGGCCAGTACGCCTGCCCCGAGTGCGGCCACGAATGGCCCGTGCAGGCCGCGGCGGCCGAAGCCGGCCGGGTCTGGCGCGACGCATCCGGCAACATCCTGCAGGATGGGGATACGGTCACCGTCATCAAGGACCTGAAACCGAAGGGTTCGGGCGGCGTGATCAAGCAGGGCACCAAGGTCAAGAATATCCGCCTGGTCGATGCCGACCACGATATCGACTGCAAGATCGACGGTTTCGGCGCCATGAGCCTGAAGTCGGAATTCGTCCGCAAGGCCTGAGCGGCAAGCTCGCGCGGCCGCTTCTCGCGCTGTCATCAGTCTGCCTTCAGCGGGCCAGGCGTACTTCGATGCGTTCGACCACGTGGTGCACGTCTTCGGGCGGCACCGGCGGGCTGAAGAAATATCCCTGCCCGATGTGGCAGCCATGGGCGAGCAGCCAGTTCATCTGCTCGCGGGTTTCCACTCCTTCGGCCACGACCGTCATGGTCAAGGCATTGCCCATGGCGACGATGGCCTGGGTCAGCTTCTCGGCATTCGGGTCCTGCAGCATGCTGCGGGTGAAGGACTGGTCGATCTTCAGGCATTGCAAGGGTAGCTGGCGCAGGTAACTCAGCGAGGAAAAGCCCGTGCCGAAGTCGTCCAGCGAGGTGGCGATGCCGGCCTCGTTCAGCTCACGCAGCACGTTCTGGGTCTCGTCGAGCTGGCGGACGAAACAGGACTCGGTCACTTCGATTTCCAGGGCCTCCGGGGGAACCTGGTATTCCTCCAGCAGGTCGGCCAGGTAGCCGGTCAGGTTGGGCGACAGGATATCGGCGATCGACAGGTTGATGGCAACCGGCAGCCCTGCCAGGCCGTGACTACGCCAATGGGCCTGTTCAGCAATGGCGCTGCGCATCACCCAGCGGTCGATCCGGATGATCTGGTCGCTGTTCTCGGCGATCGGAATGAAAGAATCCGGGCTATTCTGGCCCCGGGTCGGGTGGTTCCAGCGGACCAGCGCTTCCAGTCCCACCACCTTATGGCTGATGAGATCGACCTTGGGCTGGAACACCAGCGAAAGCTGGTTGCGTTCCACGGCTTCGTCGAGGTCGCGTTCGAGCAGGTAGTGGTCGCGCTGGTTGGCCGCCATCGCCAGTTCGAACACCACGCTGCGGCAGCGACCCTGGGACTTGGCCTGGTACAGCGCCAGGTCCGCATGCCGCAGCAGTTCGCTGACCGTACGGCCATGACCGGGCGGAATTGCGATGCCGACCGAAATCGCCAAACGGAATTGTTGCCCTCGGATATCGAAGGGCGTGGCCACCGACTGGTGCAGGCGTTCGGCGAAGGTCAGGGCGGTGGCGGCGTTCGGGTGGGGAATCCGCAGCAGGAGCATGAATTCGTCCCCGCCCAGGCGCGCCAGCAGGTCGAACTCCCGCATCACCGCCTTCAGCCGCGCACTCAGTTGTTGCAGCACCTGGTCGCCTGTTTCGTGACCGTAGGTGTCGTTGATCTTCTTGAAGTGGTCCATGTCCAGCAGCATCAGCGCGGTGTCGTACTGGCCGTCTTCCAGGCGCCGCGAGACCTCGTCCTCCATGGCCCGGCGGTTGTACAGCCCGGTGAGATGGTCGTGATGGGCGCGCCAGTGCAGGGTTTCCTGCATTTGCCGGTTGATCTGCAGCTTGTTCACCTCGCACAACATCCGCAGCAGGTTTTGCAGCGCCTCCGCATCGGTTTCCATCCAGTGGTCGCAATGCCCCCGCACCGACTCCTGCCACACAGCGAAGGAACGCCGCGGCTCCAGGCGCACCCGTCCATTTGGCTGGACCAGGTAGTCCTTTACCGGCTCGCCGCCCCAACGCACTTGCTGCACCACTTCCTGTCGCGTCACGAAGCAAAAGATGATGCCCTCGTCATGCCGCTGCGCCAGCAACAGGCCCGCCGCTTCCGGCAAGAAGCTCAGGCCATTTTTTTCTGGGGCCAGCAGGTCGTCGCGCATGTACACCTGCGGGATGAGGCTCTGGCTGTCCAGCCGCGCCCCGACCTCGTCGAGTATCTGGTGCGTGGCGCCCTGGCGCTTGCCCGGTCCCCCGACAAAGGCGAGCGTACCGATCTGCACCCCCATGGTGTCGGCATTGAACGCCGGCAGCAGCCTGGGCATCCATAATTCCAGCAGGTTGGGAATGTCGCCTTCCTGAATCAGTGCCTGATGAAATTCGTTCAGTAACTGGTCGAGTTTCAGGCGTTGTTGCACCGCCTCCAGGCGGGACAGGGTCTCGATGCGCATGTTGACGATTTCCGCCAACAGCTCCGACAGCTGGCGCATGCCTTCCCTGAGCTGAAACGGCGGCGTCCTGGGCCGATGGTGATGGCAGGCGATCAGCCCCCATAACCTGCCGTCGAACACGATCGACAAGGTCAGCGTGGCGTGCACGCCCATGTTGCGGAGATAGACCAGGTGTACCGGGGACAAGCCGCGCAACAGGCAGTGGCTTTGATCGAGCGGCTCTCCGTCGGGCAAGACGGGAGGAAGCAGCGGATCCGTCGCGTCTTCGACATCGGCCAGCACGCGCAGCTTGTTGGTCAGGTAGAGCCTGCGCGCCTGGCTGGGAATGTCGGAAGCGGGAAAGCGCAATCCCAGGTATTGCTGCGGGTAGCCGTTGGCGGTGCGCTCGGCCACGACTTCACCGCAGCCATCGGGCAGGAAACGGTACATCATCACCCGGTCGAATCCGCTCATTTCCTGGATGACCTGGACGCACTCGGCGAAGAATGTGTCGAGTCCGTCGGTGCGGCGCAGGCGGCCAATCACTTCGCCGAAGTCGGAAAACATCTGGTTCTGCCGCAACAACTCATCCGCGTTGGCGTTCAGCGGCAGCCATTCGAGTACCGCCACCGGTCCGCTTCGGTGCCCGAGGCATTCCCACTTCGACGCAGCAGAGCGGTCGACCGCGGGAAAGCTGCGCTCGAACCGGGGCCGCCAGGGCAGGGCCAGGGGGTGCGTCGCGGGCAGGGATGCGATGTCGGGCGCATCGCTGCCTTCTCCGCCGTCAACCCAGTCGGACAGCGGGCTGGCGAGGAGCGCTTCGGCGTCCTGCAGTCCCGGCCAATGACGCAGTATCCCGGCAGAGACCTGGACAATGCAGCGGCTCGCCAAGTCCACTGCCATGAGGAAGCCGTAGGACTGTACGTTGCCCAGCAGATGGATCGGCTCCTGTGCGCAGGATTGCTCCAGTTCCGCTGAAATGGTGGTGTCGTCAAGCGCCCCCGGCCCCATGCTTTACAGCCTCTCAAGACATGCGCGAACAACGTGTCTACTTCGAAGACAACAAGATTAAGACCTGTGGCAAGATCATTGGTTCCGGCACGCCGCGCAGGACGCCAGGCGCCGCCGGAACGAACAACGCCACCCTGGGAGAGCCCGGGTGGCGTCGTCGGATGGGCGCCTGGCGCCCTGCCCTTGCTCCTTACTTGCGCTCGGCTGCGGATTGGTCGCGCGTGACGCGGAACTCCGAATCGCGCGCCCAGTTCGGCCAGGCCGTCGAATTGGCCAGCTCGGCGCCGACGGCGTACAGCACCGCGAGGTCGCGCGCCATGCCGGTGAAGGTCCAGGCCGGGTCGAATTCATCGGATGGCTGGTGGTAATGCTTCTCGGTGTAGGCCGCTTCGTCCGCCAGGCCCGCCTGCGTGCCGCCCTCGACCCAATCCTTGCCCGAACCGAAGGAAATCGCCGGTACCCCGCGCTTGGCGAAGGGGAAGTGATCGGAGCGGAAGAAATAGCCCGCTTCCGGCTTCGGATCCGGCGAGTAGCGCATGTTCCAGCCCTTGGCCTTGGCCACCAGGCGGTCCAGCAGCTCGAGCCTGGCGCTGCCCGAGATATTGAAGTCGCGCGCCGGGCCGCGCGGGTTGAGCGCATCCATGTTGATCACGGCCACCGTCGAGGCCAGCGGATACAGCGGATTCGATGCGTAGTATTCCGAGCCGAGCAGGCCCTTCTCTTCCGCGGTGACCGCCAGGAACATGACGCTGCGCTGCGGTGCCGGCTGCTTGCCATAGGCGCGCGCCAGTTCCAGCATCGCCGCGATGCCGGTGGCGTTGTCGATCGCACCGTTATAGATCTTGTCGCCCGTGGCGTCGGGCTGGCCGACGCCCAGGTGGTCCCAGTGGCCGCTGTAGATCACATACTGCTTCGGCTGCTTCTTGCCTTCACGAATCGCGACCACGTTCTTCGACTTGATGACCTGGGTATCCACGGCGTAGTCGGCCGACAGGGTGACGCCCTTGAGCGGCACCGGCTTGAAGGCACGGGTCTGCGCCTGCTTCTTGAGCGCCTCGAAATCGAGGCCGGCGGCCTTGAACATGGCGGCTGCCAGGTCGCGCTGGATCCAGGCTTCCACCGGGGCGTGCGACTTGCGCGGCTCCTTGCGCACCACGTCGTACATCACATTGGTATTCGAATTCTGCACCGTCGGCCAGCCGTAGGAGGCGGGCTCGGTCTCGTGCACGATGATGGTGCCGAGCGCGCCGCGCCGCGCCATCTCCTCGAACTTGTAGGTCCAGCGGCCGTAATACGTCATTGCCTTGCCGCCGAACTCGCCCTGCCCGGCCTCGAAGTCCGGATCGTTGATCAGGACCACCGCCAGCTTGCCCTTCAGGTCCTGGCCCTTGAAGTCGTCCCACTTGCGTTCCGGCGCGGTCACGCCATAGCCGACGAAGACCAGCGGCGCGTTCTTGAACGACACGTGCTGCAGACCGCTCATCGAGGCGCGCACGGCCATGTCCGGCCCCTGCTTCAGTTCGCGGCTGCTGCCGCCTTCGGTCAGGGTCAGCTTGACCGGGCCCTTGATCTCGAAACGGCCGAGCGGCACGTCCTGGGTCCAGGCGCGCTTGCCACCGGCCAGGTCGCCGCCCGGCTGCAGGCCGGCCGCCTTGAATTGCTGGATCAGGTAGTCGACGGTTCGGGTTTCACCGGCGGTGTTCGGGCCGCGGCCCTCGAATTCATCCGAGGCCAGGACCTTCACGTCCTGCGCCAGGCGCTTGGGGTCGAAGGTCGGCGCTTGCGCCGCGTGCACCGTTGTCGCGGCCAGGCCAATCAAGGCAAGAGTCAGGTTTTTCAATGCAAGGCTCCCTCATGAGGAAAGTGGCAGGCGGCCACATTATCACGCTATTGCGCATGTTTCCACTTCAATACGCGTGCGACGGAGTGAACCGAGCCTAATCAGGATGACTCAACAACAGCGGTTCGTGACACCTATTTGAACCGCCTTTATCATGTTATATCCGGTTCAAATCTCGACAAATTCCGGTTCATCACCTAGGATGAATGAAGCAATCGTGGTACAACCCAACCAAGGAGCACACATGATCAAGATCGTATTCGGCGCCGTCATGGCATTTTCCCTGTCCACGGCACAGGCTGCGGATATCGTTGACACCGCCAAGGCCGCCGGCAACTTCAATACCCTGGTCGCCGCCGTGCAGGCCGCCGGCCTGGTCGACACGCTGAAGGGTCCGGGCCCGTACACCGTGTTTGCTCCGACGGACGCAGCCTTTGCCAAGATTCCGAAGGCCAAGCTGGACGCCCTGCTGAAGGACAAGGCCGCGCTCACCAAGGTACTGACCTATCACGTGGTGCCGGGCAAGGTGATGGCCGCCAGCGTCAAGCCGGGCGCGGTGCCGACGGTCGAGGGCAGCAAGCTGACCGTCAGCACCAAGGGCGGCGCGGTCATGGTCGACCAGGCCAGGGTCGTCAAGACCGATGTGGACGCCGACAACGGCGTGATCCACGTGATCGATTCGGTGATCATGCCGAAGTAAGTCCCGCCTCCCCAGGCCAATGCCAGTCGGCGACGACTGGCATGTTCCATGGCACTGTGCCTGCATGGCCGCCAGGCGATGCGATAATGCTCCGCCCAACCACTGCGGAGAATGCCATGTCCCAGATTGCCGGTATCGACCATGTCCAGGTCGCCATCCCTCCCGGTACCGACGCGCAGGCGCGCGCCTTCTATGGCGGCGTGCTGGGAATGACCGAGGTGCCCAAGCCGGCGCCGCTGAACGCCTCCGGCGGGCTCTGGTTCCAGACCGGCAGCAGCCAGCTGCACATCGGTGCGCAAGCCGGCTTCGTCCCGGCCAGGAAGGCGCATCCGGCGTTCATCGTCACCGACTTCGCGGCCTATTGCGCCCTGCTGCGCGAACGCGGGGTGGACGTGCGCGAAGAGGTGCAGGTCAACGGCCGACGCCGCGCGGGCATCGAAGACCCCTTCGGCAACCGCGTCGAGCTGATCGAGGCTGTCAAGGGCGAATAATAAATAATTATCCGCATAGTATTCTAGGGTCCGGTCACCATTAGAATACATGCGTATGGGATACCGAATCGACACGCAGGTGAGCAACTTCACCGACCTCTTGCTTGACGCGGTCTGCGTCGTGGACGCCGGCGGCAAGTTTGTGTTCGTCAGTGCGGCCGGCGAACGCATCTTCGGCTATACCCTGCAAGAAATGGTCGGCAAGGCAGTCGCCGACCTGGTGCTGCCCGCCGATCGCGAGCGCACCCTGGCCGCCGCCCAGGCCGTCATGCGAGGCCGGTCCCATATCCATTTCGAGAACCGCTACCTGCGCAAGGATGGCAGTATCGTGCACATCATGTGGTCGGCGCGCTGGTCGGAAACCGACCGGGTACGGGTCGCGGTGGCCCGCGACGTGACCGAACTGAAGCAGGCTCAAGCGGTTCAGGCCGCACTGTATGCGCTGTCCGAAGCCGCCCACGTGAACGAAGACCTGGCCGGCCTGTTCCAGCGCAGCCACGAGATCATCGGCGAGCTGCTGCCCGCAGCCGGATATGCGGTGGCCCTGCGCGACGGGCCGGGCGACAGCCTGCGCTTTGCCCATCAGGTCTGCGACATCCGGCTCGAGACGCCGATGCGCAGCTTGTGCGAGGCGGTCGTGGCCAGGCAGGCGCCGATGCTGCTGGCGCCGTCGAGCGAAGCCGACGGACCGCCGCCGGCGCCAGGCGTGTCGATGCTGGCGGTTCCCTTGCCGGCCGGCCAGAGCACGCTCGGGGCACTGGTCCTGCACGGCACGAGCGGCGGCACCTACAGTCACCAGGACCGTAACCTGCTGCTGTTCGTGGCGAACCAGCTTGCCGCCGCCATCCAGCGCAAGCAGTTGCAGGCCGGTATGCACTTCATGGCGATGCACGACGAGCTCACGCACCTTCCCAACCGGCGCCTGTTCCACGACCGGCTCGGCACGGCGCTCGCGCGCGCCCAGCGCCAGCACACCAGGCTGGCGCTGCTGTTCATCGACCTGAACCGTTTCAAGCAAGTGAACGATCAGCATGGTCACCTGGTCGGCGACCGCTTGCTGCAGCAGGTCGCGCACCGGATCGCTGCCTGCGTGCGCGACAGCGACACGCTCGCGCGCCTGGGCGGCGACGAATTCGTGGCCTTGCTGGAGAATATCGTCTTGCCCGAGGATGCGGCCCCGGTCGTCGACAAGATTCGCCAGGCACTGTCAGCGCCGTTCGCGCTCGGCGACGGTCTGGTGCTGGCGACGTCGGCCAGTATCGGCGTCGCCCATTACCCCGAACACGGCGACAACATGCAGGAACTGATGTCGCGCGCAGACCAGGCCATGTACGATGTAAAACAGGCAGCAGCGGGCGCGCCGGCAATGGCGGACACCCCGGCCCTTCCTTGAAGGGCGGCGTGCCTCAGGGGGCCAGGGGCGCCAGCACCGCCTGCAGTTCGTCGGCCCCGATGGCAGGCGCCAGGCCGCCATCGGCATCCAGCAAACCGCTTGCCAGTTCGCCCTTGCGGCGCTGCATGTCCTGGATGCGTTCCTCGAGCGTGCCCCGGGCAATCAGCTTGTAGACGAACACTGGCTGCTCCTGGCCGATGCGCCAGGCACGGTCGGTAGCCTGGTTTTCACTGGCCGGGTTCCACCACGGATCGTAGTGGATGACCGTGTCGGCCGCTGTGAGATTGAGCCCGACGCCGCCCGCCTTCAGGCTGATCAGGAATACCCCGACCTGTCCTCCCTGGAAGGCGGCGATCGGCGCGGCGCGGTCCTCCGTATCGCCGGTCAGCGTGACGAACTCGACATCGCGCCCGCGCAATGCTTCCGCGATCAGGGCCAGCATGCTGGTGAACTGGGAAAACACCAGGATCTTGCGCTGCTCGCTCAGCAGGGTGTCCAGCAACTCGATCAGGACGCCGAGCTTGGCCGAGGCAGCGGCAGCGGCCACGCCCGCCGTCTTGAGCAGGCGCGGATCGCAGCACACCTGGCGCAGCTTGAGCAAGGCGTCGAGGATCACGATCTGGCTGCGCGCGAACCCCTTGCGCGCGATCTCGTCGCGCACCTTGCGGTCCATTGCCAGCCGCACGGTTTCGTACAGGTCGCGCTGGGCCGCACCGAACTCGACCGGCAGTACGATTTCCGTCTTGGGAGGAAGTTCGGTCGCTACCTTGTCCTTGGTCCGCCTCAGCATGAACGGTCGCACCCGCCGCGCCAGCAAGTCCCTGCGCAGGCTGTCGCCTTGCTGCTCGATCGGCTTGCGGAAGACCGTGTTGAACGCCTTTTCCTCACCCAGCAGCCCGGGCATCAGGAAGTGGAACTGCGACCACAGCTCGCCCAGGTGGTTCTGCACCGGCGTGCCGGTCAGGCACAGGCGATGCCGCGCCTCGATCAGGCGGGCCGCCTGGGCCGCCTTCGATCGGCTGTTCTTGATATATTGCGCCTCATCCAGGATCAGCAGATGGTAAGCATGGCGGCGCAGCGCCTCCTCGTCGCGCGCCAGCAGCGGATAGGTGGTCAGCACCAGGTCGGCATGGCCGATCTGGTCGAACTGCGCCGAACGATCCTTGCCGTGCAAGAGCAGCACCCGCAAGCCTGGCGCGAACCTGGCGGCTTCCGCCTGCCAGTTACCCATCAGGCTGGTGGGCGCCACGACCAGTGCCGGCGCATCGAGCCGGCCGGCTTCTTTCTCGACCAGGAGATGGGCCAGGGTCTGGATGGTCTTGCCCAGGCCCATGTCGTCGGCCAGGATGCCGCCGAAACCGTACTCGCGCAGGAACTGCATCCACGCCAGCCCCGCCTGCTGGTAGGGGCGCAGCGTCGCCTGCAGGCCCGCTGGCGCTGCGACCGGCCGGACGCCGCCGAAACTCTCCAGCTTGCGCCCGAGTTCGCGCAGGCGCTCACCGCCCATCCAGCGCAATTGCGCCGCCTGCTCCAGCTCGGCCAGACGCGCGGCATCCATGAGCGGCAGGCGGAAGGATTCGCCGATGCGATCGCTGAAGTACAGCTCGCCCAGGGTGGCGAGGATCGGCTTGACGCGCCCCCAGGGCAAGGCAACACGCGTCAGGTCCGGCAGCGCCACGATGAGGACCTCGTCGTCGCCATGAGAGGCCAGTGCCGCGGCATCGAAATCCCGGGGCGCCTCGCGTATCATTTCCAGCAACAAGGGCAACAGGGAATGGCGCTCGCCATTGACCAGTACGCCGAGTTCGAGGGCAAACCATGCGTTCTCGCCTTCGTCCTCGTTCAGTTCCGCGTACCACTCCTGCACTTCCTGCAAGTCATAGCGGAAATCGGCGCCGAGCTCGACCTGCCAGCCGGCAGCGCGCAGGCGCGCCAGCCCGTGCCGTACGAATGCCACCCACGCCGCTTCCGCCGGCAGCACCAGGGCGTCGGGAAATTCCGCCAGCACCGTACCGGCCTCCGGGGCGGCAAAGCCGTAGCCGGCAAGCGTGGCGCGGGCAGCCGCTTCCGCTTGCGCATTGCGTTCGATGAGTTCGACCGTGCCGCCTTCCACCCTGCGCAGTTCGGGGCCCTGCCCGGGGGGCGCCAACACGCCAGCGTAGTCGAACAACAGCATCGCATGATCGTGCCATTCCAGCTTGCCGCGTGTGCCCATTGCCAGGCTGTCGAGCACCAGGCAGGGGGTCGGCAGGACGTCGCTGCGGCGGCGCGTCTGCAGGGCCTGCGGCGGCGGCACGATACGGTCCAGCCCCAACGCCATGAAGCGCTCGGTCATGGCCGCGCGTTGCTCCGGGGCCAGGCGCGGCGCTTGCCGGACCAGCTGCTGCAGGACTTGCTGCGGCAGCGCCGCGAGCTGCTCGGGCAGCGCGAGTTCGCCCAGCAGTCCGCCGTCCAGATAATGCATCGGCTCGGTCGTGAGGATCTCGCCGACCGCGCTGCCGTCCTCGAAACACCAGCGCAGGCTGACCGCTCCCTCGGCTTCATCATCCTCATGCCAGCCGAGCTGCCCGTGCCGGGGGAGTCCCGGCTGGACCTGGAGCAGGTCGCCACGCCGGAGGTCGGTCAGCGATGCCGACCACCACAGCCGGCCTTCGCGGCACAGTTGTTCCAGCAGGCGGGCGCCGAGCCGGCCGGCCGGCTTGACGCCTTGCTGGTACATCCTGCCCGTATTCATGCCGACAAGCAGCCGGATCGGCTCTTCATCCTCGTCCTGGACGTAGGCCGGCGGCGACGCCAGCAAGCGGTAGAAATCGTTCTGGACCGTGGCGCCGCCGATGCTGCCATCCTTGCGCAGGCGCGCCTTGCACAGGTGCAGGCGCGGCACGCCCTCGCCACGATTGGGTAGCAAGACATAGACCAGCCGCTCTTTCGGTGCGGGCGGCGGTCCGGCCCGCGTCAGGGATTGCAGAAAGGAGAACTGCTGCAGCCAGTGCTCGGCAGCCGGCGACAAGCCATGCGTCGCAGCAGGATCGATCTCCTGCAGGGCGACCAGGAGCACGGCCACCACGTGCTTGCAATGTCCGAACATCGGGCAACTGCATTCGCTGTCGAACCGGACGACACCGCGGCGATCGGCTTCGACGAAGATGGTTTGCCTGTACACCTGGTAGCCGCTGCCTTCGACTTCACCGGTGATCATCTTGTCGAAGACATCGGCGGCGATGACCCTGCCCTCGCTGGCATAGCGCTCGCCGCGCGCGAACGTGGTCGGGTCGAACTGGCGAACGATGTCTTCGAGCGTAAATTGCATGGGGAGAATCGGCAACAATGTGAGTGCAGCGCGCATTATCGCCGATGTTCTCCCCCGCGTCTTACCAGAAGATCACACGGTCCTTCGGGTCCAGGTACATCTTGTCGCCCGGCTTGACGTCGAAGGCCTCGTAGAAGCCCGGGTGGTTGCGCAGGCTGCCGTTGACGCGGAATTCCGACGGCGAATGCGGGTCGGTCTTGACCTGCGAGATCAGCGCCGCGTCGCGCGCCTTGCCCTTGCGTGCCTGGGACAGGCCCATGAACAGGCGCTGCTCGGCGCTGAAGCCGTCGATCACCGGACCCGGCTTGCCCTTCAGGTAGATCTTGTAGGCGCGGCTGGCCATGATGGCGCCGGCGTTGTCGGCGATGTTCTCGCCCAGCGTCAGCTCGCCGTTCAGATGGTAGCCCGGCAGCGGGCTGTAGGCGGCGTACTGGGCCACCAGCACCTTGCCGCGCGCGGCGAATTTCTCCGCGTCTTCTTTCGTCCACCAGTTGCGCAGGTTGCCGTCGCCGTCGTACTGCGAACCCTTGTCGTCGAACGCGTGGCTGATCTCGTGGCCGATCGAGATGCCGACCGAGCCGTAGTTCACGGCCGGTTCGGCGTTCGCATCGTACAGCGGGTACTGCAGGCGCGCCGCCGGGAACACGACCTCGTTCAGGGTCGGGCTGTAATAGGCGTTGACGGTCTGCGGCGACATGCTCCACACGCTGCGGTCGACCGGCTTGCCGAGCCGGCTCACGTTGTACTCGTGGCCGAATTCGCGCGAACGCATCACATTGCCAACCAGGTCGCCGCGCACGATCTTCAGGCCCGAGTAATCGCGCCATTTGTCCGGGTAGCCGATCTTGACGTTGATCTTCGACAGCTTGATCTGCGCCTGCTTCCTGGTCTCCGGCGACATCCAGTCGAGCGTCTCGATGCCTTCGCCGAAGGCGGTGATGAAATTCTTCGCCATGTCCAGCACCTGCTGATTGCGCTCGGCCGGGAAGTGCTGGGTCACGTAGGCCTTGCCGACCACTTCGCTCAGGTTGCGGTTGATCTCGGCGACCGCGCGCTTGTCCAGCGGGCGGTTCACCTTGGCGCCGGACAGCACGCTGCCGCGGAAGGCGAAGCTCTCGTCAACAAAAGGCTGCGACAGGTAAGGGGCGTAGGCGCTCAGCAGGCGGAACTCGAAATATGGCTTCCACACCGCGAGCGGGGTGGCGGCGACCAACTTGTCGAGGGCGGCCAGGTAGGACGGCTGGCTGACGATCACCGATTCGGCCTTGCCGGCGCCGGTGCCCTGCAGGTAGGTCTTGAAGTCGAAGCCCGGCATCAGCGTGCCCAGCTCGGCCAGGGTCATCTTGTTGTAGCGCTTGACCGGGTCGCGGTTCTCGACCTTGGTCCACTGGGCGCGGGCGATGTCGGTTTCCAGCGCCACGATCTTTTCCGCCAGCGCGCCGGCGTCCTGGTGGCCGGCCAGCGCCAGCATCTTCTCGACGTGCGCCTGGTACTTGGCACGGATCTCCTTCAGGCGCGCGTCGTCCGCATTCAGGTAGTAGTCGCGGTCCGGCATGCCAGGCCCGACTGCGAGATGCTGACGATGTAGCGGGTCGAGTCCCTGTTGTCCTGGCCGACGTACATGTCGAGCGGCGCATCGGCGCCGATGCGGGCGAAGCGCGCCATCAGCGTGGCCATCGCGCGTTTGTCCTCCAGCGCATTGACGCGCGCCAGTTCCGCTTTCAACGGCGTCAGTCCCAGCCCATTGCGGCGCGCCTCGTCCATGTAGCTGGTGTAGAAGTCGCCCATCTTCTGCGCGTCCGAGCCAGGCGCGGCATGCTTCTGCGCGGCGGCGGTTTCGACGATGGTGCGGATCTGCTGCTCGACGCGGTCCTGGGCGATGTTGAAGGCGCCCCAGCTGGAGCGGTCCGACGGGATGTCGACGTCCTTCAGCCAGGCGCCCTGGGTGTGGCGGAAGAAGTCGTCCTGTGCGCGCACGTTGCGGTCCATCGCGGCGACTTCGATGCCGGATACCGCGCCGGATACCGCGCCGGCGGCCGTGGCCGCTGTCCCGTCGTAGGCGCCGGCCTGGGATGCCATGGCAAACAACCCTGCGATCACGGTACTGCACAGGCTAGGTTTCATCACTCTCTCCAGGTTGTTGGTGTTAGGAATCGAGCGATGCTAATCCAACTGAAGCAGCAATGCCAAGGGCATTTTTGTATGCAAGTTGTTTCAGGACGCCCCGTCAATACGGGGCGCGCGACCGGCCCGCCTCGGCAAGCGCCGCGTCGACGAGCTGCAACTTCGCGCCGGTGATGGCGATGTCGCCGCTGCCCCGGATGGCCTGCTGGCGCCGCCTGTAGGCGGCATGGCCCGGCGCGGCGGCAACGCCCTGCCGGCTCCTCCAGATCATGCCACCGCGAGGGACAATCCAGCGCCGCCGCACGGCAGCGGACGGCGGTGCGCCGGGTATCCGGAAGCAGCGATATACTCGGTTCATCGCCTGATCGACATGTGGAAATCCGCATGCGATCGCCGCTCCACGCCTTTGCTTCCAGGCCGCCATACCGGCGCGCCGTGCAAGACGCTCACCATTGACAACTGACAGGGGGGTAGCATGCCAACAACCTGGATTCTCGCAGCCAACGCCGGCCGCGCGCGATTCTTCTCGGAGTCCGATCCGTCCGAGCCGCTACAGGAAGTGCAAGACATGGTCGACCCGGCGGCGCAACTGCGCACGGTCGACACCCAAACCGACCGGCTCGGACCGAGGGCGGCCGGCGACAGCCGCCACAGCGTCGGCGGACACCAGCCCGCCGGCTTCCAGCATAATGCCCAGGCCGGCGCGCCGACCAGCATGTACCAGCCGGCCCAGACGCCGGACCAGCACGCGGCCGAGCGTTTCGCCAAGGACATCTCTGCCTTCCTGCTCAAGGCGCACCAGGAAAACCGCTACCAGCATCTGGTGGTATCGGCCACGCCCGAATTCCTCGGCACGCTGCGCGCCAACCTGGATCCCCAGGTGCAGCAACTGGTCAAGTCCGAGATCAACAAGGATTACACGCACGCGAACGCGCAGCAACTGCGCGAGCAACTGCAGGCGCACCAGGCCAAATCCGAATAGAAGGGCGCCAGGCGGGCACACGCCGCCAGCCGCCACGGCTGGCGGCGTTTTCTACAGCGCTGCCGCCCGCCTGGCGCCTTCCGCCTGCGTGCAGATCCGGTTGCGCCCGCCCTGCTTCGCCTCGTACAGCAGCGCATCCGCACGCAGGAACAGTTCGTTCTCGCTGCGGCATTCCGGATAGGCCGCCACTCCGCCGCTGAACGAGAAGTGGCACAGTTCGCCGGGGCCGACCTCGAAGGGAATGGCGCAAAAGGCCTGGCGCATCGCGTCGAGCCGCTGCCAGCCTTCCTCCTGCGTGCAATCCCAGAACACCACGACGAATTCCTCGCCGCCGAAACGGCTGAGCAGATCGCACGCGCCCACCTGCGAGGCCAGGGTCAGGGACAGGCGCTTGATGACGATATCGCCGAAGTGATGACCCCAGGTATCGTTGATGGTCTTGAACTTGTCGATGTCGATGACGCCGAAGGCCAGCGGGCAGCCTTCCCGGGCCGCGCGCCGGATCAGGTCCTGGGCCTTCTTCTGCAACCCGACCTTGTTGAGCAGGCCGGTGGCGCGATCCTTGCCGATCAGGTCCTTGTTGATGCGGATCTTGTTGGCGCGGCTCACCAGCTGGGCTTCCAGCAGTCCTGGCTCGCAATTGGCCAGCACGGTGTCGAAGCCGTCCACCAGGGCGCGCCGGGTCAGGGCGGCGTCCGGACGGCACTGCAGCAGCGCGATCTCGCGCACCGGATCGGCCTCGATGTTCTTCTGCAGCACCCGGACGATGGCGTCGGTGCGCGCGTATTCATCGTCGGTGACCAGCACCAGGTCGGGTTGCAGGTCCTTCACCCGCAAGTGCAGGGTCTGCGCCTCGGGATGGCGGATCACCTCGACCCCGCGCTCCAGCAAGGCCGCATCGTCCAGTTCCGCTTCCTCGCCGAGCACCACCATGCGCACCAGGTCGCCGCGCTTCTTCTGCACGAACAGCTTGAACAGCTTGTCGACGAATACGTCGTTGGCGATCGGCTTTTCGGCGTAGGCCAGGCAGTTGCTGTCGACCAGGCGCTGCTGCAGCAGGAAACGGCTGCCCTGGCGTGCGCTCTGCAGGTAAACGTAGCTGTGGTCGCTCGGCAGGCGCTGCAGCAGCTCGCCCAGCATCAGGGTACGGCGCCCGTCCGGCATGTCGGCCTGCATGTTATGCAGGGCGTCGAGGTCGATCACATACAGGTTGTCGCCGCCGTCGCCGGCCACCGCCTGGACGAAGCGCGAAACGTCATCGAAGAACAGGATGTCGAAGTCATATTTATGGGCGTGCAGGAGCAGTTCGGCCCGGTTGTCCTTGATGAAGAAGCTCTGCGATAGCAGCAGGACATGGTTCCTGTACAGCGGCACGGCGTGCGTCATGGTTCCTCGACTTCCTTGCTGATTGCCTAACGGCTACACAATGGCGGTGCGCCGCCCTCTCCCGATTCCCGATGTTATGTTTATTGCAGGAATCTTCATTGTGTCGCTGTCCGCCTCAAAACGCAAACGCTTTGGAGCCGGCCAAAGGTTTGATGTCGCGCAAACCACATAAGCAAGAACTTCAACCCAGAATCAGTGTCTAATAAAATCGTGGGCATTAGCGCCCACTCGCACCCACCGAACGATGCAAGCCGTACGCCTCCTTGTACCGGCACGGGGCAGCGGCGCCCGCTTGTTACAGGGGGACGCTTTGCGGGCGCGGGCCACGCTGCTATAGTGGACGCTCGCGACAGATGCGCCCCTTCTGTCCGGCTACGCAAACGCTGACCTGAGGTCGGCGTTTTTGCTTTCGGGCAGGCTTGACTTCCTGCTAATTCCTGCCGTGCCGTGGCGCGGGAGGCCGGACTGATCTTGCTATCTAAAACATGTCGACCCTGTCTTTCGAAGCGCGTCCATGCTGTCATGCCGCGCTGCGCCACGCCTTGCCCTTCCTGTTCTTGCTGGCGGCCGTCCGGCCGGGCGTGGCCGCTGGCGCGCCGGCGCCGGCGGACGGCGCCGAACAGCTGACCGCCCTGGTCAATGCCTACCGCATGGCGCCGGGCGACTGCATGGGCCGCGCCGCCGCGCCGGTCGCGGCGCTGACGCCGCACCCGGCGCTGGCGCGCGTGCGCATCGGCCCGGCCACCTTCACCGAACTGGCCCTCGAAGCTGCAGGCTATGCCGCCGAGCGTGCCGTGTCGGTCAGCGTCAACGGTCCGCAAACGCCGGCCGAAGCGATGACGGTGTTACAGCAAAAATATTGCAGTACGCTGCTCGACACCCATTTCTCTGTGATCGGCAGCTATCGCGCGGGCAAGGAGTGGACCGTGATCCTGGCGCGTCCGGCGCCACCACTGCCTTCCGAGACCTTCCCGGACTGGCACGCGGCCGGCAAGGCCGTCCTGGCCGGCGTGAACGCGGCGCGCGCCAGCGCCCGCAACTGCGGCAGCCAGCAGTTCGCAGCGGCGCCGCCGCTCAGCTGGAACCCGCAGTTGGGCGAGGCTGCGCTGGCCCACAGCCGCGACATGGCGGCGCGGCGCTATTTCAGCCACCGCGCCAGGGACGGCAGCCAGCCGGCCGACCGGGCGACGCGGGCCGGCTATGCCTGGCAGCGCGTAGGCGAGAACATTGCCTTCGGCCAGAGCACGCCGGACGAAGCCGTGGCCGGCTGGCTCGACAGTCCGGGCCACTGCGCCAACATCATGCATCCCGGCTTTACCGAGATGGGCGCGGCCTATGGCGTCGCGGCGGAAAAGCGCAGCGGCATCGTCTACTGGACCCAGGTGTTCGGGCGGCCGCGCTGACCCGGACCGGCGCCTGCCTTGTCCCGGCGCTGTCCCGGCCACCTGTGCCTGACGGGGGAAAGCGAACGCGCGCCCGGGGCCGGATTCGCTAGACTGGGAGCGAGCGCGCCACAAGAAAACACAAGGAAACCATGCCACCGAACCTCGGCCTCGTCTGCATTACCGTCTCGAAAGACGTCCGCTACCGCACGGTCACGCGCAAGCGCCTGCTCGAGCACAGCCTCGACGCCCAGCGCGCGCTGCTCGAAGACCTGTACCGCGACAACATCCAGACCTTCGACAATGCCATGCGTTACTGCGAGGCCGAAGGCATCCGCCTGTACCGGCTGCCCTCGTCGATCTTTCCCTTCGCCGACGAAGACATCGGCCGCGAGGTGCTGGCGCCGTTCGCCGCCACCCTGGGGCGCTCGGGCCGGCGCGCGCTGGAACGCGGCATCCGCCTGGTGATGCACCCGGACCAGTTCGTGGTCCTGAATTCGGATTCGGAAGGGGTGGTGGCGAACAGCATCAAGATCCTGCAGATGCATGCGGAGATCATGGACCTGCTCGAGCAGCCGCGCTCGTCCTGGGCCCTGCTCGAGATCCACGGCGGCAAGGGCAAGCGTGCCGATGCGCTGGTCGAACGCATCGGCCTGCTTCCCGAGGCCATCCGCTGCCGCCTGGGGCTGGAGAACGACGAATACGCGTATGGCGCGCAGGAGATCTACGAGATCTGCATGCGCGCCGGCGTGCCGATGGTGTTCGACGCCCATCATCACGTGGTGCATGCCAAGCTGTCGAGCTACGAGGACCCGAGCGTGGGCGCCATGCTCATGAAGGCGCGCGAGACCTGGGCCGACCCGGCGCACCAACTGGTGCATATCTCGAACGGCCGCGAAGGCTTCAACGACCGCCAGCACTCGGACCTGATCGAGGTCATGCCCTCGTCCTACCTGGCCGCGCCCTACATCGAGATCGAGGCCAAGCACAAGGAAGAAGCGATCCGGGGCCTGCGGGCCTGGTCGATGTCCGCGGCGGCCTAGGCTGGCGCGACCCGGTCGAGCCAGGGCAGGACGAGCGCCAGCAGCGCTTGCGGCGCCTCGATCGGGACCATATGGCCGCTGTCCTCGATGACGGCCAGTTCCGCGCCGGGGATTCCGGCATGCAGCTCCTCGGATTCCTCGCGCGAACGCAGCCGGTCCTGTCCCGCCGCAACGACCAGGGTCGGGCAGCGGATCGCGTGCAGGCGCTCACGGTCGCCCGCGCGCACGATCGCGGACTGGCGGCGGAATACCTCGCCGCCCAGGCGCACGCCCATGGCGCGCACGCGCTCGATCAGCGCCGCGTTGCCGGCCTGTTGCGGATGCAGCGAGGCGGCGATCGCGGTCTTGCTCAGGCCCGAGAACGAGACCGAGGCCGCAGCCTTGCCGACCGTGCCGCGGCTCTGGCGCAGCGAAGGCGTATCGGGGCGGGTGGAGGTGGCGATCAGGACCAGCGCGCGCACCCGCTCGGGCGCCAGGCGCGCGATCTCGCGGGCGACGTAGCCGCCCATCGAAAAGCCGACCAGGATGAAGTTCGCCGGTGCATCGGCCAGCGCGCGGGCGGCCATCGCTTCGATGGAGGCATCGTGGCCGAGGTCGGCATGCACGATTGGGCCGAACCTGGCGAGCGCCGGGCGCACGTCGTCCCAGAGCGTGTCGTCGGCCATGTAGCCGGGGATGAGCAGGATAGACATCGCGCCATGATAGCAAAGGCCGGCAAGGCGCCGGCCCCAGCTACCCTGCGTCAGGTACCCTGCGTCAGGTACCCTGCGTCAGGTATTCCGTGACTGTGCCTGCGACACGTTGCTGCCCGGCGGGACGCTCTGCGTCAGCCAGACGTTGCCGCCGATGGTCGAGCCGGCGCCCACCGTGATGCGACCCAGCACCGTGGCGCCGGCGTAGATGACCACGTCGTCCTCGACGATCGGGTGGCGCGGCGCGCCCTTGACCAGGGCGCCGCTGGGGTCCACCGGGAAGCGCTTGGCGCCCAGGGTCACCGCCTGGTACAGGCGCACGCGCTCGCCGATGATGGCGGTCTCGCCGATCACCACGCCGGTGCCGTGGTCGATGAAGAAGCTGCCGCCGATGCTGGCCGCCGGGTGGATGTCGATGCCGGTGAGCGAGTGGCCGATGTCGGCGATCAGGCGCGCCAGGAAGGGCACGCCGAGGCGGTGCAGGCAGTGCGCCAGGCGGTGATACAGGATGGCGAGGGTGCCGGGATAGCACAGCATGATCTCGGCCACCGAGCTGGCCGCCGGGTCGCCCGCCAGCGCGGCCTGCACGTCGGACACCAGCAGCGCGCGGATCGCCGGCAGGCTGGCGGCGAATTCGCGCGTGATCGCCTGCGCGCGCTCGGCAAGCTGCGCTTCGGCGGCTTCCTCGAACTGGGGCGAGAAGCGCAGCGCGCGCCGTACCTGCCCGACCAGCCGGTCGAGCGTGACGTTGAGCGTGTCGCCGACGAAGTAGTCGATGCTCTCGTCGTTCAGGTCGGGGCGCCCGTAATGGGTGGGAAACAGCGCCGCCGAGACGCCGCCCACCACCTGCCCCAGCACCTCGCGCGAAGGCAGTTCGCGCACGCGGCCCTGGTGGCGGATGTTGTGGGTCGACTCGCGCGAGGTGCGCAGCGCGTCGATGATCGGGCCCAGGTGCCACTGCACCGAGCCGGTGGAGCTTGGAAAATCGCTGTTCATGCCGCCAGCCTAAGCGCTTTTGCGCCGCCCGCCAACGATTTACATCACAGATCGATATATGCAAAACCTTCGGTCGCATCGGCTGCGCATTCATTGAGCAACTTCATTACTTCCGGTCTATATTTTGCCTTATGGCAATGAACTGCGGTCCATCCATGACAGCACCGCCGACGCGGTGCGCCGCCGCCCCGCTCCGGGGCAGGCCGCACCAGCCTGGAAGCCCACCACCACCGGGAGCCAACGTGTCCAATGCCGTATCCAGTGTTCGTGCCCAACTACGCAGCGCTTTTGCGTTCGTCATCCTGATCTCCGCCCTGGCGACCGGCGTCGCGATCTGGCGCCTGCAGGTCATGGCCGGAGCAAGCGAAGCGCTCACCCAGCGCCCGCTGGCCAAGGAACGCCTGAGCGCGCAGTGGCTGCTCAACACCTCGGTCTCGGCCAAGCGCACCGCCGCGGTCGCCCGTTCGGCCGACCTGGAACTGGCCCGGGTCTTCGCGGCCGAGAGCACCGAGTCGAGCCGGCGCACCAGCGCCCTGCAGGAACAGGTCGGCGCCCTGCTCGACACGCCCGACGAGAAGACCTTGTTCGACGCCATCGCCGAGGCACGCAGCCAGTACATCGCCAGCCGCGACCAGGTCATGCAGCTGAAGGCCGACGGCCGTGCGCCCGAAGCGATGGCGATGTACGAGCGCGCCTTCGTGCCGGCCACCCAGCGCTACCTGGACGGGGTGTCGGCGCTGCAGGCGCTGCAGCACAAGGCCATCGACGCCGGCGCCCGGGCGGTGCTGGACGACGCCGGCGACAGCACGACCATGCTGGTCGCCCTGTGGCTGGTCAGCTTGGCCGGCAGCATCGCGGCATCCATGCTGTTCGCACGCGCGCTGTTCCGCCGCTTGGGCGGCGAGCCGGCGGAGGCGGCGCGCGTGGCCGGCGAGATTGCTGCCGGCAACCTGGAGGTGCGGGTCGACCTGCATCCCGACGACCAGTCCAGCCTGCTGCATGCGCTGCTGCGCATGCGCGACAGCCTGGCCGACATCGCCGGCCGGGTGCGCGCCGGCACCAACACCATCGGCGCCTCGGTGGCGGCCATGGCCGGCGAAGCGCAGGAACTGTCGCGCCGCACCGAGAGCCAGGCGGCGGCACTGGAACAGACCGCCTCCTCGATGAACGAGCTGGCGCACGCGGTCCAGCACAGCGCCGCCAGCGCCGAAGCAGCGAACGGGCTCGCGCTCGCCGCCTCGACGGTGGCGCAGCAGGGCGGCGCGATGGTCGGCCAGCTGGTCGATACCATGGGCGCGATCAATGCCTCGTCGGCGCGCGCCGGCGAACAGGGGCGCGGCTTCGCCGTGGTGGCCGGCGAGGTGCGCAGCCTGGCCCAGCGCTCGGCGGCGGCGGCGAAGGAAATCAAGGAGCTGATCGACGACTCGACCCGGCGCGTGTCGCTGGGCGCCGACCTGGCAGGCCGCGCCGGCACGACCATGACCGGCATCGTCGAGGGCATCGCGCGGGTGACCGCCATCATGGGCGAAATCGTCGATTCGAGCACGGAACAGGCGACCGGCATCCAGCAGGTGCACCGGGCAGTGGCGGACATGGACAAGGTCACCCAGCAGAATGCCGCCCTCGTGGAAGAATCGGCGGCCGCCACCGAATCGGTGCGGGAACAGGCCGCGCGCCTGGGCCAGATGATGGCCGTGTTCAAGCTGGCCGCGCGCCCGTCACGCGCCGCCGCGGCAGTCAAGCCGGCGCCGCGCGTGAGCGCGCCGCGCAAAAACGAAGCGCAGGCAGACACCAGGCACGGCGCTGAGTCCGGGTCGCCGTCCGCCAGGCGTGCGGCGCCGACGGAACCGGCCAGGGGCGCCAGGCCGTCACGCCGCCCTGCCCCTGCCACCGCAGCCGGGCGCAAGGCGGCCGAGGCCGAGTGGGAGGAGTTCTGACGATCCCGAGACTGCTCGACCGGGTCGGCTGAACAGCCTGCCGTGCGTCGGCGCACGGCAGGCGCCGTTACCATCGAGGTTCGATCATTTTCCGGAGCGCGCATGAAAACCGTCCTGCTTGCACCGCTGTTCGTGGCCCTGTTGTTATCGTCCCCTGTCGTCCGCGCCGCGGACCAGGCAGCAGGCGCCGCCAATCCGCTCGTGGCTATTCCGTCCCTCGATGTGAAGCGCTACATGGGCACCTGGTACGAGATCGCGAAATTCCCGAATACCTTCCAGAAGAAGTGCGTCGGTTTCACTACCGCCACCTACAGCCTGCGCGAGGACGGCCGCGTCGACGTGCTCAACCGCTGCCGGCTGGACGACGGCAGCACCGACACGGCCAAGGGCGTGGCGCGCCAGCTGGGCGGTCCGACCTCTCCCAAGCTGGAAGTACGCTTCGCACCGGCCGTCCTGTCCTGGCTGCCGATGGTCTGGGGCGACTACTGGGTGATCGACCTCGATCCGGACTACCAGCTGGCCGCCGTCAGCGAGCCGGAGCGCGAATACCTGTGGATCCTGTCGCGCACGCCCCAGGTCGCCCCGGCTGCCTACAATGCCTTGCTGGGCCGGCTGGCCGCCCAGGGGCTGGACCTGAGCCGGCTGCAGCCGACCAGGCAGGGGCAATAGGACTGGCCTGGTCGATGTTGCGCGAGCGGATTTCGCATGAGAACAATTTCGCATGAGAACCTACCGCCGCGCCAATGCCTGTGCTAGAATGCGAGCCCTTGGCCTGGTAGCTCAGTTGGTAGAGCAGAGGATTGAAAATCCTTGTGTCGGTGGTTCGATTCCGCCCCGGGCCACCAAGAACATTCTTGACGAAACGCCGATCCATGCAGATCGGCGTTTTTGTTTTCGACGCAAGAAGTCCTCGTGTCCGGTCTATTTCCGGCCCACCGCCCGCCCCAGCCCCCGGCAACCGACCGAATCGTCTGATACGCTCTACACGTCGCAGGTCAGCGCCGACTTCGACTAAATCGCCATAAAGTTTATCTACTCCAATCATATGAGATAGAGTATGGGCTGACCTACCATCAAAAAATGTAAATGGTGCAAAAAACAACCCGAGACACGAGATTAGTCGTCGCTAAAATGCTCCCTGATGGGAGGATTGATCAATCCTCAATACAGTCTTTAGATCAGTGGCAACGTGGCCCACGTGACATTGAACTGATGCGCCATGGTTACGGGCACGATTTACTCGAAATTTTGACAGACGAACTTAATTTGGTTTCTGTTGATGAAGACGGCTTGCTACGTTCCAAGATTCTTATCGTAGCCAATGAAGAAGATGTGCGAAATAAAGTGATGCAGTTGCTTGGGAAAATTGCAGAAGCACTAATCGTTCGCAGCTGCAATTCCGACGTTTATGCAAATCGTCGCTGGGGGCAAATCGGTCGAAGGGGAGCGTATGTCCATCATTCCTTGGATCAATATATAGCGATAGGAACAGGGCTCGAAACAACTCGCCAAAAATACCTTCACAAGTATCAGCCAAGTGACACTCAACGAGATGTGATTTGGATCCATCGCAGTAATGTGAGGCAAGAACTACAAACACTGCTAAATGGTAGGGCTGCAGGATATTCGGCGGGGCTACAACTCAAGGTTAGTATGAATGGGTTCCAGTATATTTATCGTAGCGACATTCGGCGCGCAAAGTACGAAGTACCGCTAGTCTATTTTGACCTCTGCAATGATTATTATCAGCTCGCAAACGCGATCTACAGAGAGGATAGAAATTTCGTGCTCGGTACAGACCTTGTTCGAGGAAAGGATATTGATCCCGCGATTCACGACCAACTTTGTTCTTACTGGTGGCTTGTCGAACAGCTTGTTCTTGGCCGCATGAGCATTGATCAGCTAGCGAAAGATGACCTGTTGTTCGACGCACACAAGAAAGAGATTTTCGAGAGTTCGGGTAGTACCATTATCACACTCTAGTCTCGCCGCAAACGTCACATAACGTTCGTAGGTTGGCCTTTGACATCACAGCAAGCTACAGTCAATATGCCCAGTTGGGTGAAAATCCTAGAGACAATTGTTGAAAATCCTTGTGTCGGTGGTTCGATTCCGCCCCGGGCCACCAAGAACATACCTCACGAAACGCCGATCCATGCAGATCGGCGTTTTTGTTTTCCGGAGATGTAGTCCCCGTGTCCGGGCCATTTCAGGCCTACCGTCCCCCAGCCCAGACATCCGTTCGAATCGTCCAGCGCATCCCTTCGTCCCAGAGAGCCCTACTTCAATCGTCCGATTATGGTAGGTCGCTACTACAGCGCAGGCCACTCGTCGTAGCGAAGATGCACAAAAGCAACTATGATGTTGTATTTAGACGTCCTAGGAAAAAAGTATGACCACGATTCTTCGCTTTCTTCACACAATGCATGAGGCTGCCTTCCTTGAACAGGCATTAAAAGATGGGCTCATGCTAACAGACCACCCTGTAAAGTTTGCTCCTCTAGACATCAATGATGGGAGGTCGATCGAAATAATGCAAAGCTATTCGATTGCTGCGCTAAGCGAACGTGCCAGCGCACTTGGCGTAAGCGATCTGAACCTGAATGCATTAATGTACGGTCTTGGCACCATAGCTGGAAAGATTCCCATGATCTGCTTTACCGAAGTTCATGAGGGCCGCAGCCTGGTGCCGCACTATGCAAACTTCGGAGCATATGGTGTCGTCGTAAGTAAGGAATGGCTAGAAGCCAATGGTGGTGATCGGGTCTTGTATGCGGGCCCAACTTCGGCAGTTACGAAACGATTGCACCGACTCTTTGTCGATCTCCAGATCGCGAAGCTGTATGTTCAAAATGGGAAAATGCTCTTTAACAATTCCAGTCTAGAACCTGTCTTAAATCTTCTCGCATACATCCAAAGCAAAGATCAACTTGATGAAGTGGAATGGCGCATCGCCGGCGAACATGGCTTCACGGGGCGCAGACGTGAAACCGGAGATCGACTTACGCTGCCATTTGACGCCATACAGGCGGTACTGGTTAAAAAAGAAGATGAGGTAGAAAAGTTCACAGATATCCTGAAAGCACTATCCACAACGCCAGGTAAGGAATTGCCGCCAGTCTTGGTTCAACCACGGATCTTGCCACTGGATATAGGAGACGTATCCCCCGCGTTTCAGTACTTTCTTTCTGGTGGGGACGAAGACAAACCATTTAATAGCAAGAATGATTGAAAATCCTTGTGTCAGTGGTTCGATTCCGCCCCGGGCCACCAAGAACATCCTTGACGAAACGTCGATCCATGCAGATCGGCGTTTTTGTTTTCAGTGCACGAAGTCCTCGTGTCCGGTCTATTCCCGGCCCACCATCTCCGCGCTCGCATAACCGTCCGAATCGTCCAAACGTCCGCCCCACTCAGCTCCTCGCTCAGCAGCACGGACCTCAAACGTCCAAACGTCCAAACGTCCAAACGTCTATTGTGACCTCCAGGCTACGGTGACAGAACGGACTTTTGGTCCGATGCTCGCAGGTTCGAAGCCCGCATGGCCTATCACGAACTGCCTAGTCATCCGAATCCGCCTCCGGCTTGTCTCCCTTGGCCTCGTCGATTGGAATGCTCAGCAGCGCGGCATTCATCTGCCGGTAGAGCGGCTCGACATCAGATTCGACCTCGTCGTAGCACTCGGGGAGCAACATGCTGTACTTCTTATCGAAAACGGTTGTCTTGTCGAGCTGAGCGTCCGAGTGTTTCGTGACGCAGACTATGAGCTGCATGGAAACCGGAAGGCTCTCTGCGATGAACCCGAGGACGACGTGGAGGTTCAGGTCGTCTTGGTCCTGCTGGTTCGGAGAGTCTATGACTACGGGGATCGACATGCCTAACTGTTCGCCGTGGCAGACCTTCCACAAGGCTGCATAGTAAGCAAGGAGCAAACGAGGCCCTCCGCTGCCTGAACGGTTAGGTCTGCTGACAAGGTTTGGATTTCCCGAAGGATCGGGTACGTTAAGCGACTTCCTCGCTAACTGGTAGGCTTCCCTGAACGCAGCCACAATCCTTTTGGCACGCTTCTTGTCGGTCAACGCGCCCAGTCGCGCCTCGATTTCCGCAAGTTTGGCGTTCCAGTCTGCCAGTTCGCCGGCGATCTGTTCTCTTTCGGCGTCGAATGCCCTATGGGCAGCCTGGGCTCCTTGGGATTCCACTACCTCTTGGAATCGGAGGTCCCCGCGCTTTTGCTCAAGGATCCCGTTGATTCTGGCGTAGTTGCCGCGCAGCGTCCGAAGTTCCCCGTTCGTCGATTCCAGTTGGCGTCTCGCGGTAACGAGATCCCTCTGGAGCGTACGCGTAAGCTCCTCCAGGATCCTGGCATCCTCGGCATAGCCCAAGTAGTGCAGGAACGACTGCTCGTGTTCCGCCCCACACGTCGGGCAGACGATTTCATTGGCATTGGCAATGTTCGCAAGGTACTTCTGGTCTCCGGCGTATTCCCGCAGCGACGCGAAGGCGGTTTGGATCTGGTGGTTGATGCTTGCAACCACTTCGCCCTCGCGGACATACTTAGCGCGCAGAGTTTCTTGCAGGCCGTTGAGCTCGTTCGCCTCCAATGTCAGGCGGCGGATTTCATCTTCGAAGCCCGCCTCCGACAGCTTGACGGTGCCGACCGGAAGAGTCTGGCTCAGCCGACCGCGAGCGCGTTCCAGAAGCTTCATCTCGCTGACACGCGCGTCGGCTTCCTTCGATATTGCACTTTGCTCGCTCTTGAGCTCGTAGTATTCGGCAGGCTTAATACCGCTGAAATATTCGAGGATGCTGCGGACCGGTGCCACATACTGCATCGTAGCGGGGAAAGTGTCCCATTTTTCCCGCCAGCTCCCATCTTGGTCAATGTAAAAGGGGAGGAAAAAACAGGAAGGATCGGCCAATACGCCCTGCCCTGTCTTTCTGGAAGTCAGCATGAGCTTGAAACCTACCAGCGCCGCGAACGTTTCTGCCCATGCGGCAGGCGAATCAGTTGCCTTGAGAAGGTTGCCGGACGAATCGTGAAGCGAGCGCGCACCACTATGGTGGATGACGGTGAACGATTCACCGTCTACCTTGAACCTGACTGCGGAAACGGTCTGAGGATCCCATTGTTCGAGGGTTCCCAGCGGTTTGGCACCAAGCGTTACGAAGAGGTGCTTAACGAGGCTTGACTTGCCCGTGTGGTTCTCCCCTTGGATCAGGTTCCTGTGCGGGTGAAAGCTGACCTTCCTGGCTTTTTTGTCGCGGTGCGATAGCAGCGATATGCTTTCGAATTGGAAGATTCTCATAGGATTTTGTAGCTAGGGCGCGAAGGAGTTTTCTGAAATTAGGCTGCGGCATTTTTCGTTACCTGGATTAGCAAATACGCGAAGACTTCGGTGTTCTTGAAGGCCGGATGGGACGCGGCTATCCTCGCGGTTTCCGCTTCCAGTGCGGGAAGCAACGAAGAGGATGCCAGTAGCGGAGGTGCTGCCTTGGCGCACTCGTCGATCAGGGCGAGCTCGTCGGCCCCCTGCGTCCCAGAGACGACGGCGGAGAAGTACTTCGTCACGCCGACGTCAATCGAGATACGCCTAAGCGGAGCAAGCCCTTCCAGCAGCAGTCCGTCAAGAACCTTGTCGAGGTACGATTTCAGGTCGGGAACGCCTTTGAGATCGGCAAGCGCAGAGTTCAGCTCAGCCATCGAGTAACCCCGCTGGCGACGCAGTTCCTCAAACGACTCCACGGGCTGGGTCTGTCGTCCGAGGGCACTGAGCTGCGCGAAGAGAGCGTCCACGAACGCTTTCGCTTGGCCTGCGCTCGCCGGGAGGTGCTTGCTGAGGTAAGCCGTAGCCGCGCCGAGAGCCATAAGGTGAGGGTCGTCCGGGTGCAGGGTGGTTTTCCGCAAGGCGAGCCGTTTGAGGTCCGGGACTTCTCCGGGCGCGGCGTGGAGCAGGGCCAAACCCTCGGCCAAAGGTGACGCGTGCGAAGCGTCAAGCTCCGACGCCAGGCACTTGAGCAGGGCCGAGGCTGATCCACTCGTGACTAGCGGAAGGTCGCAGCCCGCGTTCGACACGAAGTGAGCGTTGGCTTCCAAATGCTGGACGGCCAAGCCAGCCTTATACAATTTGCCGAGAGGGCTCTTCTCTACCTTAGACAA
The DNA here is from genome assembly GCA_015277795.1 of Massilia sp. UMI-21. Lineage (NCBI taxonomy): Bacteria > Pseudomonadati > Pseudomonadota > Betaproteobacteria > Burkholderiales > Oxalobacteraceae > Massilia > Massilia sp. UMI-21. Next base: position 965,903 of record CP063848.1, on the reverse strand, counting down.
AGTGGGGGGTACTTTTTTCTTTGTTCGGCCGTCTGGCTTCAGTAAGCCCGTCAGTTCGTTGAATGACCACTCGCCGCTGTCTTTCTTCTTGATCTGGTATATATCGACACGGCTGGGTGCCGTTTCGGAATCGAACTCGGCGACGTCCTGGATCGACTCGAAAAGCAGGAGGAAATCGGTTAAGCCGTCTTGCTTGAGCTCGAATATGCGGAGGATCGCCCAGTAGCGCTGGAAGTCCACTCCCTTCTGCCCATGACCGCCCCCAGCTTCCGCCAGCTCAGGATCCTGGCTCAGGGAAAATATTTCGGTGAATTTATCTTCCGCTAGCGCCATATGTAGAGTTGGAAAACATGGTTCGTCAATGTGGGATGGGGACCCTATGGGGTTGCTCAGCATAACTGTTGGTAATTTATCAGTGAACATGCAAATTGCCAATTTTTGTTAGCTGCCATGAGGATCATGACTTGAAAATCCTTGTGTCGGTGGTTCGATTCCGCCCCGGGCCACCAAGAACATCGGTCACGCAACGTCCACTCATGCAAGTGGGCGTTGTCGTTTCTGAATTCGTAGTCCTTGTGTCCGGTCCATTTCCGGGCTCCTCCCAGATCGTTTTCCAGCATCGTTTGAACGCCTACACCATCAATTCCGGCACTTGAGCACAGTCAAGCCACCTGCCACGAGAAAACTTACCGACCGCTTGGCGCCATGTTTGACCGTGCCAGGTGCCTTACTTGCCTAACAATACGAACGATCTAGTACTGCCCTCAGCACGCCTAACGAAACAGTCAGGGGCGGGCCCGAGCTCATAAGTCCGCGTCAGTGATAAATAGAAGCACTTGCAGTTTTACCATCAGTAGGGCACAATCAGGCAGTCAATTACGCGAACGGTAGCAGGTAATAATAGCTATCAATGTCGGGCGTTTCGCCAGACTGAGAACAGGTGGGATACCAACCACGACACGAAAGCGGCCCGCGCCAAATCCGTGTCCGGTAGGTCCCGATTCGGCGCGAGCCGCTTTCGTGTCTATTTAGGTAATTGAGCACATTTTCCTTACTACTTGCTGAATTTGTCGGGCAGGTGGGGTCTGTTCGCGCGCAGATCATCCACCTACCGTCCATCGTTTTCGTATTCGGTCGTCACCTCCGTGATGCCCCGGGCGACGCGCCATCAGGCATGCGCGACATGTTTGTTTCTTGGGCGCACGAAACTGGCCATGAGATTGCCTCTAGTCTGAAGTTACCGGAAGACTATCCAGAGTGGAATCAGTTCGATGGCTATGATGACCTAACCGCATTTGAGTCGGATGCCGGGTGTATTTCACGAGCAGTATTACTGTTTGTGGAAAGCGAAGGAGCATTTGCGGAATTAGGCGCATTTTGCACACAAGTAGTATTAGCCGAGCGCTTATTTGTTGTCCTATACAGCAAATATTATAGGGCCAATTCATATATCGCACTTGGCCCACTTCGCGTTCTCAAACGTGTACAAGGTGACGAGCCCTCAATTTGTCCAGTTGATGGCGATACGTTAACTGACTTTGAAAAAGTTTTACCTGATTTGGCGAGCGAAGTACTTGAAAAGAGCAAACAGGCTCTGAAAGTCCGTGCGTTTGATCCGCAACAGGTCCGCGATCAATTCCTATTTATCGCCGATATAGTGGAATTATTCGGAGCTCTCACTCTCAAAGAAATAACTCAACTCTTGACTGCCTTTGGCATGGTGCTTACAAAGCAGCGAATTGGTCAAATGTTGAACTTACTCTGCCTTCTTGAAGTAATACAACCTTCTGAGCATTTGTCACGCCACTTTTACGTCCCGCCAAAAGGCAAGCGCGAAGGATTTATCGGATATAAGTTCCTGGACTCCAGTGCTCGAATAGACCGCGTCCAGTTTAAGCTACGCGCTATGGAATTTCTAAAGCAGGACCCATTTCGACGCCAAGCTTACGAGAAAGTCCATGGACGCCACTAATTCGGAACTGCTGGAATTGCTGTGCGACGAGCATCCGCTTACCCGCGCGGAGGCTTGGGAGCTCATTCTTACGGCACCTAGGCGATATAAAATCCACTATATAGAAAAGCGCAACGGACGTGGCAGACGATTGATTGCTCAACCAACTGCAGAGCTTAAAGCTATTCAACGTTGGATTATCAGCAAATACATCGCAGCAATGCCAGTACACGAAGCGGCGACAGCATATCGTCCGCACAAAAATATTTCAGACCATGCACGAGTACACGCAAAAAACAAATATCTTCTCAAGGTTGATTTTAAGGATTTCTTTCCCTCAATAAGAGATCGCGATTTCGTGCAGCATGCAGTTAAGCATCTTGGAATTAGTACAAGATTAGCATCTGAATTGTCATTCTTGCTTTTTAGGCGCGACGAGAATAAAGGGTTGTCCTTATCAATAGGCGCACCAAGCTCGCCTTCGGTTTCCAATTCTCTTATGTACGAATTCGACCTCAAACTATCGGAATATTGTGACGCCAATGAAATTGTCTACACTAGATATGCTGACGACCTAGCGCTATCGACTAACAAACCACACGAATTAGATAAAGCAAATGAGTTTATACGTGAATTGCTAGGCTGCATTAGATATCCACGCATAGAAATAAATCCGGAAAAGACCGTATTCACCTCTAAAAAATTTCAACGCCAGTTGACCGGCCTAATTTTATCCAATGAAGGTAAGGTATCGTTGGGAAGAGACCGAAAGCGATCTATACGTGCGATGGCAGACCATTACCGAAAAGGGAAGCTTGCACCGGAATTGCACACAAAACTTAAAGGCTGGCTGGCATTTTCACTCTCGGTTGAGCCTGATTTTGTTAGAAGTATCAGGACGATGATGGGTGAATTTCATTACTTCAAATTAGTTTCCGTAAATGAGAAAATGGAAGCAGAAGGCATTATTCCTTCCGGTGATGAGTGGTAATATCATAGGTTAATAGGTGTTTAGACTCGTGGGATCATGTACCCATCCGTAGCTGGCCGCTCTTCAAGGCCAGGCATGTTTTGCGGACACTATCCCAATCCGATCTTTCAGTGGCAACTCGATGACCCAGGCACTGCACAGCCGAGCCCGTACTACGCACCGGATCCGCGAGGAAATCAGGAACTCAACACTGCCGCAAGCCGAACTGGCTAGGCTGTACAACATGACCCGTCAGACCATTCGGAAGTGGCAGAACCGCGAGTCGCCTGAAGACAAGTCGCACGCTCCCAACAAGATGTACACGACGCTCTCGCCCGAGCAGGAACTCATCGTGGTGGAACTGCGCAAGACGCTGCTGTTGCCCACCGACGACCTGTTGGTGGTCACACGCGAGTTCATCAATCCAGCGGTCTCGCGTGCCGGCCTTGGACGCTGCTTGCGCCGACACGGCGTTTCGGACTTGCGCGACCTGGCACAGCAGGAAAGCGGTGCGCCAGCCACGAAGAAAACATTCAAGGACTACGAGCCAGGCTTTCTGCACATCGACATCAAATACCTGCCGCAGATGCCCGACGAGACCGCACGGCGCTACCTGTTCGTCGCCATCGACCGCGCTACGCGCTGGGTCTACATCGACCTGTATGCCGACCAGACCGACAACGGCAGCCAATTCACTGACCGCTTCACCGCTGGTGGCAAGAAGAAGGAACCCAGCGGTATCCACGTGTTCGACCGGCTATGCAAGCGGCTCGGCATCGAGCACCGCCTCATTCCGCCGCGCCATCCACAGACAAACGGCATGGTCGAACGCTTTAACGGCCGCATCAGCGACATCGTCAACCAGACCCGCTTCGGCTCAGCCGCCGAACTGGAATCGACGCTGCGCAATTACGTCAAGATTTACAACCACAGCATTCCACAGCGAGCGCTCGACCATAAAACACCTGTTCAGGCACTCAAGGACTGGCACGAAAAACGCCCTGAATTGTTCAGGAAACGCGTGTATAACCAGCCGGGTCTTGACACATAGAGCGAGCAAAAGCATTCATCCGTGAATACGAATTCACCGAGAAAGATGTCTTCCCAAACATCAAAAAATAGTGTGGCACTACCACCCGGCCTGCTTGCGCCACCGCGCCTAGCAGGCCGGGTATTACAATCACGCACTCATCAATTTACCTGCCTGCGCGCGAGAGAATACCCCACAAGGGCTTCCGATTGTCCTGTGCTGGTCTTTTCGTATGGTACTCAAGCAGGATGGGGCGGGGGCGAAACTATCGCGTCGGGAAGATACCTCGCCTCTATGTTCTCGATGCATTCAAACCGGCCGGTCCGTGGCCGGTCTCTTGTGCGAATTTCGCCGTCTGAGCGACCATGATGCTTGTTCAGAAGATCCCGCATGAGCAGGCAGAACCGCCGCGCGATACGCCAGCGGATCTGCCGTGGTGTTTGACCGGCGACCAGCTATGCAAAGTTGACGGGCCTTAGCAGAACCTCGGTGCGGCAAACCGATGAAGTAGTGGCAGACACGGCGCGAAGATTGAAAATCCTTGTGTCGGTGGTTCGATTCCGCCCCGGGCCACCAAAAACATCCCTCACGCAACGCCCACTCATGCAAGTGGGCGTTGTCGTTTCAGGGAGCCGTCGGTCTTGGCGCCGCACCCTGTTTCTGCACGATGGCATTGATCATGCTCGCCGAATACAATTCGCCTTCGGTTTCCGATACCTCCATCATCGCGCGCCACAGCGGAACGATCGCGAGGCCGGCATGGTTGAATCGGACCAGGCCGCAAGCGTAGATGTCGTCATACGAGTCCACGGAATTGCCCAGCTTGTCGCAGACTGCCGCCTGCTGCGTGTTGTAAGCCGCTACGGTATCCTCGCTCCACAGTCCTGTCTGCAGCACGCCATCGAGGGCCATCGAGGGCCATCGCATTGGCGCCCCCTTCGTGGATTCAGGGATCGTCCCCGCCCCAGCCGCCGCGGACAAGGTTCATTTGCCAGAGATGCGCCAGTTCATGTGCGACCAGTCGTTTCAGCACCTCGCGATATCTTGGATGATCGATGAGTGCTGCCTTGCCATCGAAGCGGTAGCTCATCTGACCCTTGACCGCACCGCCTTTGATTGACATCCCTGGCGCGTCGAATCCCGATACGGACAACATAATGAGCAACTCGTCCGTCAGCGGGCGCCCGTAGGCTTGTTCATAATAGGCGGACAGCTTCGCTCCCGCGTCCAGGAAAATGTCGCGCACCCAGCCGGGGGTGGCCGGATCGATCAGGAATGCGTCGCACCGGAGCGCGTGGGGCGGGCAGGTCCGAAATACGCGTAGCCTCGTTCGCCGCCTGCCAGACGCTTGTTCGGTGGCGGTGCGATGACATTCTCCTGCGCCAGGCCATGCAGGTGGATGTCGGCCAGCATCGGAATCTGACGTTTTCCCTGATACCCGTCTCCCTGCAGAAAACCCAGGAAAAAGGCCGTTGCCCCATCCGAGAAACGGTTGAAGGGAGCATACGACTTCGGCTCCAAGCCGTCGAAGGTGCGGATCTGGATACTGGCATACCTGAACGGCTTGCCCTTGAAATCGATAAGATCGTGGTCGAGATAAAGATTCATGCGCATGCCAGGCGTCAATACTTTCCAGGCTTTCTGGCGAAGTTCGACTACCGACTCAAACGTCAAGGCGGAGACCGGTCGTGCAAACCGGTAGTCGACGCGCCAAATGTCTTTTGCGACTTGATGCACGACGATTCTGACGACCACGCCAGGTAATGTCTTAGCGTTGAGGAAGGGCGCAACACAAATACCGTGCACAGTTCGATCATACGTTGGCGGATCAGGTAGATCCACCGCTTGTTAAGCTTGTTTGCGCCGATTCGGCGCGTCGAGTATCCCGCGCGGCGCCCCCGAATATGCTTGCTTATCTACAAAGTATGGAGACAAACCGAAAGTTGGCCAGCGACATTCCGTCTTGACGGCGCCAGTGCCTGTTTTGAAAATCTTTGTGTCGGTGCTGCGATTCCGCCCCCCGGGGCCACTTGGAATATTCTTTGCAAAACGCCCACTCATACGAGTGGGCGTTTGTCGTTTCCGGAACATGCGTTTCCGTTGGCCAGTCGATTCCCGGCCCTTTTTATCCGGGCTTAGCCGCCTTGCCCTTGACCGCCACGACAGCACCCTGTTTCACCACCATGGCCGGTTTCGCCAGCCGGCCCAGATCATGCGCCGGATTCTCATCATATACGTTGAAACTCGCCTCGCAACCTTGCTCCAGGCAGCCGACGCGGCGTTGCGGAAACATCCAGCGCGCCGTCGCCGATGTCGACATATTGATGAGCTCGGCCGGCTGGAAAAGACCCGTACCGTCCAGTGCCTTGAGCTCATCGAGCACACTGCCCTCAAAACGATCGGATCCGGTCAAGAGTCTGACTTTGTATTTCCGCAGCAAGCGCAGATTGTGCAGATACACTTGCGCTATTGCAGGGGCATCCTTCGGATGGGCAGATACGTGATAGAACGAGGCCGCCATTGTCGGGATGACCGCCACGGCATTCGCCGCGGCCGTCTTCACGACATCGTCGGTCAGTTGGTAGTCGGCCACGCTGTGGTTTTCAGCGATCCGGTAGCCCGGAAGATGCGCAATCGTATCGACGCCGGCGTCGGCCGCGAGCTTGAAATCGGCGGCGGTGTCCACATGGGCGACTGTCCGCAGCCCGGCAGCGCGGGCAAGCGGCACAAGCGCTTTCAGTACCTCTCGAGTAACGCCATTGAAACCGTCGTACTCCCGTAGCCGGGCATTGCGCAAGCCATTTTCCTCATCGACCAGTATCACTTTCACGAAGTCGGTTTTCGTCTTCGCAAATTGCTTCCATTTACGCTGAAGCTCGGAAGCGCTGTCAGCTATCAGCATCCCATCGACCAGCTGGTCGAAACTCATCTCCAAGCCAGCTTCTTTCGCCCCCGCACGGGCGATACCGATCGGATGCCCGGTGCTGCTGGTGATGCCGATACGGGCAAACGCAGTCGACGGCGCCGCGCGGCTGTCGAACAGCGGTGCGCATTGCAAGCCGGCCGGATCGGTCGCGAAAAGCTGAGCGGAATACAGGATTCCCCGCTCCAGGTAGCCTTGCGCCATCTGCGGAGCCAGATAGCAGTTTTGAAGATTATGGTTGTGCGCTTCCGCCAATCCCGGAAGCACATAGCCGCCGTGCAAGTCCACGGTCCTCGCCGCATGGCCCGTGCCGACAATCATACCGTCGCGCACAGTCATGTCCTTTTTCTCGAAGTTCTTCCCATCGAACCAATAGCCATTTACATAGCTTACCGTTTCTGCAGCAGCTACCTGGACGACGCCAACCACTGATGTCAGACATACAATCGCGCTTACCGAGAACCATCTCATTACGTGAACACTCCAGCAAGTACCAACAAAATGTTGCGTCATAATGCCGTGCAATCATGTCAGTGTCCAGAAGGAGCTTGCCGCCTCTGATGCATCCATGCGGGCCGTTGTCGTGTGGATCGCGAATCCTGTTGTTCCCAAGCGGTCCGCGCCGCTTTGCCGAGGCATCCCTACCCGCAAGTCCCCCGACCTTGCCGCCTGGCCGATGAAACCGGACGCAACGTCCTCGTAGCGGCGCCGGGCCACCAGGAACATCCTCGAGTCACACCAAGCGCCGGCGCTGATCGTTAATAGTTTCCTCCGGTATCCGTGTATCCGGTCTCTTTCTAGTATCCTTCAAGTGATAACTTAAGACGGCAGGCTGTAGCAGCATTACGCCGTCCTTGCCAACCGCTGGTTGCATCCGCTCCCACCAATGTGGCATCACGACCGGCCCATGGACTCCAGGCAGCCGGCATCGAATCGAGGAGATACATGGCTACCGGAAGCAAAAAAGTCATTTATGTTGCGTTGCTGGGCAACCTGCTCATTGCGCTCACCAAGTTTACTGCGGCAGCCTATACCGGCAGCTCGGCGATGCTTTCCGAAGGCATTCACTCCCTGGTAGACACCGGCAACGGTGGCTTGCTGCTGTATGGCATGCGGCGCGCCAAGCGTCCGCCGGACAAACGCTTTCCATTCGGCCATGGCAAGGAAATTTATTTCTGGAGCTTCGTGGTGGCCCTGCTGATCTTTTCGCTCGGCGCCGGCTTTTCCATCTACGAAGGCGTCCGTCACCTGCAGGAACCGAGCGAGATCGATAATCCGCTGGTGAACTACATCGTCCTCGGCGTGAGCATGCTGTTCGAAGGAGGGGCATGGCTCGTCGCGCTCAAGGAGTTCAGGCGCCAGAAGGGTAAGCAAGGGTATCTCGAAGCCGTTGAGGCAGGCAAGGATCCAACCGCATTTGCGGTGCTGCTCGAAGACAGCGCCGCACTTCTGGGACTGCTCGTTGCCATGGCGGGCCTCGCATTAAGTCAGCTGACCGGAAACATGATCTTTGACGGGGGCGCGTCGATTGTCATCGGATTGATCCTTGCTTCGACTGCGGTCATCCTGGCCAGGGAGACGAAAGGCTTGCTGATCGGCGAGAGCGCGAGTCCAGAAGTCGTAGATGGTATTCGTGCGCTTGTTGAAAAGATGCCTGGCGTCGACCGCGCCAATGAAATTCTCACCATGCACGTGGGGCCGGATTACGTCCTGGTCAATATTAGCCTGATGCTGTCTTCCAAGCTGGACCGCGCCCAGGCGCATGAAACCTTCGATCTCATCGACGCACAGATCAAATCGCGCTACAAGCGCATCAAGCGCGTCTTTATCGAATCGGAAACGCGTCTTCAGCCCGGCGATGGAGCGCATCATTCCACTTGAACGTCTCTTCGTTTCGGGAACGAGAAGCCGGCCGGCCCCGCCCTGCCGCCCGCGCTGATTACTTTGAAAACGAACCGGCTTGCCTAACCTGAGAACGGCGGGCATGCCAGTCCGGCAGCACCGGCACCGGCGCCCCGCTCGCGCACTGAGGATTGAACCGCCCCGCGCAGGGATGCTCGTGCCGTAGGTCGGTGCAGCCCCGGCCACCAGGAATGACGCCCGGTTGTCGCGCCCGGCCTTGTCGTTTTCGCCGCCGGGACGAAGCCGGGGCCGGCGCGGGGCTGCGCCATGGAAGGAGTATGCTGTTGGCATGTCCCCTATCCAGAAAAACCCGCCATGAATGCTTCCGCCCAGCACTCCCGCCGCGTCGCCAGTCCCTGGTCCACCCGATGGCTGGCCGGCCTCGCCTGCCTCTTGACGCTGTCGCTGCTGCCCGCGGCAAGCCACGCGATCGAAGAACCCGCTTACACCACGCTACGGTCCTTCCCCACGTTCGAGATTCGCCGGTATGCGGCCTACACGGTCGCCGAGGTGGTGGTGCCGGCGCCTGCCGATGATGCGGCGAACCGTGCCTTTCCCATCCTGGCCGGCTATATCTTCGGCAAGAACAAGGGCGAACGCAAGCTTGCCATGACCGCCCCGGTGACCCAGGCGCCGGTCCCGGCCAAACTGGAGATGACGGCGCCGGTGACGCAAAGCGCCGGCCCGGACGGCATCCTGGTGCAGTTCGTCCTGCCCAGCGATATCAACATGGACAATGCGCCCCTGCCGATCGACCCGCGCGTCAGGCTGCGCGAAGTGGCGCCGAGGCAGGTGGCGGTGATCCGGTACTCCGGCTTCTGGTCGCGGGCCAATTACGCAAAGCACCTGGCCGAACTGCAGGACGCGCTGCGCGCAGCGCATATCGCCTGGACCGGCGAACCGGTGCTGGCCCGTTACAACGGCCCGATGACGCCCTGGTTCATGCGGCGCAATGAGATCTGGCTGAACCTCGACTGAGCGGCGGCACCCATTCCCCGCTAGCGCGGGGCGGGCATGCGCCGCCATTTGAGCAGGCCGAGCACGACCGCCGCCACCGCCAGGCCGAGCAGCCAGGCCAGCTCCTGGCGCACCTCGTGCAGCGAAGCACCCATCTGGTTGGTGGCGACGAAGCCCTGGATCGCGGCGGTGGACGGCAACAGCCTGGCCAGCGCCTGCAGCGCGGCCGGCAGCGCGCTCATCGGCCAGGTCAGGCCCGACAGGAACATGATCGGCAGCGAGGTGGCGACCAGCAGCTGCATGCTGCGCTCGCGGGTTCGGAAGAACATGCCGATCAACATGCCCAATGCCGCCACGCTGCAGGCGAACAGCAGGGTCAGCACGGCGGTGCCGGGCAGGTTGCCGCCACGCGGGTAGTCCTGCCACCAGAACACGAAGCCAAAGAAATACAACGCATTCAGTATGACGACCAGCGCGAACGCAGCCAGGGCGCCGCAGTACGAGGCGGCATCCTGCCCGTAGGGATAGCTCTGCTCGCTCGTCCAGTTGCCGAACAAGAGTCCGATCCCGAGCAGGAAGGTTTGCTGCATCACCAGCACCATCACGCCAGGCACGACATACGAGGCATACCCCTCGCGCACGTTAAACAGGGGCAGCGCTTCGACCGCCAGGGGCTGGCGCAGCGCCGCGGCCTGCTCCGCCGACGGGCTTGCCGCCGCCAGGCGCTTGAGTTCAATGCCCGCCGAGACAGTGCCGACAAGCTCAGCCAGGCCGTTCAGGGCTACCTTGTTCAGCAAGGGATAGGACCCATGGCCGCTGACCTGCACTTCCGGCTGCAGGCCGGCCAGCACCTTGCGGCTGAAGTCTTCGGGAATGAAGATCGCCCCGGCCGCCTCGCCGCGCCAGATCATTTCCTGCGCGTCCTCCGGCCGCGCGCTGACGCCGGCCACGGCGATGCCGGGATGCGCACGGGCATAGCGGATCAACTGGCGAGACAGGGCCGACTGGTCCTGGTCGACCACCGCGACCGGTACCCGGCGTACCGTCTCGGTGCTGTAGGGAAGCGGGTAGAAAAACGAATAGATGATCCCGGAAATAAAGAACAGCAGCAGCGCCGCCTTGTCCCGCACGATGGCTTGCCAGGTGAGCACGAAGGCGTGCCAGGCCCTGCGCGGGGCGTTCACGTCTTGCCCCAGGTGGCCGGTTGCTGCACGCGCTGCCCCAGGCGCAGCCAGCCGAGCGCGCCCAGGCCGAGCGTGAATGCCAGCAAAATCGCCAGGGGTGCGAGATTGACGCGCAGCGGCGCGCCCGCCATCCAGGTGTTGTTCAGCATCTGCAGGTAATGGGTCAGCGGCAGCGACTCGGCCCAGATGCGCGCGCCCAGGGGCATGGCCAGCAGGGGAAAGCCCTGGCCGGCAAACGCGAACGCGGGTGCGGTGACGAAGGCGCTGGCCGACAGCGCCGCGCGCAGCGAGGATGAGACTGCGGCGATCGCCACGCCCAGGGCCAGGCAGGCGGTGATGAACAGGGCCGTCCCCGCCAGCATGGCCACCGCACTGCCCTGCACCGGCCAGCAAAGCACGACGCCGAACAGCAGGAACAACAGCAGTGCATGCACGGTGAACACGGCGCACGGGATGAGTAACTTCCCCAGCAGGGCCGCGGCCAGCTTGCCGTCGGCGGCGGCCAGCCATTCGGCCACCGTGGCGGCGCGGAATTCGCGGCCAATGGCCGTGACCGCCGCCAGCGTCACGAACATGTGCAGCAGCGTGAAAGCCACCGGCAGCGCCAGCGATGGGATGTAGCTGCCGTTCTCATTGAACAGCGTGCTGGTGCGGGTGCGCAGCGGTTCGAGCTGGGCGCCGGCCTGGCCGGGGCCGGCGCCGCGCTGCACCCGGCCCTGCAGTTCGATCCCCGCCGACAGCGTCGCCACCACGGTGCGCACGTCGCGCGTCATGGCGCCCGTGTGCGCCGCGAACTGGGCGTTGTAGGCCCATAGCACCCTGGCGCCCCGTCCCGCGCGCACCGCCTCCTGCAGGCCGGCGGGGATCGACACCAGGCCGAAGGCCTGGCGCGCGCGGATCAGGCCCAGGGCCTCGGCGTCGTTGTCGGCGGCCCGCAGCACCCGCAATCCGGGTGAAGCGTCGAGCATGCGGATCAGCTGGCGCGACATGACGGAGTGGTCGCGGTCCTGCACCACCAGCGGCAGCTCGCGCGCCACGCCGGCCGAGAAGATCCACCATGTCAGCAGGTAGAGCACGACCGGTATCGAGCTCAGCATGGCAATATCCCAGGGGTCGGCGCGCAGGCGCGCCCATTCGCGCCGCAGCGAAGACCGGATGGCATGGCCGGAGCGGCGCATCGGCTGGGCTCAGGGCTCGAACACGACCGTCATGCCCGGCCGCAGCCCCGGCACGGGCGTGACAGGACGCAGGCGGACCTCGAAGGTGCGCAAGTCGGTGCCGCCCGGGCGCGCCGCGCGCCAGGTCGCAAAGGCCGGCAATGCCGATACGGCGGTGGTCCGGAACTGGGCGCTGGTCTTCAGCGCCGGAATGCTGCCCCGGTGCACGGTGCCCTTGGCGTAGGCCTTGAATTCGTCTTCGCGCACCGCCACCACGGCCCAGGCATCGGACAGGTCGACCAGGGTTATCACGGGAAAACCCTGCGGCGCCAGCTCGCCGGCCTGGATTGCGACCTTGCTCACTTCGCCCGCGGCGGGCGCCTCGATGCGCGTCTCGTCGAGCGCCGCGGCGGCTTCGTCGGCCACGCCCGCCACCTGGCGCGCCTGCGCTTCGGCGGCCAGCCGGTCTTCCGGCCGGGCGCCCTGGCGCGCCAGCATGTATTGGGCCCGGGCCGCGGTGGCCAGTTCGCTGGCCGAACGCGCCTGCGCCTCGGCGTCGTCGCGCTTCTGGCGCGCGACGACGCCTTCGGCATACATTGCCCCGATGCGCTGGGAGGTCAGCCTGGCAAGCTTCGCGCCGGCCTCGGCGCGCTCCCAGTTGGCGCGTGCGGCCACGATTTCCTGCGGACGCGCGCCGGCCTGCACCTTCGCGCTGGTGGCGCGGGCGGCATCGCGCGCGGCCTCGGCCTGCGCCACCTTGGCGCGCACCTCCGGGCTGTCGAGCTCGAACAGCAGCTCGCCGCGGGCCACCACCTGTCCCAATTCCACATGGACCTGGCCGACCCGGCCCGGCACTTTCGACGAAACATTGATTTCCTGCGCCTCGATCTGCCCCTGGACCGGAATGCGGACCGGCTGGAAAGCCAGGTACAAGCCCCAGCCGAGCAGGGCGAGGACGACGAGGGCGGCGCCGGCGTACAGGCGCCTGGTGGACGGTTTGGCCATGGTGTTCATTCTTTCGGCGTATTTTCGGCTGATTCTGTCGTGAGGTCGACGATGTGCGTTGCGGTCCGCGACAAGGCGACCAGCCGGTCGGGGTCGCCGGTGGTGGCCAGCAGCCTGGCCAGTGCGACGACGTAGTCGTAGGCCGCCTGCGCGCGCTCGAGCGCGGACTTGGTGTAATTCAGCGAGGCGTCGGCCACGTCGGCCGAGGTCGCCTGGCCGTTCTCGAAAGCCACCTGCGCCAGGCGCCGCGTCTCGTGGGCCAGCTCGATCGCCGATGCCATCGCCAGGTAGCGCTGACGGGCATCCTCCATTGCCCGCCACTGGCTTTCCGCGAGGGTCGGAATGTCGCGTCCGGCCTGTTCGGCGGCGACCTCGACCCGCTGCTGCTCGAGGCGGGCGGCGGAGATCATCTTTGCGCGGTCGATCCGCTCGATCAGCGGGATGCTGAGCGACACGCCGACCAGCCAGTTGGCGCGGCTGGAGCTGCCACGGTTGAGGTTGTAGTTGGCGATCCCGATGACGGTCGGGCTGAAGGCGCGTCCCTGCAGCTGCACGGCCCCCTCGGCCTGCTTGCGCTTGCTGTCGATCTGTTTCCAGGCAGCGTTCGAGGCCATGGCCGCATCGATGAACGAGGCCAGCGAACCAGCCGGCCGCGCATGGACGAACAAGGGGGTGGTCGGCATGACGGCGCCGGACGCGTCGAGCAGGCGGCGCAGCGCCAGCTGCGCGATCTCGAGGTCGCTGCCCGCCTTTGTCGCTTCCCGGAGAGCATTGTCGACGGCCACATCGGCTTTCAGGCGCTCGACCTTGGCGATCAGTCCCGCGCGCTCCATCTTGCGCGCCATGCGCTGGTGCTCCTTGGCGACGTCCGCAGCGGCCTCGCGCAGTTGCAGGGCCTTCCTGGCCAGCTGCACCGTGAAGTAGCGCTGCGCCAGCTGGGTCGCCGCCTCGTCCTGCGCGGCCTGGACGCCGGCGCCGGCCTCGTCGGCGCGGGCGGCGGCGATCTGCTTCACCGCATCCAGGCGCCCGCCGGTATAGAGCGGCCAGACCGAGCTCAGGCCGAGCGAACGCACATCGAACACACGGTCGACGTTGAGGGCCGGCGGGATGTCCGGCAGGTTCAGGCCCGGCAGCGGCGGCAGCGAGTCGAGCACCGGATTGGCCAGCTGCGCGATGGCGCCGGTGTCGACGCTGAGAGTCGTCGACACCCGTCCCGCAAAGCCGGACAGGCGCACATCGGGGCCGTCGATACGGCGCAGCGCGTCAGCCTGCAATTGTTTCGCCTGGAAATCAAGCCGGGCGCCATTGACCGAGCCGGCACTGGCGCGCAGGCGGCGCAGTGCCTCGGCATAGTCGACGCCGGCGTCGGCGTGCGCGGTCCCGGCCAGCGCCAGCAGTGCCGCGGCCGCCATCGCCCCAGGCCGGACAGTACGCATTCTCATGTCTCGCTCCGGTTTTCGCTCGTCGATCTTCCATCCATGCGATAAACGCCCGGGCCATAGGGCGCGCATGGAGGACCTTGTGGCTGGAATGATAACGCTTTTAGCGCATCTGGCCCAGCCATCATCGCGCGCGGCTCAGGCCGCGGGCGCATCGGCGCCGGCCAGCCAGTCCTGCTCGCGCAGCCGTTCCAGCGCCCAGGCTGCGCTGGCGGACAAGGGCCACTCGGCGCGAAACACCAGCCACAGGCTGTCGATTACCGGCAGCGCGGTATCGACCACCCGGATCGCCTGCTGCTGTGGATAAGCCTGAACGGCGAAACGCGGCAGCACCGTGAAGCCCAGGCCAAGCGCCACCGGATCGAGGATGGCGACGATCTGGTTGGTAAAACCGCGCACCGGCAGCTGGTCGATGCGCCGCCCCGGATACACCCGCGCCAGCAGCCTGCGGCCCATGTCCATGCCATCCGGATGGTCGATGTAACCCAGCCGCGCCAGCGCCGGCCAGCTGACGTCGTCCACCTGCGCCGGCACCACGAGACACAGGCTCTCGCGTGCGAGCAACTCGCTCTTCAGGCGCTCATCGTCGGGCCGGTGCGTAACGATGCCCAGTTCCGCGCGGCTGGCCAGGACGGCGGCAATGATCTCGGCGGTCGGCGCCGCACGGTAGTTGACCGACAAGCCGGGATGGGCAGCCTGCAGCGCCAGCAAGCGCGGATACAACAGCAGGCCGATGCTGCCCGGGCTGGCGATCGCGATCTGCCCGACATGGGGATCATGGTCGGCAAGTGCCAGTCGCAAGCGCGCCTCCGCCTCTTCCATGTCGCGCGCGTAAGCGAGCACCTTTACCCCGGCCGGCGTCAGACTGGCCTGGCGTGCGCGCCGGATCAGCAAGGATCCGCATTCCGCCTCCAGGCGCTGTACCTGCTGGCTGACCGCGGCCTGCGTGAGATCGAGCATGGCTGCGGCGCGCGTGAAGCTGCCGGTATCGCACACCGCGGCGAACGCCCGCAGCCAGGCCGGATTCAGGTCTCCATTCATAAGAATACTTTATGGAATGCATTAGTTACCATCGGTTTTAATTATAGATCGCGCTGCCTATACTGAGATTCTTTCGCACAGGAGAATGCCATGACCTATCCCCGCAATTTTTCCCATATCGGCATCACCGTTACCGACCTCGACGCTGCCGTACGATTCTATGCCGACGTGCTGGGCTGGTACGTGATCATGCCGCCGACCTCGATCACCAGGGACGACTCGGCCATCGGCCTGATGTGCACCGACGTGTTCGGCCCCGACTGGACCTCGTTCAGGATCGCCCACCTGTCGACCGGCGACCGCATCGGCGTCGAGCTCTTCGAGTTTCCCCAAGGCGAGGCGCGCGAAAACAACTTCGAATTCTGGAAGACCGGCGTGTTCCACTTCTGCGTCCAGGACCCCGACCTCGAAGAACTGGCAGCGCGCATCGTCGCCGCAGGCGGCAAGCAGCGCATGCCGGTACGTTACTACTATCCGGGCGAAAAACCGTATCGGATGGTGTACATGGAAGACCCGTTCGGCAACATCCTGGAAATCTACAGCCACAGCTACGAGCTCACCTACGGTGCCGGCGCCTACCAACGAGCGGGCTGAACCGGCAAGGCCGCGCCAGAACGGCACGCACTCAAGACGACTGGTCTAATTTGCGCTATACTCCAGACCATGAGCACTGACCAGCACAGCGTACGGCAGCATATCCTCGCCACCGGCCGAGCGATCATCACGGGCAAGGGCTTTTCCGCCGTCGGCCTGAACGAGATCCTGTCGACCGCCGGCGTGCCGAAGGGCTCGTTCTATCACTACTTCAAGTCGAAGGAATTGTTCGGCCAGGCCTTGCTCGACGATTACGTCGGCAACTACCTGGCCGAACTCGACGCGCTGTTGGCGCCCGACGGCAACCCGGCCGCCACGCGCCTGCTGCGCTACTGGGATAGCTGGCGCGTCCTGTCCGACGGCGGCTGCGCCGGCAGCAACTGCCTGGTGGTCAAGCTCAGCGGCGAAGTGGCCGATATGTCCGAGGCGATGCGCGGCGTCTTGCTGCGCGGGACCAATGACATCGTGCAGCGCCTGGCCAACTGTATCGAGCAAGGTTTCGCCGACGGATCGATTCCCACCGGCCCCGATCCGCGGCACAGCGCGCTTGCCCTGTACGAAATGTGGCTGGGGGCCGCCTTGCTGACCAAACTGCGGCGCGAGCCGAGCGCCCTGGACGGCGCGATGCGCGCCACCCGGACCTTGCTTCGCCTGCCTGAATCCGGTCTCGCCTGAGGCCGATGCCACATTGACGGCCTCGGTCTCCACCGAGGCATTTTTTTCAAACAATTCTAGACGACCAGTCTAATAGGAGAAAGCATGCTGAATTTCGATTTTTACAACCCGACCAGGATCGTGTTTGGTACCGGCACCCTTGCATCACTGTCCGAACTGGTGCCGCAAACGGCGCGCGTACTGGTCCTCTTCGGCGGCGCCAGTGCCGAGAAGAACGGTACTTTGGCCGAAGTGCGCCAGGCCCTGGGCCAGCGCTTCGTGCAGGAATTCGGCGGCATCGAGCCGAACCCGAGCTACGAAACCCTGATGCGCGCGGTCGAGGGGGTGCGCCGCGAAAAGATCGATTTCCTGCTCGCCGTCGGCGGCGGCTCGGTGATCGACGGCGCCAAGTTCGTGGCCGCCGCCGCCCATCACGAAGGCGACCCGTGGAATATCATGGAAACCGGCGGCGCCAGCGTGACCGGCGCCCTGCCCTTCGGCACCGTGCTGACCTTGCCGGCGACCGGCTCCGAAATGAACAATGGTTCGGTGGTCACGCGCAAGGCGACCCAGACGAAATTGCCGTTTCGTAGCGTTCACGTGTTCCCGCAGTTCTCGGTGCTCGATCCGACCAAGACCTATACCCTGCCGGAAAAGCAGGTCGCCAACGGCCTGGTCGACGCCTTCGTCCACATTACCGAGCAGTACCTGACCTATCCGGTGCAGGCGCTGGCCCAGGACCGTTTCGCCGAGGGCCTGCTGCAAACGCTGGTCGAGATCGCACCGCAAGCGATCGCCGTCCCTGAAGACTATGCCACCCGCAGCAACCTGATGTGGACCGCGACGCTGGCACTGAACGGACTGATCGGCGCCGGCGTGCCGCAAGACTGGGCCACCCACATGATCGGCCATGAATTGACCGCCCTGTACGACATCGACCACGCCCGCACGCTGGCGATCGTGCTGCCGGCCCTGCTCGATGTACAGCGCGACAGGAAGCGCGCCAAGCTGCTTCAATATGGAGAACGCGTGTGGGGAATTACCGCGGGCAGCGACGAACAGCGCATCGACGCCGCCATCGCCGCCACCCGCGGCTTTTTCGAAGGTCTCGGCATCCCGACCCGCCTGTCCGCCTACGACCTGGGCATGACGGCGGTCAACGAGGTCGTTGGCCAGCTCGCAGCCCACGGCATGACGCGCCTGGGCGAGCATGGCGATGTCGATCTTGCGCTTAGCCGCGCGATTCTTGAAAACGCTCTTTGAACGAAGGATCACCACCATGCCGCAAAACGCCACCATCAACCGCAGCATCGTGCTGCAACAGCGCCCGCAGGGCGCTCCCGACGCCGATACCTTCCGCCTGGTGGAAGCACCGGTGCCGGTTCCGCAGGACGGCCAGGTGCTGCTGCGTACGCTGTTCCTGTCACTCGACCCTTACATGCGCGGGCGCATCAGCGAGGCCAAATCGTATGCCGAGCCGGTCGCCATCGGCGCCGTCATGGTCGGCGGCACGATCTCGCGCGTGGAAGCCTCGCGCCACCCCGGCTTCGAGGTGGGCCAGCTGGTGCTCGGCTACAGCGGCTGGCAGGACTACGCGCTGTCCGACGGCACCGGCCTGAACAAACTCGGCGACGACGTGCAACTGGCCTCGCGCGCACTTGGCGTACTCGGCATGCCCGGCTTCACCGCCTACATGGGCCTGCTCGACATCGGCCAGCCGCGGGCGGGTGAAACGGTCGTCGTCGCGGCCGCCAGCGGCGCGGTCGGCTCGCTGGTCGGGCAGATCGCCAAGCTCAAGGGCGCGCGTGCGGTCGGCATCGCCGGCGGCGCCGAAAAATGCCGCTATGTGGTCGAGGAGCTCGGCTTCGATGCCTGCATCGACCACCGCGCACCGGATTTCGCGCAGCAGCTGGCCGCAGCCTGCCCAGGCGGCATCGACGTGTATTTCGAGAATGTCGGCGGCGCCGTGTTCGACGCCGTGCTGCCCTTGCTTAACACGAAAGCGCGCGTCCCCGTCTGCGGCCTGATCGCCGACTACAACGCCACCGCACTGCCGCCCGGCCCGGACCGGCTCGGCCTGCTGGCGCGCACCATTCTCACCCAGCGCATCAAGATGCAGGGCTTCATTATTTTCGACGACTACGGGCCGCGCTACGGCGAATTCTTTGCCCAGATGAGCGCATGGCTCCAGGACGGCAAGATCAAGTTCCGGGAAGACGTGGTTGATGGCCTCGAGAATGCGCCGCAGGCCTTCAGGGGCCTCCTCGAAGGAAAGAATTTCGGCAAGCTCGTGGTGCGCGTCGCATCCAATTAAACAACCCACAGGAGAATCGCATGAAAGTATTGATGGTAGTGACCTCGCATGACCAACTCGGCGATACGGGCAAGAAAACCGGCTTCTGGCTGGAAGAATTCGCCGCGCCGTACTACACCTTCAAGGATGCCGGCGCCGAGCTCACCGTGGTATCGCCACTGGGAGGACAGCCCCCGCTCGACCCGAAGAGCGACGAACCGGATGCCCAGACCGAGGCCACCCGCCGCTTCAAGGCCGACGCTGCCGCGCAGGCCGTGCTCGCCAAGACCGGCAAGCTGGCCGAGGTCAACGCCGCCGACTTCGATGCCGTGTTCTATCCGGGCGGACACGGCCCGCTGTGGGACCTGGCCGAAGACAAGGCATCGATCGCCCTGATCGAAGCGATGGCCGCTGCCGGCAAGCCGGTCGCCGCCGTCTGCCATGCTCCCGGCGTGCTGCGTCACGTCAAAGGCGCCGACGGTAGCCCGCTGGTCAAGGGCAAGCGCGTAACCGGCTTCACCAACACCGAAGAAGAAGCGGTCGGCCTCACGCAGGTGGTGCCCTTCCTGGTCGAGGACATGCTCAAGAAAAATGGCGGCCAATATTCGAAAGGTGAGGACTGGGCGTCGTATGTGCTGACTGACGGCAAGCTGGTCACCGGACAGAACCCGGCCTCGTCGGAAGAAGGCGCAAGAGCGCTGCTCAAGCTGCTGGCATGATCGAAGGCGCCTTCATTGGCGCTTTCATCAGAGGAGTACAGGCCTGTCGCCTGCGGGGTGGGCGTCGACGCCCGCGCTTAGCGAGCGGCTCATGTCCTGCCGGAACGGGCCCTTACTCTTTCTTTTCCCGGAACTCAGCGTCAATCACGTTGTCGTCGGTATGTCGACGCGTGTTTTGGCCAGGGGCGAACCTGGAGAAGGACGATAACAGTCGATCGACGATTGTTTTCCTCAACCATGGGTAGGCGAGAACAAAAGCCGTCGTGAACCCTGTAAATAATGCCGGCGCGTATGCGTGCCGCGAGAGAAAACTCAACAAGCACAGTACGAGCACGCTCACGATGAATGGTCGCCGCACCGCTTTCGGCAATACGCCGACAATGCGCAGCCTACCATTACTTATCCAGGGAAACCTTGCCAACAAAGCGCCAAGCAGCAAGCCTGCCATGAACCGGCCTGTGCCGAGCTGTTCGGCCAATACCCCGACGACAAGGAAACCAGTGTAGGTCATCGTGCCGGCCAAGGCTGCCAGCACGCATAGCGCAACGACGGTGGTCAGCCTGGGCCTGCTGAGCGCCGCTCTGATAAGAAAACCAAGGATGTTATGTACTCCTGCAAGTGAGTGATGAAAGGCTATCGCGAATTCTAACAACACATTCCATGTAAGGGTTTTCGACCCAGGTGAACCCCGCAGATGTGCAGCAGCGCAGGCAGACTTCCCTAACTACCTTCCTGGGCGCGCGCCATCTCGAGCGCGGGCAAGGTCACCGTCAGGAACGAGGACACCTGGCCGACCAGGTCGGCGGCTTGCTGGCGCACCTGCCCCATCTGCAGCACCGACAGCTCCGCCTGGCGCACGGCCTGCTGGATCAGCGTGCGGCGCTGCAGGAGCGCATCGGCCAGGCTGGCATCCGCCGCGTCACCGGCGAGGGTCGACACCACCGCCAGCACCAGGCCGTGCAGGGCCAGGTTCTTCGCCGATTCTTCCAGCGCGCGGATGGCGGCCTCGCTGTCCGCCACCAGCTGCACGAGCTCGGCACGGCTTGCCGTCAGCGCCGGCTTGTACTCGGCCGGCGATGCCGTGCGGCGGAACAGCTTGCCGAACATGCCCGCCGGCGCCCTGCTGCTCGCGAGCGCTTCGTCGAGCAAGGCGGGCACGGCCATCTGGGTGAATGTCAACACCAGTTCGGTCACGGGCTGAAGCAGTGTGGCCTGCTCCATCAAGGGCCCCTCCGCCCACTCCGTGACCAGGCTCAGCTTCACCGGCAGGATGCGGCGAAACAGGGCCGCCAGGCGTTGCTCGGCGTGCCCGAACAAGGCGGGATGCTCGGCCCTGGCAATCGCCAGGGCGTCGCGCACCGCCGGATGGTCCTCGCTGTCGAACAGCGGCCTGGCGACGGCTTTGGCGGTCATGCTCGACGTTGCCGGCACCGCGGGAAGATCGTCGAAGGACAGCGCCCCGGGCAAGCTGCCGCCGGCATGCGGCAGCGCCGGCGACGCGTCGGCCTCGCCGAAGTCGAAGGCCTGCGGCAGCGCAGGACGCGGGGGCGGATCGGCGGACGGCGCCGGCTCCCCGTCGAAATCGAATGCCTTGGGCGTCTGATGGCTCATCGGTCACACGGCATCGCGGAACAGGCGATTCAGACGGTGCCGCCGAGCTTGCGGATGAAGGTCGCCAGATTCAGCTTGAAGCCTGCGCCGACCGCCTGGAAGCGCCATTCGCCATCCTTGCGGTACAGCGAACCGAACTGCAGCGCGGTCTTGTCCGCGTAGTCTTCGTCCAGGTCGTATTCGGCGATCACTTCGCCGGTCTCGTCGTTGTACACCTTCACGTAAGCATCGCTGACACGGCCGAACGTCTGCTTGCGCGCCTCGGCGTCGTGGATGGTCACCACGATCGGCATCTCGACGACCTCCGCGTCGACCTTGCCCAGGTCGACGGTGATGACTTCGTCGTCGCCGTCCTTGTCACCGGTGCGGTTGTCGCCGGAATGCACGACCGCACCGTCCGGGGAGGTGGCGTGGTTGTAATAGACGAAGTGGGCATTGCTGATCATGACCGGATGGTCGCTCGCATCTTTCCTGCACAGGAATACCGACGCGTCGAGGTCGAAGGGCTGGCCTTCGACCGGGTTGACCTTCCATCCAAGGCCGATACGGACACGTTTCAGGCCCGGGGCGGTTTTTTCGAGGTTGATGCGATGGCCAGTTGCAAGCGTCGTCGACATGACTCTCCTTCCATGGTGAAAACGGTATTGTTGCCTGATTATGCCGCAGCCGGCGACCCATTCGCGGAGAAGCGCGCAATCAGTTCGCGCTCCAGCTCCTGCAGTTTCGGCAGCTCGTCCTTGCGGCGCTGCTGGCCTTCGTTCGAGATCTGCTCGAGCTTGTCGAACGCGGTCACCAGCTGCGCCTGGACGTGCTGGGCGGTTTCCAGGCTGACCAGGGAACGCTGCTTGACGCGGGCCACGGTCTCGGTATTTTCCAGCAGCATGTCGGCCTGGGCGCGGAACGCCGCGTCGGTGGCGTCGTAGGCGGCGTTGGCGACCGCCGCGCTCTGCTTGGCTTCCAGTTGCAGCAGATACAGCGAGAACACGTTGCGCCAGGCCGGAATCGACACGTTGACGATATCGGTGAAGGTGTCGGTCAGCGCGCGCGCATTGTCCTGCGACAGGCGGATCTGCGGCACCATTTGCGTGGCCATCAGCATGGCGCGCTTCAGGTCGTCGATGCGCTTTTCGAGCCGCTCGAGACGGCGCTTGAGCTCAGTCGCCTGCTGCGCCTCGAAGGCATTGGCCGGCGCAGCCTGCTGCGCCACTGCCTGCCGGAGCTTGTCGGCCCAGGCTTCGCCCTTCTTGACGTCGGCATCCAGGCCTTGATAGTACATTTCGAGGCCCTTGTACATTTCGTCGAAATCCTGGATGCGGTTCCTGTGCACGGTCGCATGGCGCGTCATCTCCCCCACCAGGGTGTCCATGCGCGATTCGACCACCTGGTACTGCGACAGCATCTTTTCCTTCACCGAGCCGAACATGTTCGTCACGCGCGACAGCAGGCCGCCGGAACGCAGCTTGGCCGGGTCCAGGCCCTTGGAGGTGGCGATCAGTTCGTTCAGCTGCGTGCCGAACACGTCCGCATCGGACGCACGCACGGTGCCGAGCAGCTTGGCCGAGACCTTCGCCACCCCGGCGCCGGTCGAGCCGCCCAGGGATTCGATGGCCTTGTCGTCGATACCGGAAATATCGACACGGACCAGCGGGGCCGTGCCGGCCTCCGGACGCGAGGCCGGCAGCATGTCCTGCGTGCCGGCCGGCTCCAGCAAGGGCGGGAACGCCGGCGCAGGCGTTGCCGGCACCGGGGATGCGGCCTGGGCTTCTTCGTCGGAGGAGAACAGCGGTTTCATGGGATTCCTTCAGGTTGGAATTGACAACATGATTAGCTTATCACCGGATAATCCGGCTGGGTGAGCATCCATTCATGGTCCTGGCCACTTCGTGCCGGCCGTGCCATCGCACCATGCAGCGTGGATAGCGCGCGCCAAGAAAAAACGCCAAGCCCTGCGGCTTGGCGTTCTTGTTGCCGGCTCAGCCTTGCGGACCAGCCTTCAGACCACGCTGTTCCACGAGGCCGAGAGGCGCATCGCACAATTGATCAAGCCCACCATCGAATAGGTCTGCGGGAAATTCCCCCACATCTCGCCGGTGACCGGATGGGTATCCTCGGACAGCAGGCCCAGATGATTGCGCGCCGCGAGCATGGCCTCGAACACGGCACGCGCTTCGTCCACCCTCCCGATCCGCGCCAGCGCGTCGATGCGCCAGAAGGTACAGATATTGAAGGCGGTCTCCGGTTTGCCGAAATCATCCGGCGCCTCGTAGCGGCGCATGTAGGGGCCATCGCACAGCGAGCGTTCCAGCGCATCGACGGTGGCGACGAAGCGCGGGTCTTTCGGATCGATGAAATTGATTTCCGCCATCAGGAGGACGCTGGCGTCCAGGTCACGGCCACCCAGGCTTTCGGCGAAGGCCTGGCGCTCTTCGCTCCAGGCTTCCTTCAGCAGGCGGTTGCGGATCAGCTCGGCACGCTCGGCCCACAGCGTGGCGCGATCAGGCAAT
The DNA here is from genome assembly GCA_015277795.1 of Massilia sp. UMI-21. NCBI lineage: Bacteria > Pseudomonadati > Pseudomonadota > Betaproteobacteria > Burkholderiales > Oxalobacteraceae > Massilia > Massilia sp. UMI-21. The sequence goes on along the minus strand of CP063848.1, from coordinate 941,969 downwards.
TCCAGCTCGGCGGCGATCTTGGCCAGGCGGTCGCATGCGGCCCAATTCATCAGCACCGACGAGGTATGCACCCGTGCCCGCGTGCGCAGCTCCCACATGCCGGCATCCGGCTCGGCATGCAGGCGGAAGGCCTGTTCGCCCACTGCCTCGAGTTGCCGGAACTCGGCATGCCCGGCGCGACGGAACAGGCGGTGATCGAAAAATGCCTGCGCCGCGCCGAGCACGATATTGCCGTACACATCGTGCTGGAAATGCTCCTGCGCCTGGTTGCCGACCCGCACCGGCTTGGTATTGCGATAGCCGGGCAAATGGTCGACGATCGATTCGGGCAGATGCTCCTCGAGTCCGATGCCGTACAGGGGCTGGATGTGGCCGCCCTTGGCGCGCGCCACCACATTGTGCAGCCAGCGCAGGTAATCCTCCATGGTCCCGACTTCCGACAGGCTGTTGAGCGCCCGGATCACGAAGAAGGCGTCGCGCAGCCAGCAGTAGCGGTAATCCCAGTTGCGCTCGCTGCCTGGCGCTTCCGGGATGCTGGTGGTCATGGCGGCGATGATGGCGCCGGTGTCTTCGAACAAGGACAGTTTGAGCGTGATCGCCGCCCGGATCACGACATCCTGCCATTCGAGCGGCAGGGCCAGCCGGCGCGACCAGGTACGCCAGTAGCCGATGGTGTCCTTCTCAAAACGGTGCGCGGTCTCCTCGATCCCGTCGGCCAGCGTCTCGTCCGGTCCCAGCATGAAATTCATCGGGCGATCGAGCAGGAAGAACGATTCGGCCAGTACATAGCTGAGCGATGCATCGGTATTCAGGCGCAAGGTCTGCGTCGCACCGACATAGCGGATGTGGTGGCTGCCCTGCGTGATCTCGGGGCGGCGCGCGCCCCATTCGAAGCGGGGCCGCAGCTTGACCCGGATGCGCACGCCAGTGCCGAGCGGCCGGACCCGACGCACCAGCATCAGGGGGCGGAACATCCGGTCGCGGCTCAGGAAGCGCGGCGCGAAGTCGGTGATCTCGATGCCCTCGCCGGCGCTGTCGTACAGGCGCGTACGCAGCACCGCCGTATTCGGTTCATAGACCTGCTCGCTGCGCGCGAAGTCCTCGACCTCGATGCTCCACAAGCTGCCGTTCTCGCTCGGATCGAGCAAGGCGTTGAAAACCGGGTCGCCGTCGAAACGCGGCAGGCAGCACCACACCATCCTGCCCATGCGGTCGATCATGGCGCTGAAAGCGCAATTGCCGATGACGCCGCAATCGAGGGATCCTGGCGCTTCATGCAGCCCGGGCGATGCTGGCTTTTGCGAAACATCAATCATCGTGTGTCCTTTCCTATGGTTGGCGTGGCGGCCACCTGCGCCAATGCCGTGCGCAAGGCCTCCGCCGACGCGATGCGGCACCGGGCCGCACTCGGACCCGGTCCCACCTTGAGGCCGATCCCGTCGGTGCTCTGCACGTAATCGAAGCCCGCCTCGTCGGTTGTATCGTCGCCGACAAACAGCGGCCGGTGGCCGCGGAACGGGGCTTCGTCAAGGAAGTCGCGGATCGCCGTACCCTTGCTGACGCCCGCAGCCTTGACCTCGATGATCATTTTGCCCTCCATCAGGACCAGGCCGGCGCCCTCCTGGACCGCGGCCCCGAGCTGCGCGCTGCACAAGTCATACAAATCCGGTGCCTGGCGGCAATGCAAGGCCAGCGCGCCATGCTTTTCCTCGACCCACAGGCCGGGATGGCGGGCGGCCAGTTCCTGAGCCTGTGCGCGCACGCGCGTGAAGTCGGGCGGCGGCAGGCGCCGCAGCACGCCGTCGGCGCCGCGCCGCTCCATGCCATGCACGCCGGCGGCCGGCAGCACGAGCGGCGCCAGCAAACTGTCGAGCTCGGCGATCGGACGCCCGGAAATGACGGCCAGCCTGCCGCCGAGCCGCAGCTGCAGGACGCCCAGCGCGGCGAGCAGCGCAGGCGGCACGATCACCTGGCTCGGCAGCGGCGCGATGTCGACCAGGGTGCCGTCGAAATCGAGGAACAGCGCGCCTTCGTGCGCGGCCAGCAGTGCCAGCGCCGCATCATCGGTCGGGCCGCGCCCGGTCGGCTTACGCTCGGTATCGCTCATGCCCGCCCCTTGCGTGCCCGGTCCTGGCTGAGCGAGATGATGCGCGATTTCACGCGCTCGCGCTGGCGCAGGCGGGCGGCATCCTGCAGCATGCGGCCGGCCCAGCGGTAGACGTTGAAGTCGCGCACCCGACGGCGCATGCTGCGCATCCGTTCGCGCTGCTCGCCGGCCGGCATGTGCAGCGCCCGGTACAGCGCCTCCGCCCCCTCTTCGATATGGTAGGGATTGACGATCAGCGCTTCATGCAGCTCGCGCGCCGCGCCGGTGAACCGGCTCAGGATCAGCACCCCCTGCTCGTCGTCTCGGGCGGCAATGAACTCCTTGGCCACCAGGTTCATGCCGTCGTGCAGGCTGGTCACGCTGCACACCTCGGCTGCGCGGAAATAAGAACGCAGGGCTTTCTGTTCATGATGCTCGGCCTTCAGGATGATCGGCAGGTAAGCATCGTTGGCAAAGCGCTCATTGATGCGTTTGACCAGCGCCTGCACGCTTGCCTCGAAACTCTGGTACTCGTCGAGCGAGGAACGGGTCGGCGCCGCGATCTGCACGAAGGTGAACTTCCCGATCATCTCCGGATACAGCTCGAGCAGGCGTTCGACCGCCTGGAAGCGTTCGATGATGCCCTTGGTATAGTCGAGGCGGTCGACACCGATCCCCAGCAAGCGGTCCGCCGGCACACCCAGCGCCCGCCGGACTTCGGCGCGGCAGGCATCGATATCCTGCTCGTCCGGGGGCGGCTCCGGCCAGGCGATCGAGATCGGATAAGGCTTGACCTGGGTCAGCTGGTTGCCATAGCTGATGGTCGATGCCTCGTCCTCGATGCGCGTCTCCAGGTAGCGGTCCACGGTATCGAGGAAATTCTTTCTGTGAAATGGCGTGTGGAAGCCCAGGATCGTGCTGCCCAGCATGCCGTCGAGGATTTCTTCGCGCCACGGGCAGATACCGAAGGATTCGGGGTTCGGCCACGGGATGTGCCAGAAGGTGATGATGGTCGCCTTCGGCAGCACCGCGCGTACCATTCGCGGCAGCAGGGCGAAGTGATAGTCCTGCACCAGCACGACCGGGTTGTCGGAATGCGCCTCGCTGATCACGGCGTCGGCAAAACGCTGGTTGACCTTGACGTATTCATCCCAGTCCGACGAGCGGAACACCGGCCGCACGTGGGCGATATGGCACAAGGGCCACAAGCCTTCGTTGGCAAAGCCGTAGTAGTAGCCCTGCTCCTCTTTCTTCGACAGCCAGACGCGGCGCAGCGTGTAGCTCGGGTTCTCGGGCGGGACGCGGACGTGGTCGTTGGCGTCCACCGTGACGCGGTCGGCCGACCCGGCGCCGTGCGCGATCCAGGTGCCGGAACAGGCGCGCATCACCGCCTCCACGGCGGTCACCAGGCCGCTGGCGGGACGCTGCACCCTGACCCCGTCGGGTGTGTTCACATGAATGTAGGGCTCCCGGTTCGACACCACCAGGATTTCGTCGCCGGCCAGGTCTTGATTCAGCAAGGACTTGAGCGTTTCCGCATCCCATGTACTCGCCTCGACATTACTCCCTTGCAAATCGCGCTGGTATTCCTGCAGCATCGAGCGCAGGTCGCTTGCCAGCGGCGCCAACTCCGGCGACGCCAGGCGCGGCGATTTGGGCCACAGTTCACCACGCATCATTTCCCGAACACCCCTTACCCAGCCGTGCCAGCTGAGCTGTGCGATCAGTATCGTGATGATCGACACGACACATGCAACCAGTACAAACAGTCCCACGATGTATCGCTTGGCATCTGAACCGCGCAGTTCGATGAAGCGCATGTCCTGGACCAGGATCAGGCGACCGGCACGATTGCCGTCCCGGGTCAGTTCCTTGGCGGAAACGTGGACCGCTCCCTGCGGCAGATACAGCACGGGATTGCGCGCCGCTGCGCTGTCCGCGCCCTGCCAGCAGCCCAAGGCATTGGGGTAGGTAACGGTCTTGTGGGACAACTTGCCATCAGGACCGCAGAAACCGATCGCATACAGGCGTTCGTCCTGGATGGCACGGTTGAACATGTCATCGATTTGCTCGTCCGCATTCGACTCGATGTAGTTGAGCAGGGGCTGCTGCAATGTACTCGACACCAGGCTGGAGCGCGCATCCAGGTCGCGGACGAACCAGCGCACGGTCGTGCTTTCGATCCAGGGGAGGGCGAAGTAGCCGATCAAGGCCAGCACGCACGCCAGGGGAACGATGAAGCGTAGTGAAAGATGAAGCGATCTTAAGCGCATATTGTCCCTTATTGACCGGTAATACCACCAAGCGCTTGATGATAAGCTTGTAAAAATTACATTGTTGTAATTGTATCAAATTGGGGACCTGGGCTGCCAGCCGTCTCGGACAGCCTGCGCCGGCAGTGGGTGCAGGATGGGCGCCGCCGCTCCCGGCGTCAGGCCTTCTTGAGCGCCTCGGGCTTGTGCGCCGCCTCGGCGCCGGTCTTGTCGCTGACCACCAGGTACTCGGGATGCGCGCGCGAGGCCGCCACGTGGTGGCCCTTGATCTCGGTTGGCGCAGTCAGCTTCTTCTTGATGGTGCCGTGCACCGTTCCTTGCGACGATTGCCACTGCACCTTGTCGCCGGGTTTGAACGCGTCTGCCATATCGGACTCCTCGAAGGGGAAGGTAAAAGGCCGGCCCGTCCTGAAAGTGCACCGCATCAGGACAAGCATGAACCGCGATCTGTATTGGAACACGGATCGATTCGCCCCTCCGCACGCCACAAGGAAAACGGGCCCGGCATGCACCAGGCCCTTTCATCGGATTCCGTCAGCGATCGAAAGAAATCAGCCGGGCTTGCCAGGCATCGGCAAGCCTTCCGCCAGCGCCAGCCTTTCCATCGCCGTTTCCAGCACCATGCGTGCGCGCCCCGAGGCCAGCTCGAGCTCGCGGTGCAGGCGCGCATCTTCCTGGTTGCGCGCGGCGCACTGGGCGCTGTAGCGCTCGAAGCTGCCGACCATCATCAGGATCTCGGACAGGTGGCGCGGGCATTCGCAGGACAGGCGGTTGCCGGCCGCCGTGATGGCGGCCAGCGCCTGGTCGTCGAAGCGGCGCGGCGCCACCGGTTCGCCGGCCGGCTCGGACGCGGGCAGGCCCTGCCCCGCCAGCGCGGACCGGCACAGCAGTACCAGCTCGCCGATCTCGGCCGGCACCCGCGCAACCAGGCAGCCCTGGGAGCGCAGCGCGCGGATCGTGGCGCTGCCGCAGAAGCGGTACAGCACCACGGTCGCCACCGGCCGCGTGATGTCGCGCGCCGCCGCGATCTGCGCCACCGCGGCCTCGTCGAGTTCCGAGGCTTCGATCAGCAGCACGTCCAGCGCCCCGCTGTCCGCGAGCGACGCTACCTGGTCGATCCGGGCGCAGTGGCCTTGCACCTGCAGCGCACGACCGTCGCGCCCGCTGGCAGCGATGCGGCGCACCAGGCTGTCGCCCACCACCAGCGCCCGCATCGGTCCGCTGACGTCGGCCACGCGCGCCGTGTTCGGCGCAATCATTTCTTCCAGGCGCTCGACCGGCAGGCCGGTGAGGACGCCGATCGGGTGCCCCAGGTCGACCAGTTGCTTGAGCAAGCCCAGGCGACGCACCTGCTCGGCCGTGTAAAGCCGCTGGCCGTGCGCCGAGCGCTGGGTGTCCGACAGCGCATAGCGCCGCTCCCAGACCCGCAAGGTCTCCACGGGCAAGCCGGCAAGACGCGCGGCAACCCCGCTCCGGTAGGTGACTTCGCGGCTCTCGACCCGCTGTTCATCCATTCTGTCGTTCATATGACCCGCCCTTGAACCAATTACATGATGAGCTTCCCGCTACAATTGCGAGACATGCCAAGTGTAACTCAAAATCGTCAAAGATAGCAGTTCAATATCGATTCAGATGCATGCCGGGCGCTTACCAGGTGAAGTCGTCCGGGATCTTGAAGTCGGCATACGGGTCGTCCTCATCGACTGCCGTGCTGGCCTGCCTGACCTGGATGACGCTTTCCGGGTCGCGCTCGGCGATCTTCTCGCCGATGACCTTCGGCACCAGCTCATAGTTCCCTTTCAGGAACACGATCACCAGCCGCCCCGCCACCAGGTGCTGCTGCACCTGCCCGGACACATAGATA